>NZ_JBHVGU010000005.1:0-139390 GCF_042800575.1 Streptomyces sp. NPDC057616
GAGGTGAACCGGTCCCCGGTGAGCTGCATCCCGTCACCGGAGTCCCCCGCGAAACGGATGATCACCCGGTCCAGCCTGCGTACGTCCTTTGTCCCGCCCGGCTCGCGCTGCTCTCCGACGACGGTTCCGTCTGCCTGCTCCGCTGTCCTGCTGACCTGGCTGGTCACTGAACTGGACCTCCCTCGAGGCGACTCTCCGGGACCGGCCTTCCCGCAGGCCTTCCCAGGATCAACCCTACGTCGCTTAGGGTCGCCTTCCCGTGGCCATTCGCATCATGGACACGAATGTGAGACCTCGTGACACCCTGACTTGTCATGATTTCTCGCCCCCCGGCGCTGCCCTTGTAGACGCTCCCCGCATTTGTTCGGTTCTAGGGCTGGACGGAATCCGGACGGACGGCCGAGCGACGGGCGAACGGCCGTCTTCTGACCAAGTGTCAGCCCGTCACGAGTTCAGATAGGTGAGGACCGCGAGAACACGCCGGTGATCCCCGTCACTCTGGGAGAGCCCGAGCTTCAGGAAGATGTTGCTCACGTGCTTCTCCACGGCGCCGTCGCTGACCACGAGCTGGCGCGCGATGGCCGAATTGGTCCGCCCCTCGGCCATCAGCCCCAGGACCTCCCGTTCCCGGGGCGTCAGCCCCGCCAGCACGTCCTGCTTACGGCTGCGCCCGAGCAGCTGCGCGACCACCTCCGGGTCCAGCGCGGTGCCCCCCTGGGCCACCCGCACCACCGCGTCCACGAACTCCCGCACCTCGGCCACGCGGTCCTTCAGCAGATAGCCCACCCCGTGGCTCGAACCGGCCAGCAGCTCGGTGGCGTAGCGCTCCTCCACGTACTGCGACAGCACCAGCACGCCGAGGCCGGGATGCGCCTTGCGCAGCTGCACCGCGGCCCGCACGCCCTCGTCCGTGTGGGTCGGCGGCATCCGCACGTCGGCGACCACGACGTCCGGCAGCTCGCCCTGCCCGTCCAGCTCGGTGATGGTCTTGATCAGCGCGTCCCCGTCACCCACACCGGCGACGACGTCGTGCCCGCGGTCGGTCAGCAGCCGGGTCAGCCCCTCCCTGAGCAGAACCGAATCCTCGGCAATGACCACCCGCACCCTGTCCTCCACGATGTCCGGCCCCCCAGCCCGATTCCGAATGCCAGTAGTCCAGCATTCCAGCATTCGGATCGGACTGCGCCGAACAGGGAAGGATCAGGCACTTTTCAGCCTCGGGCGCAGATGGGCGAATCGGCCTCACGCTCGCGTGAGCGACTCGGCCGGGTTCAGGCGAGCGAGCGCTCGCCGCGCCAGGGCAGCTCCGCGGTGACCCGGGTCGGCCCGCCGGCCGGCGAGTCCACCACCAGGATCCCGTCGACGGCGTCCAGACGCTCCGCGAGCCCGGCCAGCCCCGAGCCGCCGCCGGCGTCCGCGCCGCCCACCCCGTTGTCCATGACCTGCACCATCAGCCGGTTCTCCACCCGCCAGACGTCCACGGCCGCCCAGGTGGCGCGCGAGTGCTTGCTGATGTTCTGCAGCAGCTCGGAGACGGTGAAGTAGGCGATCCCCTCGATCGCCGGCGCCGGCCGCTCGGCGAGGTCCACCTCCACCTGCACCGGCACGATGCAGCGCGAGGCGACCGCGGACAGGGCGGCGTCGAGACCGCGGTCGGTCAGGACGGCCGGGTGGATGCCCCTGGCCAGATCCCGCAGCTCCTGCAGCGCCGTCTTCACCTCGCCGTGCGCCTCGTCGACCATCCGGGCCGCCGCCTGCGGGTCCTCGGTCAGCTTCTCCTTCGCCAGGCCCAGGTCCATGGCGAGCGCCACCAGCCGGGCCTGCGCCCCGTCGTGCAGGTCCCGCTCGATCCGCCGCAGGTCGGCGGCCGCCGTGTCGACCACGACACCGCGGTCCGACTCCAGCTCCACCACCCGCGCCGACAGCTGCGAGGGCCCGAGCAGCCCGTGCACCATCAGCCGGTCCACCGTCGTCAGCGCCCGCACGATCCACGGCGTGGCCAGCGTGAAGATCAGTCCCACCAGCGCGGTGACGGTGATCTCGAAGGGGTTGTCCAGGTAGATGCTGTGGGTCGAGTCGCCGTAGAGCTGGAGCCCGTCCTGGCCGCCGTACATGGGGAAGAGCCAGAACCACAGGGGGTACGTCAGCAGGGCCCAGCCGTAGGCCCAGAAGTTCACCGCGACGACGAACGAGAACACCGACCACGGGAACTGGAGCAGTGCATACAGCAGGGTCCGCCAGGACGTGCCGCTCTTCAGCACGGCGCCCATCCAGGCCATCACGCCCGACTTCTTCATCCGCAGCGGCTCGGGGTCGGCCACCTCCAGGCCCAGCAGGGCGCGCGCCCGGGTCCGCTCCAGCGCCGCGATGCCGCGGCAGCCGGCCAGCCCCGCCGCCAGCACCGGGATGCCGAGGAACGTCACCAGCAGACCGGCGCCGAGCGAGACCATGGTGACCGCGTAGACGAAGAGCGCGATGCCGATCGGCAGGCTGAGCAGCACGTACGCGAACTCGCGCCAGCTGCGCGCCTCGAACGGCGCCCGCAGACCGGCGGGCAGCCGGCGCCGCTCGCCGCGGCCGAACCCGTCGTCGTAACCGTGTCCGTAGCCCTGTCCGTACTGCGTGGCCATCGACGTCGTCCGTTCTACTCGTCCTGCCTGTCCCTGCGGCTGTCCCGCCGTACCTCCACGGTCCTCCGCCGCAGGTCCGCGATCCATGGAGTCCGTCGGCCTCTTGGAAGGGGGGTTTTCCCTACCTCAGCGCTCGCCGGGGCGCCCGTCGCCGGGCGCGCGGTCGCGCCACGGCAGCTCCGCCGTGACGACCGTCGGCCCGCCCTGCGGCGAGTCGATGACGAACAGCCCGTCGACGGCGCCGAGCCGGTCGGCGAGCCCCTGCATCCCCGTACCCGCGTCGAGGCGCGCGCCGCCGCGGCCGTCGTCCTCCACCTGGATCAGCAGCCGGTCCGTCGCCCGCCACACCTCGACCGACGCGGTCTTCGCCCCGCTGTGCTTGCTGATGTTCTGCAGCAGCTCGGAGACGGTGAAGTAGGCGATGCCCTCGATGGCCGCGGCGGGCCGGGTGGCGAGGTCGACCGTCACCTTCACGGGGACGGTGCACCGCGAGGCGACCGCGGACAGGGCGGCGTCGAGACCGCGGTCGGTCAGGACGGCCGGGTGGATGCCCCGGGCCAGGTCCCGCAGCTCCTGGAGCGCGAGCTTCACCTCGCCGTGCGCCTCCGCGACCATCTCCGCCGCCGAGTCGGGGTCCTCCAGCAGCTTCTCCTTGGCCAGGCCGAGCCCCATCGCCAGATTGACCAGGCGCGCCTGTGCCCCGTCGTGCAGATCCCGCTCGATGCGCCGCAGGTCGGCGTTGGCCGTGTCGACCACGACCCCCCGGTCCGACTCCAGCTCCGCGATCCGCCGCTCCAGCTCGTCGGAGGGCGACAGCAGGCCGCGCACCATCGCCCGGTCGGCGTTGGTCAGCCCGCGCGCGACGAACGGCAGCACCGGCCACAGGACGAACAGCGAGGTCAGCGTGATGGCGAAGGTGAGGACGCCCCACGGCAGCCGGATGAAGTCGTAGAGCACCGTCCGCCAGCCCACCGGGTCCTTCAGCTGCATCCACAGCCGGGGGAGGAAGCCGCCCCCGCGTCCGGGCAGTGGGCTCGGCTCGTCGATGTGCAGTCCGAGCAGCCTCCTGGCGCGTGCCCGCTCCATCCGGCCCAGCATCCGCGAGCCGGCGAGACCGGCCGCGAGCAGCGGGAAGCCGATCACGGTCACGGTCAGCCCGAAGCCGACGAACAGCACCGTCACGACGTAGACGAACCCGATCAGTGCCACGGGGAAGTTCGCGAGGAGGTGCGCGATCTCCTTCCAGGTCTGCCGGTCGTAGGCGAAACGGGCAGGCGGCAGACGGTCGCCGTCGCCTTCCTGAGCCCCCATCGGGCGCGAGAGTCGTTCGGTCATATGGGCTAGCGTGCCGCGCGCAACGCGCCCGCGCCATGAGGTCGGCAGGCGTCGTCCCCTGGGGAAAACCCCACCCCGGCATCCGGCCCGGCGTCTCAAGCGCATCTCAAGGCGTGACGGGCTGCTTACCGTCCCTTTATCAGGGCCTAGACTCCCGTGCGTACAGATCGTCGGACAGCAGCGTTCCTCAGGGCCGCAGGTCACAGGGGCGTGCCGAGTCAGGGAGCGAGGAGACGGACGTGCGGGAACCGACCGTCGTCGCGGCGGACTACTTCCAGTCGTACTCCGTCGTAGGACTGCTCGCCGTCGTCGGCGTGCTCTTCGTCGCGGTCGCCTTCGGGGCCGGCCGCCTGCTGCGGCCCGTGGTGCCCACGCCCGAGAAGCTCCTGACGTACGAGTGCGGGGTCGACCCCGTCGGCGAGGGCTGGGCCCACACCCAGGTCCGCTACTACGTCTACGCCTTCCTGTACGTCATCTTCGCGGTCGACTCGATCTTCCTCTTCCCCTGGGCGACGGTCTTCGCCGCCCCCGGCTACGGCGCGACGACGCTGGTGGAGATGTTCATCTTCCTCGGCTTCCTGACCGTGGGCCTGCTGTACGCATACAAGAAGGGCGTTCTGGCATGGACGTGACGACGCCAGACACCAACGGACAGCCGGCGGACCCGGCTGGGACCTCGGACCCGGTTCCGTCCCCGGAGCCCGTTCTGCTGCCGGAGCCGAAGCGGCTGGGCGCGCTGGCCCGTCTCGCGCCGGAGCCGATGAAGGTGGTCCTGAACTGGGGCCGCCGCTACTCCCTGTGGGTCTTCAACTTCGGCCTCGCCTGCTGCGCGATCGAGTTCATCGCCGCGTCCATGGCCCGCCACGACTTCATCCGGCTCGGAGTCATCCCCTTCGCGCCGGGCCCGCGCCAGGCCGACCTGATGGTGGTCTCGGGCACGGTCACGGACAAGATGGCCCCGGCCGTGAAGCGCCTGTACGAGCAGATGCCGGAGCCGAAGTACGTCATCTCCTTCGGCGCGTGCAGCAACTGCGGCGGCCCCTACTGGGACTCCTACTCCGTCACCAAGGGCGTCGACCAGATCATCCCGGTCGACGTCTACGTCCCCGGCTGCCCGCCCCGCCCCGAGGCCCTGCTCCAGGGAATCCTCAAGCTCCAGGAGAAGATCGCCCGCGAGTCGCTGGGCGAGCGCTACGGCACGTCCCGCCCGTCCGCCGCGGCCCTGCAGAGCGACCTGGTCAGGCCGCCGGCCGCCGGGTCCCCGTCCGGGGAGGGCCGATGAGCACGGTCGGCTGGCTGCCCGCACCCGCCGACGAACTCTTCGGTACGGAGGCCACGGCCGAGGAGTCGTACGACGTCCTGACGGTCGACGTCCCGCCGGCGTCCTGGCTCGCCGCGCTGGAGGTGGCGCGCTCCCGGCTGAACTGCACCTACTTCGACTGGCTGAGCGCGGTCGACGAACCCGGCACGGGGTTCCGCGTCGCGGCCCACGTGGTGTCCCTGTCGCCGGTGCGCCGGCTGCTGGTGCGCACCACGGTCCCGCACGAGGCGCCGGCGCTGCCCTCCGCCGTCGGCGTCTACGCGGGCGCCGCGTGGCACGAACGCGAGACCCACGAGATGTTCGGCGTCGTCTTCGAGGGCCACCCGGCCCTGGACCACCTGCTGCTGCCGGAGACCTTCGAGGGCCACCCCCTCCGCAAGGACTTCGTCCTCGCCGCCCGCGTCGCCAAGGCCTGGCCGGGCGCGAAGGAACCCGGCGAGTCCGACCACGGCGGCCCCAAGCGCCGCCAGATGCTTCCCCCGGGCGTCCCCGACCCCAACGAATGGGGCCCCCTGAAGGGCCAGCTCCCCCCGGCCCCGGCCCGCCCGGCCCGAGGCGCGGCCCGCGCGGCGGGCGACCGCCCGGTACGGCGCGCGCGGACGGCGGGGGAGGGGTCGGCGAGCCAGACGGCGGGCTCCGCGGGTTCGGCGGGGACGCCGGGGACGCCGGGGACGCCGTCGACGGGCGAGGGTGCTGGTGCTGGTGCTGGTGCCGGTGCCGGTGCCGGTGCGGGTGCGGGTGCGCCGAGGCGCGCGCGGTCGGCGGCGGAGGGGTCTGCGAGTCAGACGGCGACCCCCGAGACGGGCATCCCCGAGACGGGCACTCCCGAGACGGGCACTCCCGAGACGGGCGCGGGTGGGGGTGCGGCCCGGCGCGCCCGTACGGCCGGGGAAGGGTCGGCGAGTCAGAGGGCGGCCGGCGAGTCCGGTGCGTCGGAGGCGACGTCCGAGGCCGCGTCCGGCGAAGAGCCGCCCCTGCGGACCACCGGGACCCCGTCACCGGAAGCCCCGAAGACCCGTCCCGCTCCCCGCAGTTCGGACGCCCCCTGGCACCACGCCCGCCCGGCCTTCGACGAACCGGCCGCCGGAGACCGTGAGCCCTCCACGGAGGAGCCGTCCCCCACCGAGGAGCAGCCCTCCTCCGAGAAGGAGGCGGCGCCTGCCGACAAGGCCCCGACCGGCCCCGAAGACCGAACCGCCGCCCCCGAAGACCCGCCCGCGAACCCCGAAGACCCCGCAGGAGGCCCGCAGTGACCGACGCCCTGGACGTCACCCTGCGACTCCTGATCGTGTTCGTCGTCTTCCTCACCTTCCCCCTGATCGTCGGGCAGACCGAGCACAAGGTGATGGCCCACATGCAGGGCCGCCTCGGCCCGATGTACGCCGGCGGCTTCCACGGCTGGGCCCAACTCGTCGCCGACGGCGTGAAGTTCGCGCAGAAGGAGGACATCGTCCCGGCGGGCGCGGACCGCCGTGTCTTCCAGCTCGCCCCCGCCGTCGCCCTCCTGCCGTACCTCGTCGTCCTCCTCGCCATCCCCATCGGCCCGGGAGAGGGCGCGGTCGGCCAGGTCATCGACGCGGGCGTCTTCTTCGTCCTCGCGGTGATGGGCGTCGGCGTCCTCGGCTCCCTCATGGCCGGCTGGGCCAGCGCCAACAAGTTCTCCCTCCTCGGCGGCCTGCGCACCGCCGCCCAGCTCCTCGCCTACGAACTCCCGATGCTCCTCGCCGCCGCCTCCGTGGCCATGGCGGCGGGAACCGTCTCCCTCCCCGGCATCCTCGACGCCTTCGAGTGGTGGTGGCTGCCCTGGCAGATCGTCGGCGCGGTCGTCTTCTTCGTCGCCGGGCTCGCCGAACTCCAGCGCCCGCCCTTCGACATGCCCGTCGCCGACTCGGAGATCATCTTCGGCGCGTACACCGAGTACACCGGCCTGCGCTTCGCCCTGTTCCTCCTCGCCGAGTACGCCGGAATCATCGTCCTGTGCGGCCTGACCACCGTCCTCTTCCTCGGCGGCTGGCACGGCCCCTGGGGTGCCGACGGCCTCGGCTGGGTCTGGACCCTGCTGAAGACGGCCGTCCTCGCCTTCCTCGTGATCTGGCTCCGCGTCACCTACCCGCGCCTGCGCGAGGACCAGCTCCAGAAGCTCTCCTGGACCCTCCTCGTCCCCCTCTCCCTCGCCCAGATCGCCCTCACCGGCATCGTCAAGGTGGTGATCTCCTGATGGCTGAGCCGCTGCCCGCCACGCGGTCCCGCATCCCCGGCTCCGGCCTGGCCAAGGGCCTCGCCGTCACCCTGCGCACGATGACGCGCAAGTCCGTCACCGAGCAGTACCCGGACGTCCAGCCCGAACTGCCGCCCCGCACCCGCGGCGTCATCGGCCTGTTCGAGGAGAACTGCACGGTCTGCATGCTGTGCGCCCGCGAGTGCCCCGACTGGTGCATCTACATCGACTCCCACAAGGAGACGGTCCCGGCGGCGACCCCCGGCGGCCGCGAACGCAGCCGCAACGTCCTCGACCGCTTCGCCATCGACTTCGCCCTGTGCATGTACTGCGGTATCTGCATCGAGGTCTGCCCTTTCGACGCCCTGTTCTGGTCCCCGGAGTTCGAGTACGCCGAGACCGACATCCACGAGCTCACCCACGAACGCGACAAGCTCCGCGACTGGATGTGGACGGTGCCCGCGCCGCCGGCCCTGGACCCCGGCGCGGAGGAACCGAAGGAGATCGCCGCCGCCCGCAAGACCGCCGAGAAGCTGGCGACCGCCCAGGCGGAACCGCAGGAAGGAGAGTCGTGAGCCCCGCCGCAGCCGCCACCGCGGTCCACGCCACGACCATGGCCGCCGACTCCCGCGGCTTCCTCTCCCCGTCCGGCGTCGAGATCGCCTTCCTCCTCGTCGGCCTGGTCACCTTCGGCGCGGCCCTGGTCACCGTCACCACCCGGCAGCTGGTGCACGCCGCCCTGTGGCTGGTGGTCACCCTCGGCGGCCTCGCCGTCGAATACCTCCTGCTCACCGCCGAGTTCATCGCCTGGGTGCAGGTCCTCATCTACGTCGGCTCCGTCGTCGTCCTCCTCCTGTTCGGCCTGATGCTCACCCGGGCCCCGATCGGCCGCTCCCCGGACGCCGACTCCGGCAACCGCTGGGCCGCCCTCACCGTGGCCGTCGCCGCGGCCGCCGCCCTGGTCTGGGTCGTCGTCGACGCCTTCCGCACGACCTGGATCGACCTGGACGGCCCGGCCGTCGGCTCCACCGCCGTCACCGGCGCGAGCCTCTTCCAGAACTGGGTCCTCCCCTTCGAGGCCCTCTCCGTCCTCCTCCTCGCCGCCCTGGTCGGCGCCATCGTCCTGTCCCGCAAGGCCAAGGCGGACACGGCGTCCGGCGCCGCGAGCACCCCGGGCGTGCCGGGCAGCCGCGGCGAGAAGGAAGGGGTCCGCTGATGCACCTCGTCTATCCCGCCGTGCTCTCCGCCCTCCTGTTCTGCACCGGCCTGTACGGCGTCCTCGCCCGGCGCAACGCGATCCTGGTCCTGATGTCCGTCGAGCTGATGCTCAACGCCGTCAACCTCAACCTCGTCGCCTTCGACGTCTGGCTCAGCAAGGCCGCCAGGGACACGCTGCACTCCGGCCAGGCCCTGACCCTGTTCACCATCGCCATCGCCGCCGCCGAGATCGGCATCGGCCTGGCGATCGTCCTGGCCGTCTACCGCAACCGCGGCACCTCCGACATCGACAAGCTCCGCGACAGCGCCGAGGGGCACGAGAGCGACGGCCCCGACGGCGACGCCCCGGCGGCGGATCGGACCGGGAAGGCTGAGGCCACCGCGTGACCACGACCACCCTCGCCGTCCTCGTCCCGCTGCTGCCGTTCCTGGGCGCCGCGGCCGGCCTGCTCCTGGGGCGCACCGCCCCCGGCTTCGTCCGCCCGCTCGCCGTCCTGCCGACCCTCGCGTCCTTCGTGCTGGCCGTGCTGGTCGCCGTGCGCCAGGGCGGCGGCCAGGCGATCGACGCCCACACCGAACTCACGCCCACCGGCTCGGTCCCCATCGAGCTCGCGCTGCACATCGACGGCTTCGCCGCCCTCGTCGCCGTGCTGGTCGGCGTCGTCGCCTCCTGCGTGCAGATCTACTCGACGGGCTACCTGCGCGACGACCCGCGCTACCCCTCGTACGCCGCTCTCGTCTCCCTGTTCACCTCCGCGATGCTGCTCGTCGTCTACTCCGGCGACCTGATCGTGCTGCTGGTCGGCTGGGAGATCATGGGCATCTGCTCGTACTTCCTGGTCGGCCACTACTGGGAGACCCCGGAGGCCCGCGCCGCCTCCATCAAGGCCTTCCTGGTGACCAAGCTCGGTGACGTCCCCTTCCTCATCGGCCTGTTCGCCCTCGCCACCCAGGCCGGGTCCTTCCGCATCACGACGATCCTCGGCACCGTCGCCCACGGCGGACTCGCCCACCCGACGGTTGTCGCCCTGCTGCTCCTGGCCGGCGTGGCGGGCAAGTCGGCACAGTTCCCGCTGCACACCTGGCTCCCCGACGCGATGGCGGGCCCGACGCCCGTCTCCGCGCTGATCCACGCCGCGACCATGGTCGCCGCCGGTGTCTACTTCGTCGCCCGTCTCCTCCCGGTCTTCGAGGCCTCCGCGGCCGCGATGGTGGTCATGGCCGTCATGGCAGCCGTCACGATGCTCGGCTCGGGTCTCGCCGCCCTCGCCCAGGACGACATCAAGCGCGTCCTCGCCTACTCGACGATCGGCCAGCTCGGCTACATGACCGGCGCCCTCGCCGTCGGCGACCGCTCCGCCGCCGTCTTCCACCTCCTGTCCCACGGCGCCTTCAAGGCGCTGCTGTTCCTCGCGGCCGGCGTGATCATCCACGCCGTCGGCACCAACTCGCTGGCCGCCATGTCCCGCATGAGCCATCTGCGCGACCGCGTCCCCGACGCCTTCTGGACGATGACGGTTGCGCTGCTGGCGCTCGCCGCCATCCCGCCCTTCAGCGGCTTCTTCTCCAAGGAGTCCGTCCTCGGCGCCGCCGAGCACGCCGCCACCCGTCACACCGCGCACGTCCCGGGCGCCGCCGGCTGGATCACCCTCGTCGCGGGTCTGGTCACGGCCGCGCTCACCGCCGCGTACGCGACGCGGCTGTGGCTGCTCACCTTCCGCGGCCGGGGTGCCGAGGCCCCCGACCACGGTCGCGAGCCGCTCACCATGACCGTGGTGCTGTGGGTGCTCGCCGTCCCCTCGCTCGCCTTCGGCGGGTTCGCCTACCGCTCGCTGCCCGACTGGTTCGACGGCCGCGACCTCGCCCCGACCCTCACCACCTCCGTGCTCGGCACGGGCGTGGCCCTGGTCGGCGGCATCGTCACCTACGCCGCCTGGCGGCACAGCACGGCACTCGCGGCCCGCGTCCCGCTGGGTGCGGTCGCGGCCCACCCCGAGGGCGACGCCGGACTCGTCGAGGCCGAGGCCATCGCCACCCACGCACCCGCGTACGGCGACGTCGCCTCGGCGCCCGACCCGGCGGACCCCGGGCGGCTGCTGCTCGGCCCGCTGCACCGGCACGCGGCCGTCGGCTTCCACCTGGACGCCGTGTACGCGGCCCTCTTCGTCCGCCCGGTCCAGGCCGGAGCGAGTCTCGTCCGGTTCCTGGACCGCGAGGTCGTCGAGACCTACGTACGCGGTGCGGGTGCCCTACCCCGCCTGCTGGGTGCCGCCGTCCGGCGCGCCCAGACCGGCAATGTGCAGACCTATGTGAGCGCGCTGCTCGCCGGCACCGTCGTCCTCGCGGTCGCCGTCGTCCTCGTCGCCACGGGAGCGTGAGCAGGCGTGATCGATATCAGCGAGTCCGTGATGCAGGTCCTTCTGGCGTTGATCGTCGTCGTGCCGTTCCTCGGCGCGCTCGCCGCTCTGCTGCCGGCCCCGCCCGGGCTGAAGGGGACGTCGCCCGAGCAGGCCGTGCTGCGGCACGGCGTGACCGTGACCGGCGTGGTCCTCATCGCCGCGATCGTCCTCGCGCTCGGCTTCGACCACGACCATCCGTCGAGGATGCAGGCCACGACCGACATCAGCTGGATCCCGGCACTCGACGTGCGGATCCACCTCGGCGTCGACGGCATCTCCCTCCCCCTTCTGGTCCTGACCGCGCTGCTGACCTTCCTCTGCGCGCTCCACTCGTACTTCAAGATGCCCTCGGGCCCGTCCCCGAAGGGCTTCGTCGCCCTGCTGCTCGTCCTGGAGTCCGGCACCCTCGCGACCTTCGCCGTCCTCGATCTGCTGCTGTTCTTCCTCGCGTTCGAGATGGTGCTCATCCCGATGTACTTCCTCATCGCGCGCTGGGGCGGCGAGGGCAGGACCCAGGCCGCCTGGCGGTTCATCCTCTACACGCTGCTCGGTTCGGTCGTCATGCTGCTCGGCCTGCTCCTGATCGGGATCAAGGCCGGCACATTCGACATGGTGGCACTCGCCACTGACAACGGCCGGTCCCTGACCTCGTCCGTGCAGGTCATCGCCGTTCTGGCGATCGGGATCGGGCTCGCGGTCAAGACGCCGATGTGGCCGCTGCACAGCTGGCTGCCGGACGCCCACACCTCCGCGCCCACCGTCGGCTCGGTGCTGCTGGCGGGTGTCCTGCTGAAGATGGGTACCTACGGTTTCGTTCGGATCCTGCTGCCGATCGCGCCCGACGGCTTCCACACGTTCGCGCCCTACCTCGCCGCCTTCGCCGTCGTCGGGATCATCTACGGATCGCTGGCCTGCCTGGCTCTGGCCAAGCAGGGGGCGAAGGGGGACCTGAAGCGGCTCATCGCCTACTCCTCCGTCGGTCACATGGGCTTCGTCCTGCTCGGCATCGCGACCATGACCCCGACCGGCGTCAACGGCGCCCTGTTCGCCAACATCGCCCACGGCCTCATCACCGGCCTGCTCTTCTTCCTGGTCGGCGCGCTCAAGGACCGCACGGGCACGACCGACCTGGACACCCTCGCCGACAGGACGGGCGCCGCGCTCTACGGCAAGGCCCCCCGCCTCGGCGGCCTGATCGCCTTCGGCGCGGTCGCCTCGCTCGGGCTGCCGGGCCTGGCCGGCTTCTGGGGCGAGATGCTGGCGCTGTTCGGCGCGTTCAAGCCTGCCGCCGACCTCAGCCGCCCAGCCTTCCTGACCTTCATGTCGATCGCGGCCTTCGGCACGCTCCTGACGGCGGCGTACATGCTCGTCGTGGTCCGCCGTGTCTGCATGGGCGCCGAACCGCAGGAAGAGGCGCCGAAGCTCGCCGACGTCCACCTGTACGAGTTCGCGGCCTGGACCCCGCTCGTCGCCCTCACCGTCGTCGCCGGGCTGTGGCCGAGGGCCCTCCTCGGCCTGACCGACCCGGCCGTCCAGCAGCTCCTCGCAGGAGGCACCCGATGAGCTCCCCGGCCCAGCCGCTGGCCGCGAACCTCGTCCAGTCCGTCGACTGGCTCGCCGTCGCGCCGCCGACCATCGCCGCCGTGGTGGCGCTCCTGGTGCTCGTCGCCGACCTGTTCGTGTCCGAGGCGCGCAAGCCCCTGCTCGGCTGGGCGTCCGTCGCGGGGCTGGCCGCCGCCGCGCTGATGCTCCTGCCCCTGTTGGACGGCGACCGCAGCACCTTCTGCGTGCGCGGCACGCACGCGTGCAGCTACACGGCCGACCGGTTCACCCTGGTGATCCAGCTCCTGGTCCTGGGCGGCGCCCTCCTGTCCGCCCTGCTGTCGGTGACCGCCCTGAAGGACGCCGACAAGCAACTCCCCGAGGGGGAGTACTGGTTCCTGCTGCTGTCCTCCGCGGCCGGCGCCGCCCTGCTGCCCGCCTCCCGCGACCTCGCGACCCTGATCGTCGCCCTGGAGGTCGCCTCACTGCCCGCCTTCGCGCTCGTCGGGCTCCGGTACGGCGACAAAAAGTCCTCCGAGGCGGCCCTGAAGTTCTTCCTGTCGTCGGTCACCGCGACCGCCGTCAGCCTCATGGGCATCAGCTTCGTGTACGCCTCCACCGGCACCCTCTACCTCACCCAGGTCGCCGGCCGCATCCAGCACGTCGACGGGCAGCTCCACACGCTCGCCCAGACCGGCGTGGTCCTCACCCTGGTCGGCTTCGCCTTCAAGACGGCCGCCGTGCCCTTCCACTTCTGGGTCCCGGACACCTACGTGGGGGCGCCCCTGCCGATCGCCGCCTTCCTGTCGGTCGTCGGCAAGGCGGTCGGTTTCTCCGGCCTGATCCTCGTCACCGTCGTCGCGTTCCCGTCGTACGCCGACGTCTGGGGTCCCGCGCTCGCGGCCCTGGCCGCCCTCACCATGACCGTCGGCAACGTCGGCGCCCTGCGCCAGCAGGCCACGCGCGCGTACAGCGCGGTACGGCTGCTGGCCTGGTCGTCGGTGGGCCAGGCCGGCTACCTCCTGGTGCCGATCGCCGCGGCCGCCTACTCCGACGACGCCGAGCACTCCGTCGGCTCCACGGTCGCCTACGCGCTCATGTACGCGGCGGTGAACCTCGGGGCCTTCGCCGTCGCCGCGCTGGTGGGCCGCACCAGGACCGCGAACCGGATCACGGACTACCGCGGCCTCTACGCGACGAACCCGCTCGCCGCCCTGCTGATGGCGTTCTTCCTGCTCTGCCTGGCCGGACTGCCCCCCGGCATCATCGGCCTCTTCGCCAAGGTCACCGTGTTCTCCGCGGCGGTCGACGCGGGACTCGGCTGGCTGGCCGTGATCATGGCCGTCAACGTCGTGATCGCCCTCTTCTACTACCTGCAGTGGACGGCACTCCTGTTCCGCGCCCCCGAGGGCGAGGCCGTCAAGCACCGGCTCCCGGCGCCCCTCACCGCGGCCATCACCCTCACCGGCGTCCTCGCCGTCGCCCTGTCCGGAGCGCCCCAGCTGATCCTGCGCTTCGCCGACACGACCCTTTTCTGAGATCTCGCGCCCGACCGCTCGGCCGCCCGGGCCCGCGCGTCACCCGCTCGGCCGACGCGCGGCGCCGTGCGCACAAGGGAACTAGTGGCCCCCGCCTGGCGTTGACCAGTGCGGGAGGGTCCACTGGACGTGAAAACCACGGCACCGGTGGTACCTGAGACAGCAAGCAAGCTCCGTAAGCAAAGGGTTCCCCTGCTGCACCACTTGGAGGGCGTACCGTGCACCGCCGGCACAACGGGCTAAGGACCGCAGTACTCCTCGGAGGACTGTCCGCCCTCATCATCGTCATCGGCAGTTTCTTCGGCCGTATGGGGCTCGTCGTCGCGGTTGTGATCGCACTGGGCACGAACGCGTACGCGTACTGGAACAGCGACAAGCTGGCGCTGCGCGCGATGCGTGCCCGGCCGGTCAGCGAGTTCGAGGCCCCCGCTCTCTACCGCATGGTCCGCGAGCTCTCGACCCAGGCCCGCCAGCCCATGCCCCGCCTCTACATCTCGCCGACGGAGGCGCCCAACGCCTTCGCGACGGGCCGCAACCCGCGTAACGCCGCCGTGTGCTGCACGGAAGGCATCATGCGCATCCTGGACGAGCGCGAGCTGCGCGGCGTCATCGGCCACGAGCTGAGCCACGTCTACAACCGCGACATCCTCATCTCGTCGGTCGCCGGCGCCCTCGCCTCCGTGATCATGTTCCTGGTCAACTTCGCCTGGCTGATCCCCGTCGGCCGCTCGGACGACGACGACGGCCCGGGCATCCTCGGGATGCTGCTGATCATGATCCTGGGCCCGCTCGCGGCCAGCCTCATCCAACTGGCCATCAGCCGCTCCAGGGAGTACGAGGCCGACGCGTCCGGCGCCCAGCTGACCGGCGACCCGATCGCGCTCGCCGGCGCGCTGCGCAAGCTCGAAGCGGGCACCAAGCAGCTGCCGTTGCCGCCCGAGCCGCGTATCGAAACCGCCAGCCATATGATGATCGCGAATCCCTTCCGACCGGGGCAGGGACTCTCCAAGATGTTCTCGACACACCCGCCGATGGCAGAGCGCATCGCCCGGCTCGAGAAGATGGCAGGTCGTCACCAGTGAAAACCATCCTGAACGTCATTTGGCTCGTCCTGAGCGGCTTCTGGCTGTTCCTCGGGTACCTGGCCGCGGGCCTCCTGCTCTGCATCACGATCATCGGCATCCCGTTCGGCATCGCCGCGTTCCGCATCGGCGTCTACGCCCTGTGGCCCTTCGGGTACACGACGGTCGAGCGCCGCGACGCCGGTGCGCCGTCCTGCGTCGGCAACGTCCTGTGGCTGATCCTGGCCGGCTGGTGGCTGGCGCTCGCGCACATCGTCACCGGCATCGCCCTGTGCATCACGATCATCGGCATCCCGTTCGGCATCGCCAACTTCAAGCTGATCCCGGTCTCGCTGCTGCCGCTCGGCCGCGAGATCGTGCGGACGGACGAGCCGTTCGCGGGCCGCTGACCCGCAGGTTCTCCTCTTCCACGGCTCGCCGGTCGTCCACAACCCGGCGGTTGTCCACAGGCCCGCCCGATTGTCAGTGGCGCCTTGCATCATGAACCCATGAGCGAGAACGAGCAGTTGCTGGCACGGGTGGCGGACAAGGCGCGCAACACCCGCCCGTGGGGCTGGCCTTCACTTCCGGGGCCGGCCGGCGTGTCGACCCTGGCCCGTGCCGAGGCCGCCCTCGGCTTCACCCTGCCTCCTCTGCTCTGCGACCTCTACCTGCGCATAGGCGACGGCGGATTCGGCCCGGAGTACGGCCTGCTGCCCCTGCTCGACAGCCCGCCCGCCGGTGAGCCCGCCGCCGTCGCGCAGTACCTCGCCAACCGCGAGAGCGGCCGCAAGGACCCGGACTGGCCCTGGCCCGAGGGCGTCCTGCCGATACCCCACTGGGGCTGCGCGATGTACGCGTGCGTGGACTGCCGTGCCCCCGAAGCCCCCGTCCTGCTCTTCGAGCCGAACGCCGACGAGGCCGGCCACGCCTGGTACGTCGACGCCCCCAGCCTCACGGCCTGGCTGAGCGCCTGGGTGGACGGCACTGGCTGGTACGAGGAGACGGTCGAGGAGATGGAGATGGCCCCATGGGACGACTTCGCCATACGCACGAAGGCGCGGTGAGCGAGCCGCGCCCGCGGCGGTCGGTGAAGCTCCGGTGTGCGTACCGGGAGCATCACCGACCCCTGCAACCGGTGGGCGCGGTCGTGACGTCCTGTTCATCGAAAGGGCAGGCACGAGCGCGCGAGAGCACAGCGGATCTTGACCGAATGCACACTGTCCGGAAAGTGCATGCACAGCGCGGAAGGGCAGGTTGAGGGCATGACCATCATCAGCTGGATCATCCTGGGGCTTCTGGCCGGGGCCATCGCCAAGTTCCTGCTGCCGGGCCGTGACCCGGGCGGCTTCATCGGCACGACCCTCATAGGCATCGCGGGCGCGTTCATCGGCGGCTGGATCTCGTCGCGCTGGCTGGACCACCCGATCACCAAGAGCTTCTACGACGGAGCGACCTGGGCCGCGGCGATCGGCGGTTCGCTGGTGCTGCTGATCGTCTACCGCATCCTGTTCGGCAACTCGCGCAACTGAGCGCACCCTCGACTGCGGCCAGCAGCACAGGAGGGTGGGCGTCGACGGGCGCCCACCCCCCGCCGGCCGCCGGGCCTGATCGCCGGCCACCTCGATTCGTGCACATTTCCCAACGGAACGGTGGGGCATGTGCTTTTTGACGGATGCGGGAGTCACACGGGTGCTCGTGTGGAAGCATTTCGTCAACGGGGAGGTGGGTCCGCGGGCCGGTACCTGTACAGGGCGGTGCCGCGGGCACAGGTATGCAGTCAGAAGACTCCGCACGGCACGACCCATCCGTCATGGCACCGAGCAGGTCCGCATCCGCACTGCCGCCGCTGCTGTTCACCGACGGTGTGCTGGACCCCGGGGCGTGCGGGGACCGGCGTACCCATGACGTCCTGAGAGCCGCGTCCGAGCGGGCGGCCGGCCGGCTGCGGCCCGGAGACGTGCTGTTCGCCGTGCTGGCCGGCCGGGACCCGGTGGTGCTGCCCGCGCTGGAGGCGGCGCTCGCCGAGGGTGCCGCACCGCAGCACCTGATGGAGGCCATCGACGTCTACGACCCGCCCGGCACCGCCTACGGGTTCGACGGGTCGCCGGGCCGCATCGCGCCGGAACTGATGGCGGCGTTCGCCGACTTCGCCGCGCAGTACGCCGCCCACGCCGACGAGAAGGCTGCCGCTCCCGCGCCCGGCCTCCACGAGGTGACCCTCGAACTACTCCTGGCCTGTGTGCTCGAGCATCCCGACGAGCAGGACCGGCAGTTCCTGGGCGGGGTGCTGGACCTGCCGCGGGCGGCCGAGGCGTTACGCCGGCGGGCTCGGGTCCAACTGGAGCCGCTGCCCGAGCTGTTCGACGAGAACTCGGGGCGGCTGCGGTCGGAGGAGTTCACGGCGGACGTCTGGGCCGTCCTGGAGCAGGCCGCCGAGCGGGCCGCCGAACTGGGCTACGACCGCCTGCTGCCACCGCACTGCCTGCTCGCCCTGCTCGGCGAGACCGAGGGCCTCGCGGAGCGGCTGCTGCGGCTCCAACTGCCGCCGCAGATCGGCCTGGTGAAGGCCACGGAGATCATCACCGCGGCCTTCCGGCTCTCCGAGCGGGGCCGCCCGGCACCACCGCGGCTGCACCGCGACGAATGCGGTGACGCCTTCCACACCCTGCTGCGCGCGTCCCGCCGTACCGCAGCGCTCTGGGACGCCGACCGGATCGACACCCCGCACCTGCTGGCCGCGCTCCTCGACGACCCCTCGCCCCGGCTGACCGGCGTCCTGCGCGCGGACCCGCTGCGCCTGGACCCGGACCGGTTACGGGCCCACGTACGGGAGGTGCTGCAGGAGTCGCGCAGCACCACCCCGCGGGAGACGGCGTACACGCTGCCCGCGTTCCTGCCGCCCTCCGAGGACCTCACCTGGCTCGCCCGCACCGGGAGCATCGCGCCGGCCTGCCACCTCGACCGCTACTTCGATCCGCTGTGCCGGGCGCTGCACCGCACCGAGAACAACCATGTGCTGATCACCGGCCTGCCGGGCGTGGGCACCACGACGCTGCTGCACGAGCTGGCCCGGCGGGCGGCGACGGGGGAGATCCCGTTCCTGCGGCGCAAACGGTTCCTGCGGGTGGACTGCCGGGACGTCGCCGCCGAGAAGAGCGGCGAGCAGCTCGCCGCCCTGGTCGCGCAGGTCTCCGGCCGCACCGACCTGGTCGTCTGCCTCGACGGCCTCGGCGGACTGCTGCGGGGCCCGCACGGGACCGACCATCTGCTCCAGCTGCGCCGGGCCCTCAAGGAACGCCGTGTGCACCTGGTCGGTGCGCTGTCCGTGCACGACTACGACGACCTGGTCGCCGCCGACCACGCCCTGCAGGAGCTGACCACCCGGGTCGAGATGACGGAGCCGGACCGGGAGACGGCGTGCGACATGGCGCGCCTGGCGGCGGACGGGCTGACGGAGGAGTTCGGCATCCCGGCCGAGGACCACGCGGTGCACCGGGCGGTGCTGCTGGCGGGCGAGTTCATCCCGCACCAGCGGCTGCCGCTGTCCGCGGTCCGCGTGCTCGCCCGCGCCTACGAGGACCTGCACTACGCCCGGACCCAGCAGGGGGACGAGCGCGCGGCGGTGACCCAGGCGGAGGTCGTCGACGCGGTCGCGGAGCTGTCCCGGGTGCCGCGCGGCCAGATCGCCGGCACGGGCGAGGACGGGATCGACTACGAGGCGGCGCTCGCCGCCCAAGTGGTCGGCCAGGAACGGGCGGTACGGACCGTCGCCGGCGAACTGCGGCGCATCAAGGCGGGCCTGGCGGACACCTCGGGACCGGCGTCCGTGCTGCTGTTCGCCGGGCTGACCGGGGTGGGCAAGACCGAGCTGGCCAAGGCGGTCGCGGACCTCTACTCGGCGTCCAAGCGGCTGCAGACGTACACCATGGGGAACTTCACCGAGCCGCACAGCGTCGCCAGCATCCTCGGCTCGCCGCCCGGCTACGCGGGCTTCGACCGCGGCGGGCGGCTGATCGGGGAGCTCAACGCCGATCCGTACTGCGTGGTCCTGCTCGACGAGGCGGAGAAGGCGCACCCCGAGGTGCTGCGCCCCTTCCTCAACCTCTTCGACGAGGGCTGGATCACCGACCAGCGCGGGGAGAAGGCGCACGGAGACCGGGCGATCTTCGTCCTCACCACGAACGCCGGGCAGGAGGTCATCTCCCGGATGGGCCCCGACAGCGCCGACGAGGACGTCTCCAAGGCCGTCCGTGAGCGCCTCGCCGAGGTCCGGCACCGCCACGGGGACGCGGTCTTCACACCGGAGTTCCTGGCCCGTATCCGCGAGATCGTCGTCTTCCGCCAGCTCGACCGGGCGGCCATGCACGGCATCGGGCGCAAGATCCTGAACCAGTGGCAGGAGCGCTGGCGCGAGCGCCGGGAGAAGGAGCTCGTCGTCTCGGCGGAGCTGCTGGACCGGGCCGCGGAGCTCGGCCACCGGCTCGACCGCGAGGCCCGCGGCCGGGAGGGCGGACGCGTGATGCGGCGGATCCTCAAGGACTGGGTGGACAACCCGGCGCTCGCGGCGGCCGAGGCGCATCCGGAGGAGTACCGCGCGTGCGGCCGGGTCGTGGTCGGCCTGTCCCCGACCGGCCCGGCGGACGCCGTCACCGGTATGGCGACGCCGGGCACTGAGGTCCGATTCCTTCCCCCGGAACCGCGGACGGACCCCGAAGTGTCGTACCAGGAAGGGGAGTTGACCGAACCTGGACCGGAGAGGGGTGCGTGAGGCGTGATCCCGACCGATGAGTCCGGCATGCGGGGCCTGACCGGCAGGACGGTCGACGGCCGGTACGTACTGCGCGACTGGCTGGGCGGAGGCGGCTTCGGCGCGGTCTACCGCAGCGAGCAGTACATCCTCGGCAACCCGGTGCGCCAGGTGGCGTGCAAGCTGTCCCGGCGCACGGGCATCACCGAGGCGACCGCCGCCGACCTGTTCGCCGACGTGCTGCTGCTCGCCGAGGCGATGGGCACGATGGCCGACACCGAGGCCCGCCACCATCTGGTGCACGTCTACGACGGCGGACTGGCCCGGGACCTGGGCGGCCGGGCCTTCCTGGTCATGGAGTACGTGCAGGGGAGCACCCTCGCCGCCGAGTTCGCCCGGCTGCAGCGGGTGCCCGCGCGGCTCATGGTCAAGTGGGCCAGGCAGATCTGCCTGGCGCTGCGCGGGCTGCACGGCCTGGTCCCGCCGCTGCTGCACCGCGACCTCAAACCGGACAACGTCCTGCTGGGCACGGACCGTTCGGTCCGGCTGATCGACTTCGGGCTCGCCGCCCGCATGCTGGACGGCGGCATGGTCCCGGGCACCGCCGGGACCATCCAGTACATGGCGCCGGAGACGGCCGCCGGGGCGAGCGTGCCCGCCTCCGACCTCTACTCGCTGGGCCTGCTCATGTACGAGGGCCTCGCCGGCCGGCACGCCTACGACCACCTCGTTCCGCCGCTGTCCCTGCCCCAGCGGGCCCACGGGGAGTGGCTCCAGGAGCAGAAGCTCAAGGCTCCGCCCGTCCCGCCGTCCGCGCTCAACAACTCGGTCCCGCCGGAACTCGACGCGCTGGTCCTGCGCTGCCTGGAGGTGCGGCCCGCCCGCCGCTTCCGGGGCGCGGACGAGGTGATGGCCGCCTTGGACGCGCTGCCTGGGACCAGGCCGGCCGCGGCCTCCGCACCGCGGGTGCCGGCCCCCGGGACCCGCGAGCTCGCCGAGGCGCGGCGGGCGCGCACGGAGGGCAGGCCGGCCCAGGCCGTGTCCCTGCTGCAGCCGCTCGCCGAGGACGGCCGCACCGGCCGCGACCTCTTGCCGTCCGTACTGGCCGAGTTGGCGGAGGCGCTGGAGCAGCAGGGCACGTACGACGTCGCCGCGGCGCACTGGGCGAAGGCGCACGACCTCGTCCGGGCCGGCGCCCGGATGGCGGACGGGACGGTCCGCGCCGATCTGGCCCGGCGGGCGGAGCGGGCGTTCAGGCAGGCGGGCAATCGTTTCCAGGCCGATCACTTCGCCCGGCTGTCGGGCCGCGAGCAGGGCCGGAGGTGACGGATGCAGCCGCAGCGGTCGGTCCGCAACAACCTCACCTTCCTGGGGCGGCTGCAGAACGCCTGGGCGGCCGCCCTCGCCGACGCCGACCCCGGCCGGGGACTGGCGCGGCTGCGGGAGCTGCTGCCGCGCTTCGAGGAGCGGCCGGAGCAGAC
This sequence comes from Streptomyces sp. NPDC057616, assembly GCF_042800575.1. Lineage (NCBI taxonomy): Bacteria > Bacillati > Actinomycetota > Actinomycetes > Kitasatosporales > Streptomycetaceae > Streptomyces > Streptomyces sp. NPDC057616. Next base: position 21,494 of record NZ_JBHVGU010000005.1, read on the forward strand.
GGCCGGGCTGTGGCTGTCGTTCCAGGAGTCCCTGCTGACCGGCCCCTTCCTGCCGCTGCTGGAGGAGGCCGACCTCGACCGGCTGCGGGACCTGGGCGAGCGCATGGCCGGCACCGCCCAGACCGGCCTCCAGCAGTCCTGGTTCCCGCTGGCCGGGGCACTGGCGGCCCGCGGCCGGCCCGGTGACCGGCCATGGGCCGAGGACCTGCTGACCCGGCTGTACCGCGCGGAGCGCGCCTACGAGGAGGCCCGCGTCGGCGCCGCGGCCACGCTCGCCCGCTGGGGCGCGGACGGCGACGCATCCCTCGGTGTGTACGCCGACCTGCTGGCCCGCCACGCACGGCCGCCGCAGGAGGTGGTCGACCAGGTCATGGGGCTGCTCGCGGCGGGCTTCGCCGACCCGGCACAGCGGATCGGGCGCGCGGAGGCGCTGGCCCGGCAGCTCGCGGCCACCCGCCCGCTGCCCGGCGTGGAGCGGACGCTCGGCTACGGCGAACTGCTGCTGCACGACCGGCCGGCCGAGGCCGCCGAGCGCTTCGAGACGGCGCTGCGGGCCGACCCGAACGACGCGTCCGCGCTGCACGGGCTGCTGGCCGCGCGGCTGCACTCCGGCGACTTCGCCCGGGCGGCCGGCGCGGCGACGGGCCGGGGCCACCTGCTCACCCCGCGCGCGGCCCAACTGCTCGACCTGTGCCGGATGCTGGCCTGGCTGGAGGAGGTGCCCGGCGCGGGCGGCGAGCAGGTGCCGCCGCCGCTGACGGCCGGACTGCTCGCCGCGACGGAACCCGGCCCCGACACCGGGCCCTGGCAGCCGTACGCGCTCGGGCGGGCGTATCTGCTGGAGGGCGACCATGTGCGCGCCCGGCAGCACCTGGTCCCGCTCGCCGAGCAGCTGCCCGGGCGGGCCGACATCGCCTACCACGCGGCCTGGGCGCGGCTGCTCGGCGGCGATCCGGACGCGGTCGCCGAGCGCTGTCTGGACTGGCTGGGCCGGCCCGGCGGCTGGGCCCTGGTCTGCCTGCTGCTGGACGCCGACCCGGACCTGGCGCTGACCGGTGACCGTTCCGCGGAATTCGCCGCCGAGGCGGGAGGGCTCGCCCCGCTCGCGCAGGCGCGCCTGCGCATGACCGCCGGGGGGCGGCCTCCCGTCCTGCCCGAGTGGGACGGGCTGGACACGCGGGGCGCCGGACTGCCGTATCTGCTGGAGGCGTTGCGCACGATGCTCGGCGTCGAGATCGCGCGCGGGCGCCCGGAGGCCGCCCAGCGGCTCACCTGGCTGCCACTGTTCCGACGGCTCCCGCACGCCGAACGGCTGCTGTGGCACGGGGTGCTGGCGCTGCCCGGGGACCCGGAGCGGGCCCGTGAGCTGCTCCACACCGCACGTGACCGGGGCCGCGACCGGGCCGGGGTGCTGCTGGCGTTGCTGGAGCTGAAGGCCGGCCGCACCGCGGACGTGACGGCACTCCTGCACGGCGTACGGGGGCGTAAGGCGGAGCTGCTGCGGGCGCAGGCGGAGGTGCTCGCGGGCCGGACGGACGCCGCCGAGGAACGGCTGACCGGACTGGTGCGGCGCGGCCTGCCCCGGGCCCGGCACACCGCCGGGGTGCTCGGGCTGCGGCAGGCCGCCGTGCACTGGGCGGCCGGCCGCACGGACGAGGCCGTGCGGTACGCGGAGCAGGCGGCGGCCCGGCTCACCGACGCGGCGGTCACCGGGCCGGACGCCCTGCCTTCCGTGCCCGACGAGGCCCGTGCGCTGTCCCGGGCGGCCCGGCTGCTGGCCGAGCGGGCCGCCCGGCCCGGCACCGGCCTCTCACCCTGGCGAGCCGTACGGCACCGGGCGCGCACCGGTCGGTTCCTCGGCCTCGCCCAGCTGCTGGCCGAACCCCAGCACGCCGAGCCGGTGCTGGTGGAGGCGCTGACGGACTGGACCGGCCGTGACCAGGCCGGGCCGCTCGCCGCCGCCCTGGTTCGCAGCCGCGCGCTGGCCACCGACGCCGATGTCAGGTCCGAACTGGCCGCGGCGCTGGCCCACTTGGCCGAGCGGCACCCCGTCAACGAGGTCCGCCGTGCGGCCCTCACCACGGCGCGCCTCGCCGCGCTGTCCACGGGAGCGCAGCCGGACGGCGCGGACCAGGGCGTAGTCGATCCGGTCCTCGCCCTGGAAGCGGCCCTGCCCGCCCTCGCGAACGGCGGCCACGACGCGGCCGTACGCCTGCTGCGGGCGGCCGCGGCGGAACACGCGGGAGGGCCGGCGGCAGTCAACGGCCGGGCGGGACGGGGCGTGCGGGTGGGGGAGGAGGCGGCGGGTCGTGCGGGGGCCGCGTGGCCGGGTGCGGGTGCGGGTGCCGGTGGCCTTGTGGGGGCGGGTGCGGGTGGCGGTGCGGGGGCGCAGGGGGGTGCGCCGGTCGCCGGGGGCATGCGGGTCGCCGGCGGCGCGCCGGTCGCCGGGAGTGCGCGGGTTGATGAGGCCGCGCCTGTTGCCGGGGCGACGCTCGCCCCCGGGGGCGAGCCCGTCTCCGGGGATGCGCCCGCCGTCGGGACCGCAACTGTGCCTGAGACCGCGCCTGCTTCCGGAGATGCGCTCGCCCCCGAGTCCGTGCTCGCCCCCAAGCCCGCGCCCGCTTCCGAGTCCTCGCCCGCCCACGGAGCCGCACCTACTCACGGGGCCACGCCCGCCCCAGGGTCCGCACCCGTCCCCGCGCAGCTCGCCCCACCCCGCGTCCCGGTCGGCGGCACCGGAGCGGAGGAGGAAGCGCGGGCCCGGCGGGTTGCCGGCTTTCTTGCCGGGGCGCTGGACGGCGTCCCGCCCGACGGGGAGCCGCCCGCCGACGGTGTGCCGGGGCTCGCGGCGCCGTTGCTCGTCGCCCGCGCCGCCGGACTCGTCCGGACCGACGCGCCGCGGGCCGCCGACGTCCTCACCCGGGCCCTGGCCGAGCACGACGTGGCGGGGCTCGTGGACCTGGACCGCGTCCTGCCCGCGCTGTGTGCCCGGGTGGCGCGGGGCAAGCGGCGCGGCGACGCGACCGAGGCGCTCAAGGCGGCCGTACGGCGGCAGGCGGCCGACGCGGCGGACGCCGACGGCGCCGCCCTGCTCACCCTGGTGCGCTGCGCCGCGGTCGTCGGCGACCACGACACCGCCGAGGACCTGTGGCGGCGGACGCTGCGGCTGGTGCCCGAGGCGGGCGAGGAGTACGGCGCCTACCTCTGCCACCGCGCGGTCGCCGCGTACGCGGACGGGGACCGGACCGGCGCGCTGGAACTGCTGCGTGAGGCGGCCGGGCTGCTGCCCCCCGACCACCCCGTGCACGTCGAGACGGCCGCCCTGGAGCGGGACGACCGTGTCGACGCCCTCCTCGCGGTCCTGCTGCCCGACGCCGTCGCGGGCCTCGAACGCCGGGGGCGCTACCGCCTGATCGAGGACCTCGTGGCCGGCCGCCCGGCGCTGTGGCGGGCACTCGGGGAGGACGACGAGCCGGGCGCCGTACGGGAGTTGGACCGCTGCCTGAGCAACCACGGCCAGGACGTCCCGCTCGCGCACACCTTCGCCGCGGTCTACCGGGAGGCGGCCCTCGGCACCCTCGCCCGCACCGGCACCGCCGGCCCCGAACTGGTCGCGGCGACCGCCCTGTGGGCCCTGCTGCTGGCCCACCCCGGGTTCTGGCGGGAGACCGGCACGCCCGACGCGGACAGCGCCGCCTTACGCAGGGAACTGGCCGACGAACTCCTGGAGTTGCACCGCGCCCACGGCGCGCGCTGCCTGGACCGGCAGGAGGAGAAGGCCGCCCGGATGCATCTGCGCTGCCTGGAAGCCGTACGGGACGGCCCCGTCGCCACCCGCGCGCTGCTCGCCGACGGGCCGCTCGCCTTCGTCGCGCCGGACGACGTGGACGAGGAGCTGTTCGCCGGGATCGCCGCCCGGGCCGGCGTCCTGCTGGAGGAATGGGCCACCGAACTGGTGCGTACGGCGACCCAGCGCGTCGACGACCCCGCGGCGCTGAAGCGGCTCCCGCGCGGCATCGACGGCGACTACGAGGCCGGCATCGAGATGCTGAACACCGCCGTACGGCAGGGCTTCGCGCCGACCTCCGTGCTGTGCACCGTCCTGGAGTGGCACAACAGATGGCAGACCCGCCTGTACGAGCTCGACGAGCGGGACCGGATGCGCGAGGTGGCGCGGAAGGCCGCCCGGACCGCCGATCTGCTGGCGGAGCGGTCCACCGAAGGGCGCCCGTACGCGCGCGAGAACCAGGCGCTCGGCATGCACTTCGTCGACCGCGGGCTGCTGGAGCGGTCGACGCAGGACAGCGTCCGGCTCCTGGAGCGGGCCAAGGCGTGGGACCCCGCCAACCCCAGCGTCGACAAACTCCTCGAACAGGCCCGCAGGGAGGCCCTGTTCGGCACGGCGCTCGACCACATCCGGGCCAAGCGCTACGAACGCGCCCTGGCCGAGCTCGACCGCATCCCGCGCAACGCGTCCACCCAGGACCTCCTCGACACGATGCGGGCCACCACCCTGATCAACCAGGGCTACGTCGACATGCGGCAGAACCGCTTCGGCGAGGCCGAGGCGCGCATCCATGACGCCCTCGGCATCACCGGTGCCATGAGGGCGGAGGACGGCAGGTTGCGCCGGGAAGCGGAGCAAGCCCTGAAGGACGTCGCCCGGGCGCGCAACGGGCAGGGCGTCAGCCTCGTCGAGCAGGCCATGGACCGCATCGGGAAGCTCCCCGGAGCCGGCTTCCGGCCGACCCTCCGCGACGAGACCGCCAACATCCGCACCGCGATGCACCACTTCCGCGAGGCCCTGCGCATCGACCCCGATCTGCAGGCGGCCCGGGACAACCTGGCCGCCGCCGAGGACATCATCAGGAGGCTCGGCCACTATGGCGACCAGTGAACTCCAGCCCGCCGGCCGGGACTTGTCCGCACCCGGCGGCCGAGGGGCGCGGCCATGACGGCGGCGTCGCGCAGGCCCAACCCCTTCCACGTCCTGGCACTGCCGGTCGACGCCGACCGGCAGGCCATCGTCGAGCGGGGCGAGGACGGCCTGAAGACGGCGCCGGAGGCGGAGCGCGAGCTGTACGACTGGGCGATGCGCGAGCTCATCGGCAACGAGCGCACCCGGCAGCGCCACGCGCTCACCGAACCGCCGGGCACCGACTACCGCGGGCGGCGCTGGGACAAGTTCGCCCGCCGGCACCGGCCCGCCCCGGCAGGCCCACGGGCACGGCCGCTCGCTCCGGAGGACTTCGACGTCACCGAGGCCGTCCGCAGAGTCCTGCGGGAACTGCTCCAGCCCCTCCCGCCCGGCACCCACGCCGCCCTGGAGGACCGGACACCGGCCCCCGACGACCCGGAACCCGACCTGGAGGTACCCGATGTCCTCTTCGGCTGAGCAGACTGAGGCCGACCAGACGCCTACCGACGCGCCTTCGGCAGATCCGGAGACCGCCGCACCGCCGGACCCCGCACCGCCGGACCCCACGCCGGCGGACCCCACGCCCGCGGAGCCCGTCGGGCCGCCGAGTTGGGACGTCTTCGCCGAGCGCCCTGTTCCCGACGGCCTCGGTCAGGCGGTCCACCTCTCGCACGAGCTCGCCGGGGTGCTCCAGCGTTCCCGGGACGACCTGGCCAAGGACCGCGGCAGGGCCGCGCAGGAGTCGGCCGCCGTGCTCGGCTCGCTCTACGAACTGGCCGCTCTGGCCGGGCAGTTGGAGCTGCAGCTGGCCCGCGCCGAGGCACCGCTGGTGGAGGGCGGCAACAAGCGCCTGCACGACCTGCTGCGCGTACTGAAGAACCAGATGCTCGAGGAGCTGCGGCAGCGCGGCATCGAGGTGCGCGACCCGCTGGGCCGCGGCCACGACGAGGTGGCGGAGTGGGCGGACGTCGTCCACTGGCGCAGCGGCCCCCAGTTCAGCGCCGAGGTGGTCGCGCAGACCATCGAGCCGGCGGTGTTCCACCACGGCCGCGACGACCACGACGACGCGACGGGCGACGACGACAAGGTCGTCCGGCGTGCCCGCGTGGTCATGGGCTGCCCCGAACCGGAAGCCCCGTAGGAACACACGCCGGCAACACCAGGAACACCAGGAACGCGAAGAACGCGAAGAACGCGAAGAACGCGAAGAACGCGAAGAAACGGACACGAGTGTATGACGCAGCAGATCGTCAGCAAGGCCGTCGGGATCGACCTGGGCACCACCAACAGCGCGGTCGCGGTCATGAATCCCGCCGACAGCGAGATCGTCCTGCACCGCGACCCGGTCACCAAGTCCGCCACCACGCCCAGTTGTGTCTGGCGCGCCCCGAGCGGCGGTGAACTCGTCGTCGGCCGCAAGGCGTTCGCCAGGAAGGGCAGCACCCCCGAACCGGTCACCTCGGTGAAACGCCTGATGGGCACCCGCCAGACGGCCCGGCTCGGCAGCGAGGAACTCACCCCGCCGCAGGTCTCCGCCGCGATCCTGCGCGAGATGAAGCAGCAGATCGAGGCCGACGTCGCCGCCTTCGACACACCCACCGCCCGCTGGATCGTCGACCGCGCCGTGGTGACCGTACCGGCGTACTTCGACCAGCCGCAGATCGACGCCACCCGGGAGGCCGCCGAACAGGCCGGCCTGGAGGTGCTCGGACTGCTGCACGAGCCGACCGCCGCCGCCAGCCACTACTGCTGGCGCACCGCCACCCAGAACGGCACCTTCCTCGTCTACGACCTCGGCGGCGGCACCTTCGACGTCAGCGTGCTGCGCTGCACCGCGGGCACCTTCGAGGTGCTCGGCATCAGCGGCAACAACCGGCTCGGCGGCGACGACATCGACACGGCGCTCGCCCGCCACCTCCAGGAGATGCTCAGGCGCGACGGCTACGCCCTCGACCTCGACCCCGAGCGCGACCCCGAGGACGCGCTGCGTTTCAGCCAGCTGAAGATGCTCGCCGAGGGCGCCAAGAAGGCGCTGACCGAGCGCACCGAGTTCGTGCTGCGGGACGCGGGCCGACTCATCGACCAGCAGGGCGACCCGGTCGTCGTCGAGGCCCTCCTGGAGCGCGCCGAGCTCGACGCGGTCGCCGGCCCCCTCATCGAGCGCACCTTCACCTACTGCGACGAGGCGATCGGCCGCGCCGAGGAGCGCGCCGGCATCACCCTCGCCGACGTCGACCACATCATCCTGGCCGGCGGCTCCACCCACATGCCGCTGGTGCGGGAGATGGTGACCCGCGAGCTGTGCGGTCCGGCCGCCCCCGACTCGCCGCGCCAGATCCGCGCCGCCTGCGCGGAGCCGGTGTACGAGCAGGTCGACACCGTCGTCGCGCTGGGCGCGGCGGTCCGCGCGGCGGCCGTCGGCGGACTCGCCGTCTACGACGAGCAGCGCACGGTACGGGTCTCCTTCCACGGCAGCGCCGCCACCGGCCGCGCCGAGACCTCCGTCGGCGGCACCGTCCAGCCGCTCGTGGAGGGGCTGGACCTCACCGACGGACAGGTCCGGCTGACCACCCCGGGCTTCGAGGACGAGACCGACCTCCTCGCGGACGGCACCTTCGCCTTCCAGGACGTCCCCGTGCAGCCGGACGCCGAGACCGAGCTCGCCTTCGAGGTGTACGACGCCTACGGCGACCTGCGCGCCGTCGCCGGCCGCCCGATGGCGCACAGCTCGGGCGAGCAGCGGCCCACCGGCGGCACGGGCGGCGCCGCGCTCAACGCCAAGACCGTGAAGCTGGAGGTCGCCCTGGGGGACGGCAGCACGGACCGGCTGGAGCTGGTGCCGGCGATGCAGCAGTTGCCGTACGAACGCGACTTCGACTTCATCCACCCCGGCAAGGAGCGGGTGGAACTGCGGCTGTTCCAGCAGAGCACGCCGATCCAGGTGATCACCGTGGAGGTGCCGTCGTCCACCCCGCGCGGCACCGCGATCCGGCTGAACGTGGCGATGCACGAGAACGCGGCGATCACCGTGCGCGGCACCGTCGGCGAGGTCCACTTCGACGTACCGGTGGAGCTGCCCGACGAGCGCCCGATGCCCGAGCAGGCGGAGATCGACGCGCTGTACCGGGGCTTCGAGGAGAACGCCGGCTACCTCCCGGCCGGGCCGCAGACCATCGCCCGTACCAAGTGGACGATGGTGCGCAAGGCCTTCGAGGAGGCACGCGGCAGCGGCGACGTGTCCTCGGCCGTGCACGAGTTCCAGGAGCTCCAGCAGCTCGCCGACTCCGTGACGACCCAGCACTCGCGCGGCCTCGAACCGCCCAAGCAGGACTTCGACGACCTGGTCGAGGCCTGCCAGAGCCTGCACGCGTACCTCGTCCAGAACGGCGTACCGCAGGGCAAGACCTTCGACGCGCCCGAGATGTCCCGCACCATCGAGGACCAGCGCCAGCGCGGCGAGCGGGCCTGGGCCAACAGCGACCAACGGGCGTACGGCGAGGTCATCCAGCAGCTGCACCGGATGTACCGGTACCTGGAGCAGATGATGCGGACCGAGTCGGCCCCGGAGCTCACCCCCGCGGTGCGGGCGGAGGAGCTGGTGCGGGCCGGTATGCAGGGCAGCCAGGAGCTGCTGCGGGTGGCCGCGGGCACCGGCAGGACGGCGGAGCAGCGGGAGCTGGAGGAGATCCGGTACCGGCTGGAGCAGCTGGCGCCGTCGCTGGCGACCGACCCCGAACGGGTCATGCAGGAGGCCGGGAAGCTGATGGCGCGGCTGCGTCACCTCGCCCGCCTGCTCGTCGGCGAGGGCGGCGCGAACGACATCGTCATCCCGATCGTCGTCGGCGACTCGTCCTCGGGCGGGGGGCTGCGGTGACGGTCGTCTGCCCCATCGCCCGCTGCCGTGCCGAGAACGAGCCCACGGCCGGCAGCTGCCGCCGCTGCGGCACCCCGCTCCAGGCGTACGTCCGGCTGTCGGCCTACGCGGCGCGCCTGTTCAACGAGGGCCTGGCCGCCGCCCGCGCCGGCGACCACGCCACCGCCCGCGACCGCTTCACCGCGATCGTCCACTGGTACCCCGACGACATGGAGGCCCACAACGCGCTGGCGCTGGCCTGCTACCACCTCGGCGCGCACACCGAGGCCCACCGCCACTGGCACCTCGCCCTGGCCCGAGACCCCGACGACCCGGTCGCCCGCCAGGGCGTGACGCACCTGACGGCCGCGGCCGACCCGGAGCCGTCCGAGCCGCCGGAGCCCGTCGGTGCCGTCAGCCCAGGGGATTCCGCAAGGCCTGAATGAGCAGTTCCGGCTCGACGCCCAGCTTCTGCAGCAGGCGTCGGGCCGAGGCGTCCTCCTCGGTGAGGAGCGCGATCAGCAGCGCCTCCTCACCGACGGGACCGTCCGCCTCCGCGAGGGTCTGCTCCAGCCGGGCCAGGGTGCGCCGGGAGAAGTCCCGGGGCCGGGCCCCGCCGAGCGGCGCCAGCGTGTGATACGCGTCCGTCCCCTCCTCGCCCTGCTCCGCCAGCGCCTCCTGCAGCACCTCGCTGCCGGTCATCGCGAAGGCCTGCAGCAGCAGATACGTACTGATCTTCTCGCCCTTCACCGCCGCCAGCAGCCGCGCACACCGCACCGCCGTCGCCGCCGCCGGGGAGAGCCCGTCCAGGCTGAAGACGTCGTCGCCCGACTGCGGTCCCCGCCGCTCGACCGTCGGCGACAGCAGCCGGTCCGGCCTGATCCCGAAGAGCTGGAGCAGCTCGGCACAACTGCCGCCGCCCGTCTCCAGGAACGCCGCCGAGATGTCGTCCACCCCGACCGCCGAGCGCCCGTCCCGCACGACGGCCGCCTCGGCCCCCTCCAGCACCCGCTCGACGGTGTCGGACAGCACGATGCTCCCGCCGCCGTCCGGCTTCGCGCCGCCGCCTGCCTTCGAGCCGTTCGAGCCGTTCGCGCCGCTCGTGCCCTGCGTGCCGTTCACGCCGTACGAGCCCGTGGGGAACGACCCGGTGTCACCGGCGGCCGGCGTATGGCTCTGGAGCTGGCGCAGCACCTCGGTCAGCAGCTGGAGCCGCTTCGCCCCGATCCGCACCGCGGCCCGCTCCCGCACCTTCTCCGTCTCCAGCAGCGCGGTCAGCAGATCGACCGAGGTGACGATCCCGCGCACCGAGCCGAAGCGCCGGGTCCGCCGCAGCAGCCCGGTCGCGTCCGCGGAGTACCCCGGCCGCTCGGACCCGGCCTTCCTCCGGTCGTCCCGGCGCACCGGCTCGGGCTCGGGCTCCGGCTCCGCGGACGTGGTGATCCGTACCGCCGGATCCCCGTACAGCACGAACGACGCCCACGCGCCCTCCGACTGGTCCGCCAGCAGCGCCCGCGCCCTGCGTACGGCGGTGCCCGCCTCCATGTGGTCGCGCAGCTGCCCGTAGAACGCCTCCGCGAAGCGCAGCGCCCCGGCGTCCCCCACCGCCGTCCGCGTACCGACGACCGTCTTCGCGCCCACGACCATGAAGGCCATGCAGGCGTTCATGGTCTGCGCCGCCTCCGCCTGGGCCCGCGGCGCCGAGTCGAGCATCGGGTCCGCCGAGGCGCAGCCGTTGATGAACACGACGGGCGGCGCGCCCCTGCGGGCCAGCGGCTGCAGCGCGTCCATCCCGATGAACTTGCGGTCGTGCACCATCAGCCCGGCGGCGTCCGGCACCCCGGAGACATGCCCCGAGTAGTGGAAGAGGTCGTACGGCTGCTGCTCGCGCGCCAGCTCCCCGACGACCCGCGACAGGGTGGCCTCGCGGCCGGTCAGCACCGTGCACGCCACCCCGTTCTCGCTCAGCCACGCGCTGATCCGCTCGGTCTCCTCCCGGGCCGACGCCAGATCCCCCAGGGTGTCGCCGACGACGAGCGCCCGGCGGACCTGGTCGATGCTGCGCCCGCTGACCACCGGCCGGTCGACCTTCGCGCGGCGCCCCATGTCGTGCCGCAGACCGAGGAAGTCGCCCTCGTCGTGCAGCAGTTCCCACGGGACCAGCGCCTCGTTGCTCTGCACCAGCAGCGGCCCGCTCGACTCGCGCAGCCGCCGCATCAGCTCGGGCTGGCCGGCCTGCGGGAACAGCGCGTCGTAGAGCAGGCTGCCGAGTCTCGCCAGGCTCTCGCGCAGCTCGGTGCCGGCCGGGGCGTCGGCATCGGCGTTCTTCAGCGCCTCGTCGATCTCCATGCACAGGTCCTTGACCAGGTCCTGGCTCACATCGACGGTGTGCTCCTGCTCCAGCGGCCCGAGCACGGACCCGTCACCGGACTTGAGTTCGTACGAGTACTGGGTGCGCCCGCGCCGCGGCTCCGACACCCGGACCTGGAGGACCGTCATCGCTCAGTCCTGCCGGTGTCGGTCGTAGAAGCGGGCGATCGCCTCGTTCATGGCCCGCTCGGGCGGGTCGACGAGCTCCAGCGTCTCGCCGTCCAGCGTCACGATCACCCGGGGCGTGGCGGCGTCCGCGCCCGTCGTGGCGGGCCGGTGCGCGGCCTCCTCGCGACGCCGGGCGAGCCAGGCCCGTACCGTCTCCACGATCGCCACCACGTTGCCGGCCGCGCCGACCAACAGCGTGGTGACCTCGACGAGTTCGGCCACGCGCTGGTCCGACTCCGGAGCGGTGAGGTGCGTGCGCTGGACACGGGCGGCCCCCGCGGCCGACAGTGCCCGGCGCAGTTCCTCCAGCTGTTCCGGTGCCGGGTCGGGCCCGTACAGCGCCAGCTCCAGTGTGAGCTCCCCGTCTCTCCCCGACGCCGACGTGCCGACCGACTCTGTTGCCACAGCTACCTCCCATGCCCGACGGGCAGCGGAAACAGGTTCCTCACCAGCGTGGCACCACGACCGGCGGCGGACCATCAGGTCACGCCAATTGCCGGGATCCGCCGCGGGAGTTGACGGCGAATGAGGAGAGGGCGTGACGAGAAGGACACCCCTCGTCACGCCCTCTCCTCATGCCCTCTCCTCATCGAGTGGAGAGAACCGCGGGTCGGTGGTGGATCACCGGTAGTTCACGAACTGCAGCGCGAAGTCGAAGTCCTTGCCCTTCAGCAGGGCGATCACGGTCTGCAGGTCGTCGCGGCTCTTGGAGCTGACGCGCAGCTCCTCGCCCTGCACCTGCGCCTTGACGCCCTTGGGGCCCTCGTCACGGATGATCTTCGCGACCTTCTTGGCGTTCTCCTGGGAGATGCCCTCCTCGATCGACGCGAAGATCTTGTACTCCTTGCCCGAGAGCTGGGGCTCGCCCGCGTCCAGGGCCTTCAGCGAGATCCCGCGCTTGATCAGCTTGGACTGGAAGACGTCGAGAACGGCCTTGACGCGGTCCTCGGAGTTCGCCTCCAGCAGGATCTTCTCGCCGGACCACGAGATCGAGGCACCCACGCCCTTGAAGTCGTAGCGCTGCGAGATCTCCTTGGCGGTCTGGTTGAGGGCGTTGTCGACCTCCTGCCGCTCGACCTTCGAGACGATGTCGAAACTGGAGTCGGCCATGTCCTGTGGCTCCTTGTATCGGTGCGTAAACGGGGTGCGTACGGGTGCGTATCGGCGTACGTGGGGGCCGCGCCGAGCCCGGCGTGGTCCCGGGCCGCATCCGCACAAGCCTAGCCACCCGCGGTCCGCCGGGCGCAGATCAATCGGGTGGCGAAGCACCCCTCCGCATCGGGTATTGTTTACGTCGTTGCCACGGAGCACCGCCGCAAGACGGTTCGAACGGGCAGCAACCCCGGCGGTGTGCCCGAGCGGCCAAAGGGAGCAGACTGTAAATCTGCCGGCTCAGCCTTCCCAGGTTCGAATCCTGGCGCCGCCACGCTTTAAAGGTTGATTCGAGACCCTCTCCGAACTGCGGAAACGCGGGGCGGAGGGGGTTTCTTCATGCTCGAACAGCAGTGTTCGAGTAGTGATCGAAACGCGGACTTTGTCTCACCTAGTCTCGGGTGGCACCCAAGTCAGATCAGTGTGTGTCCCCCAGGCGTCCCCCGGGGGGAAGCCCGTCTCCGTCCCATTCCCGCAGGCCAGCCTCAATCTGGCGGTTCGCGCGGTCCTGTGCCTGGGCTAGAACCTTCGCGTAGACGCGCAGCAGCACGGCCACAGAGTGCCCGGCGCGGCGGGCGACTTCCATAGGATCGACGCCGGAGAAGAGCCAGAACGAGACGCCGGCGCATCGGAGATCGTACGGCCGCCGAGCGAGAGGCGAGGCTTCCTCCTCCGGGGACAGCACGGTCTCCCGGGCTCGCTCCCAGACCTCGCCGTATCCCGTGTCCTGAATCACGCCGCCGCGGCTCGTACGGAACAAGCGGCCGTCAGGGGCCGTGCCGTGACGCTCGATGTGCCCACGGAGCATCGCGACGAAATGCGGCGGGATAGGCACCACGCGGGAGTCTCGCTCGGCCCGCGCCTTCAGGTGGCGGTCCTGATGCGCCCGTCCATCATCAGTCCAGTCCCGGCCGGCGTGGACGATGCCACCGCGCAGCGTGAGCCTGCCCCAGCCGCTTTCCGGCAGATGACACTGCGAGGAGGTCAATCCCACGGCTTCGGCAGGGCGCATAGCCGCGTAGTACAGGCACCCGAAGAAGGATTCGAGGTGGACACCGCGGTCTCCCTGACCGCGAACACCTTCGAGAAGGGACCGCACCTGGCGGGGGTTGGCCACACTCGCCGGATCCACTTCCTCTGTGGACTTCGGGGCCGACCACTTCACCGTGGACAACGGATTGACCGGCACGCTGAAGTACCGCCGTTCGACCGCGAGCCCCAGCACGTCGCTCAGACACGCACGCTTGCGGCGAGCCGTACGCCCGGCCGCAGGTGAGCCGTTGAGCAACGTCGACAATGCATCGAGCGCCCGACGGAGCGTAGCGGGGTCCTCCAGCGCGGAAACGGGGAGCGAGTTCTTCTCCAGCCAGCGCAGAGCGTTCACGACATCGTCAGGATGCTCCTCGTCCCAGCGGCTCTTGTTGTATGCCCACCCGTACAAGGCAGTGCGGAGCAACCGGGGGGAAGGTTGCCCGGCCGTGGACTTCACGAGAGCTGGCGTGATGGTGGCCAAGGCGTCGGCGTCGTTGCGACGGGACTTGGCAGGGAGCCGATCCCATCTGCGGGCCACGTACTCGCGCGTGTGCTCGTACCAAGTCACAGCCCCGTGCCGTGCGCGGAGTTCGGAGGCAGGGAGGCCAGTCTCCACGTCGAACTGCTCACCCTTGCGCAGCGCGGTCATCAGCTCCGAACGGCGGCCATCGGCCTGGGCTTTGACCGTGTAGCTCTTGGAGTGCTTCTGCATGCCAACGAGCCAGCGGACACGGTAGGGCTTCGGGCGATCGCGACGGGTCTCGATGCTGTAGATACGGACGTCGTACGTGAAGGGCATGGCTCTCCGAAGATGAAAAGGGCCCGCCCCGAGTTGGGGCGGGCCAGAGGGGGGTGTCGTCAGGCGGCGCGTTCCTCGCAGGCGTCCCACCACGCGTCGAGATCGGCTCGGCTGACGCGGACCTGGCCGTTGGGAAGCTTGCTGAGGCGGGGCGCCTGGCCGCGGGCCCGCATCCGGTAGAAGGCGGCGCGGCTCATCTTGATCTCTGTCAGGACCTCGGTGAGCGTGAGCTTTTCGGGGCATGCCATCGGTGCGACTCCTCGGTCGGGGCTTCTGGGAATCCGCAACATCCGCCACGCCGCAACATTGCTGGTCAGCGGCTTGGATCTGTGGCGGATGCCGGTTGTGTTGCGGATAGCTGCCGCCGCACTGTCCGCGCGGCGGCAGCTATCGGGCGCGGCTGGTCAGCCAGCGATGCGGAGTTGGCGTGTGTCGGTTTCCGCGGACATGTGGCGGCTCTCGGAGGGGGCTTCCGCCACAGATTCACCCGCGCTGACCTGCGGTGTTGCGGATGTTTCGGATGTTGCGGATTTCTGAGGGGGAGGGGGGCAGTAGCGGGCCCACGCGTCGCTGAGGTCTTCCGCGTAGTAGCCCTTCGGGGTGCCGCTGCCGACGCGGATGCCGCGGGGTCGGATTGGGCTGTTGTCGGGGCGTACGTATTGGCTCAGGAGCTTGGACAGGCCGCGGGCGGTCAGGGCCTTGCCGTCGTCGCTCAGGTCGGCCCAGGGGGCGTCGTCGAGTTTCAGGAGGACTTCGAGGATGGCGGCGGTGGGCATGCGGTCGGCGCCGCAGAACACGCGGTCGCGCAGGTCGGTCAGCAGGCGGACTCCGAGGGAGGCTTCGTCGCCTTCCTGCGCGGACTTGATGAGCACGATGCAGGCGGCGCGGGCCCGTTCGGGCCAGTCCCCGCCGGCCGCGTCGGCGACCGCCAGGAGCGGCTCCCACACGTCGGCCGGCCGGTCGGAGACCCCGTCGGGCATCTCGGGCCACGCTTGGGCGACCTCGTCCCGCACGGTCTGGGCCCAGTCGGCGAGCCGGTCCCGCAGGGCGTGCCCCTGCTTCTCGTGCACGCGGCGCCGGTAGGGTTCGGCTTTCTCGTTGGGGGCCTTCTTGCGCATGCGGATGATGACCGAGCGGGTCAGGATCGTGTCTGGCAGGGAGCCGAGTCCGGCCATGGCGACGGCGCAGAACGAGGAGAACCACTCGGTGTTCTGATTCGAGCCGTCGCCGACGCAGCGCAGGGACTTGGCGCCGCGCCGGTAGCCGGAGTTGAGGAAGCCGCGGACCTCTTCGTTGCCGCCGGCTTTGGGCCCGAACACGGTGTCGATCTCGTCGAAGAGCAATGTCGGTGTCCCGCCGTCGGCCTCCACGAGCCGGAACAGGGCGTTGGCGGAGGCGTTGACGGTGGTGGCCGCGCGTGGGGTGAGGGTTTCCACGATCTCCAGTGCGCGGGACTTGCCCGAGCCGGGCTCCGGGGAGAGGAAGGCGAGGCGGGCGGTGCCGTCGAAGGCGTCGATGAGGTGGGCGTGTGCGTCCCACAGGGTGACGGCGACGTAGGCGGCTTCGGTGGGGAAGATGTTGAAGCGGCGGTGGAACGCTTCGACCTCATCGAGCAGGGCCGCGCCGTCGATGGACGGCTCCGGTGGGTTGGCGCTGGTCATAGGGCGTTCCTCCCTTCGGACTCGTGCGGCGGGCAAGGGATGCGGTGAGGTGGGAGGAAGAGCTGAAGGGACGCCCTTCGGGCGGCCTCCTTTCGGCCGCCTACGCGCGTTCGCCCGAGAGCGTGCGGGGCGTTCTGCGGCCCGTTGGGGGCGAGGATGGGGCAATCCAGGCGGGGGGAGCGGGTGGTGGTCATGCGGCCTCCCGCGGTGTGGCGTTGGCGAGGATCCACTCCATGGCGCTGCGGATCGTTGTGCGGCACTCGGCGGCCGGCAGTCCCGTGGACTCCCCCGCCGCCTGGATTGCCTCTTCGACGGTGTGCCGGGGGATGTGTCCCCAGGCCACGAACCGGGCCACCTTGCACGCGCTCTTGTGCAGCGTGCTGTTGCGCCCGTTCGGCCCGCCCTCGGAGGCAGCCGCGATGACCGCGCATTCCCGCTCCAGAGCGGTGCGAGCGGCCTTGGTGCCGTCCCGCACCGGAGCCAGCGCGGGCGGTTCTGCTGGTGTTGCCGACGCGGTGAGCAGGTCGGCGAGCCAGGTCGGCAGGGGGGCGACCGGGGCCGCCTCGGCGACCTCGTAGGCGCCCTGGGGTGTGGTGCTGTTGGCGGCGACGACGTAGCCGCCCCAGGCGCGGGTGTCGATGTGTGGGGCGAGCCGCTTCACGCTGCACTTCAACCGCGTCCCTCGCGGGGCGGTGAAGTACAGGTGGCGGCCTCCGCTGGGGGTCCGCACCTGGTAGGTGTACGGATAGGGCTGTCCGGCGCGCTCGCAGAGCGCCTGGAAAGAAGTGGCGCCGTCAGGCGCTCCTTCCTGCTCTTCCTCCTTGGGCACGTCCAGATCGACCACGAGTAGACCGGCCGGGCCGGTCGCGATCCCCACGTTGTACGGCTGGTTCGCCCAGGCCGCGCGGATCAGGTCGGGGTCGGTGGTGGCGCGTTGTTCGGGGGTGCGATGCCCCGTGGCGCAACGCCCGGTGCGGGGGCAGGCCCGTTCGGGGTGCCCGGACGGGCGCTTGGTGTTCGGGGTCAGGGGGATGACCGGCCAGTGCCGCTCGGCGCTCAGCAGGGCGGCGGCGAGCAGGTGCAGGGTGTCCAGAGACACGGTCGGGGGTGCGTCGTGCTCTCGCCGGATGTCGGCGGGTTGGGTCATGCTGAAAGACCTCCACAGGTCTGTTGACGGAGTGGTGGACAAGGGCGGCCCCGGCTTCTTTGGCGAGACGAGGGGGCCGCCCTTGGCGTAGCTAGAAGGGGGGCTCAGTGTCCGCGGTGGCCGCGGTGCTGTTGGTGGACCAGGCGTCGCCGCCCGTCGTGCCGTTGTTGGTGGCGGGCCGGGCGTTGATGGTGACGGTGGTGAAGCGCACGGATGCGCCGATGTCGTCGATCTCGACGGCGAGCATGGAGCGCTTCTCGCCCTGGTCGTTGGTCCAGTCGTGCTGCCGCATGCGGCCGTTGGCGACGACGCGGGAGCCCTTCTTGAGGCTGTCGGCGACGTGTTCGGCGAGGGTGCGCCAGGCGGCGCAGCGGTAGAAGGCGGTGGTGCCGTCCTTCCACGTGTTGGCGGTGCGGTCGAAGGTGCGCGGGGTGACGGCGATGGTGAACTTCGCCAGTGCCGCGCCGCCCTCGGTGAACTTCAGCTCGGGTTCGTCGGTCAGGTTGCCGATGAGGGTCACGGGAGTTTCTCCGAACGACATGTGATCACTCGCTTTCGGGGGTGGTGGGTCGGTGCTCTGCGGTGACGTAC
Source organism: Streptomyces sp. NPDC057616 (assembly GCF_042800575.1). NCBI lineage: Bacteria > Bacillati > Actinomycetota > Actinomycetes > Kitasatosporales > Streptomycetaceae > Streptomyces > Streptomyces sp. NPDC057616. The sequence goes on from NZ_JBHVGU010000005.1 coordinate 39,185, forward strand.
AGGCGGCTGCGCTTGCCGTCGCGGGCGGGGTACTGGCGTGCCGGGCCGGTGTCGAACGCGGCGGCCAGGGCCTGGGTGACGCGGTCGACGTCGTCCGGTGCGCAGATGATGCGGATCTCGAACACGAGGCTCCTTTGCAGCTCAGCGCTCTGGGCTGAAGAGTCGAATGGTGATGCGGCCGGGGCTGGTAGGGCCGGTCTCAGGCTGCGCGTCCGGGGCCGTATGCGGGCTGCTCGGGCCGGGCCTGGTGTGGCCAGGGTGCGCGGGCTGGGACGGCATTTGGGTTCCGCTCTGGTGGGTGCCGAGGTACAGGCCAGCGAGCAGTGCGGCGATGGCGAGGACTCTGTGCCGGTTGGCCTTCCACCAGGTGGGGGCCGGTTCTGCCAGCACGCCTATGACGATCGGAGCTTTCGCCAAATCCGGGGTCTCCTTCGCGGGTTGTGGTGGTGGGTGCGGCCGGACGGCCTGTTCAGTGCTCGCCCGCCGCGCCGGGGCGGGTGGGCGAGGACTGGACGGAGCGTCCGGAGGCGAGCACGACAAAGGGCCCGCACCCTCAGGGGACAGGGGTGCGGGCCCTCACTGGCAATCGGACGTCACAGGTCGGAGGGGAGCTTGTCTCCGGTCTGTGCGTCGTAGGCGATCCCGTCCGGAGACAGGCGAACAGTCCGGTTGACGGCTCGGGAGCCTTCCTTCCAGGTGCGTCCTCCCACCGCGACATGAACCGTCACGTCGGCCAGGGGATCAGCCACCGGCAGCAAGATCTCCGGGGCCTTGGGGAACCAGCCGTTTTCCCGGACACTGCTGGCGGTCTTGCCAGAGGCGTCGATCCGCAGGTAGCGCGCGTTCCGGTCGAACAACGAACTCAGATCAAGCACTACGTGGTCCCGGTCGGTGTTCCACTGCGCCACGATGGTGGTTTTGACGCCGTCCAGGGTGAGCGCCGCGCCCGAGCGGCCCTTGTAGTTGGCCGCCTTGTGCTGGCGCTCCTGCGCGTGCTGCTCGGCTTGCCCGTTCTGCCACACACAGGCCACCGCGATGGACAGGGTGGCGATCGCGGCGACGTAGGGCCACGTGCGCCGGCGTGCTGGCGCGGGTTCGTCGTCGGCCAGCGGCGGTGCGGGGGTGGGGGGTTGGGGCACGCTGTGCCAGGCGGGGGACGTGCTGTCGGCGCGCTTTTCGAACCATTCGACGTCGTCGTTGCCCATGCGGGCGACGGTAGCGCGCAGCTGCGCCGCCTGTCCGGGCTCTCCGCGCAGATCCGCCACCTGCGCCCGCGTCTCCCACCAGGCAAGTGCCTGCGGGGAGTTGAGGCCGTGGACGGTGATGTCCTCGCGTTCGTAGAGGGCGGCCAGCTCTGCGGCTTCGCTGCACCGGCCGTCCATCGCGGCCTGAATGACGCTCTCGTGCCGGCCAAGGTCGAAGTGCCCCTGCTCGCCGATGACGTTGGGCGGCAGGCTCTCCCAGTCCCAGGCCTCATCGGCTGCCGTGAACGGCGAGTACAGATCCTCGCTCGAGTCTGCATTGACGGCGGTGTCTGCGCTCGCTTCCATCACGGGCTCGGTCGCCGCGGCGGCCGTGTCCTGCTCGACCGCCGGGGCCTGCTGTGCCTGGCGGCGGCGTGCCGAGGTGTCGGTGAGCGCGGCCTCTTCCTTGCTCAGGACGGTCTGGACGATGTCGACGTAGTCCGGGCCGACCTTCCACACCGCCTGTCCCGGATCGAGCGTGGGGATCCTGTCGACTGCCCAGGCGGGCAGCCCGAGCAGGGCGCCGACGATGGCGGCCTCTTCCGGGTTCAGACGTCCCACGTGCGCGATCTCGCACAGCCGGGCCAAATCCCGCGCCTTGCCTTCACCCAGGTCGGACAGCGTGTGCATCACCACGTCCAGCGACAGCCCGGCCTTGCGGCTGTTCTTCAGCAGCCGCTGGATCAACTCGCTGGTGGCCGGGGACAGCAGGATCTGCCACGCCTCCTCCAGCACCAGGTGCTTGTGCACCGCGGTGGACTGGCGCAGCCACACGTGCTCTGCCCAGCAGGAGACCGCGGCCATCAGCGAGGGGATCGCCGGGCTGTTGCGGTCCAGGTGGGAGAAGTCGAAGGACAGGATCGGCAGGTCCGTCTCCGGCAGGCTCGCGCCGGGGCCGTCAAACAGACCCCGCAGGCTGCCCTCCGTGTAGCGGGACAAGCCGATCGCGGCGCCCTCGCCCCACTCAGTCAGCTTCGCGGCCGGCCAGCGGCCATCTTCCGGGCAGATAAGGGCGTCGACCAGGCCGTTGAGCGAGGTGGCCTTGGGGTGATTCAGCGCGTGCTGGAGCGCATGGGTGGCCTGATGGGTAAGCGCACCCGGCTCGACCGCCAGGATCAGCGAGCGGACCAGCTGCTCCCGCACCTCGGGCGGGAACAGTTCACTGACCGGGTTGAGGGTGAAGGTGCCGGCCTCGATGACCCGCCCGCCAAGGGAGCGCGTCAGCGGCGTCCACTCACCGGCGTTGTCCTCGCCGAAGGAGTCGATGACGACGTACTGGTGACCGTTCTCGCGGATCTCGCGGTTGGCCCGGGCCTTGCCTGTCGTGCTCTTGCCGGAGCCGAGACCGCCCAGGGCCAGGGAGTTGGTCGACGGCAACAGCGCGGCCGACGTCTGGACGGGCGAGAGACGGAACTCGCGCCCGTCGAGCAGGGAGCGGCCGATCAGGATGCCGGGAAAGGCGGTGCTGGAGGCGACCAGCGGCGCCGTGACGGCGGCGTGGGTGGTGGGCAGTCGGATCACAGGATGGCCCCTTTCCTGGTGGAGGCTCCGTGCGGGGTGGTCATCACGTGCGCGCGGTGCTGCTGACCGGGCAGCCAGTCGAGCCGGATGCGGTGCCGGTCCGCGGTGAGGGAGGCCTGCCAGCGGGCCTCGGTGACGCTGGCGGGGCTGTCGCCCCAGACCGTGAGGTAGGCGTCCAGGTCGACGAGGGTGGCGCCTTGCACGAGTGCGCCGTGCGTGGTGCCGCTGGCGATGTCGTGGGTGTCCTGCTTGACCTTGTCGTTGGTGAAGGCCTCGGAGGCGGCGCGCTGCCACTTCGCGGACCGGCGGGACAGCCCAGCCGGCAGCGGCCGATACAGCACAGCGATCGACCGATCCGCACCCGGCCCGAATAGCAGCTTCGGCATGAAGTCGCCATCCGTCTCCTCTGGCCATCCAGTGATCCGGGCGGTCGAGACGAAACGGCCGTCGTCCAACCCGGCCCAGGCTGAGCCTCGTTCGATTACGGCAGGCAGTGGGGCCGGTTCCATGGGGGTCAGCGCCCCGAGACTGGCGAACTCGTGCGCCAGGCTGTCGATGACCCGGTCGGGATGGGCGATCAGCCCTTTGGGGACGTGGACGGTGATGGTCTGGGTGTGCTGGGTGTAGTCGCGGGCGGTGGTGTGATGGGTGACGTGAACCTGCACGCCCGCGCTGCGGGCCTGCCCGCCGGCGAACGTGAGCGCCCGGGCGAACGCGTCGTGGAAGCCTGCCCGGCGCTGCGGGTCCTGCATCGTTCCGTGACCTGGGTACAGCGCCCACGACGCGGTGGTGCCAGGGTGGGCGGCCATGCTGTCTGGCACGTCGCGCTCGCGCAGATGCCGGTAGCCAATCGTCGACCATCGGGCGAGGGAGCGCGGGCCGGGGGCGAGGTTGAGCACGGCGGCCGTGGCGCCCACGGCGGCGAACGTCCACACCGGGGGCGGGGTGATGGCCGCCGACATCAGTGCGGCACTCCCGAGCCCAGCGTTCACCTTGGTCAGCAGAGTCTCGGCGCGGGACAGTCCGCGCTGCACGGCGGGGATGCGGTAGCCAGGGGTCAGGGAGTACACGGGAGCAACCTCCGGAAGTCGGTGGGTGAATGCGCCTGGCCCCGGCGCCGCTCCCGCCGCCGGGAGGCGGGGAAGGGAACAGCGCCGGGGCCAGGAAGTGGCGCTACACGGTGGGCGACGGGTCCGAGGCCGGCGGAGTCGCCGTCGGATCCTGCGCGTTCGGAGCCGGAGCCGGAGCCGGAGCGGGAGTGGGGGCGGTGTCCGGCTGGGCTGCCGGGGCCGCGCCCTGTTGCGGGGTGGTGCGGTACTGCTCGCGCACTTCCCGCAGTTGCTGACGGCGGGCGGCGGTCTCGCGCTTGTCGCGCTGTTCCTTGGCGACGGCCGATGCGGTGGTCAGCCGTCCGGACCGGTCGGGCTTGCTCAGGCCGTAGGCGGCGAACAGGACGCCGCGGTCCTGGGAGAGGGCGCGGCCCGGGGTGTTCACCGTGCGGGGGCCGCGCGGGGTGTTCTCCTTCTCGTAGAAGTCGGGGACACCGGCCCGCACCACGGCATGAGCGAGCGGGCTGGGGGTCCTGCCTTCCACGTAGGACCGGGCGGCACGGGCCACCTTTGGCCCGAAGTACGGCACCCCGTGGAAGATCATGCGCAGCATCAGAGCGTCCGCGGCCACCAGCAGGACCGCGTCCACCACCAGGGACCCCTTGGCCAGTTCCACAAAGGGACTGACCAGTAGCAGGGCGAACGGGGCGAACATCAAACCCAGCAGGCGCATCGCCCATGTCTTGACGGCCGTCGTGTCGCCCCCGCGGGCCAGCGACGCCAGCACCAGCGGAGCCATGCACACGAACGCCAGGATGCCGAGCTGACGGGTCATGAACACCAGCGCCGCAAAGGCCAGGGCGACCACCAGCGCACTGAAGATGATCAGGATCGCGAGGGGGTTGCCCGAGTCCGCTGCGTGCTGCATGTCGTCGCTGATCGCGCCGAACAGGGTGGACTCGTTGCTGCTGAACGCGGCCGTGAACGCACCACTCACGGCCTTGTTCAGCAACATCACGGCCCCGGGGACCGACGCCATGCCGACGACGGCAACCAGGGTCCATCCGGTCGACGCGCCCATCTGCTTGAGGCGGGGCGCGCCCTGCCAGGCAGCCAGGGCGCACACGACCACGACACAGACGAAGATGGCGACCGCCAGGTGCTGCCCGAGCCACAGGAACGGCTCGTACAGCCCACTGTCGGACTTCGCTGGCGCCCACCCGTGCTCCGGAGCGATCAGCCCGCTGATTTTCTTGATGAGGCTGTCGGCGAGGGTGCGGATGTGGTCGGAGGCACCCCCACCACTGCCGGTGCCGGGGGCGTGGGAGCCAGGGACGCGCTCGCAGTACGCCTTGCCCGGCCCCTTGATGGCGTCACACGGGTCGACACCGCCCCCGCCGCCGGGGGCACGGTGGGGGCCGTCCTGTTCACAGATCTTCCGGGCCTGGCCCGAGAGAAGGGAGCAGTTGTCTGCCATCCGGCATCAGCCCTTGGCCTGGGTGACGGTGGAGAACAGGGTGTCCCCGTACAGGGCGAGCACCACCGCGACGAACAGGGTGCCGATGGCCATGCTGCCCTTGCGCAGCGCGCCCTTGGGGTCGCCAGAGAGCTGCAGCAGCATGCGCAGCGCGATGATCGCGATCACGGCCGCGATGCCCTTGGTGACCAGGCCGCCACCGGTCAGGCCGATGGTGTCGAAGAAGTCCTTGAACCCGCCGGACATGTCGACGGGCTTGGCGAGCACGGTGAACTTGGACATGGATCAGATCTCCTTGCTGGGACGGGATACGGGGCGGGCGACGGCGTACAGGTCGGGCATGGTGTCCATGGGGTCGAAGCGGACCTTCGTGCCGGGGCGGGGGGCGTCGAGAATCCAGCCGCCGCCCATGTACAGGCCGACGTGATGGATGGACGCGGGGGCGGAGCCGTAGAAGACGAGATCGCCGGGCTGCACGTCGCCGGGCTTGACCGGCTCGGAGGCCGCGTACTGCTCGGCGGCCGTGCGGGGCAGGAAGATGCCGGCCTGTGCGTAGGCGTAGAGCGTCAGCCCCGAGCAGTCGAACCCGATGGTTGACTTTCCGGAGCGGCCATTCGGCGAGCAGCAGGTTCCCGTGCTGGGACCGCTGGCATTCCCGCCACCCCACGAATAAGGGGTGCCGAGCATCGCTTTCGCCGCGCTGATCGCGGCCTCAGTTTGTGTGGTGGTTGCGGTCTTCCCGCTGGAGGGCTGCTTGGCGAGTGTCTGAATGGATTTGACGTAGTTCTGTGTCTCCTTGTAGGGCGGCACGCCTCCGTATTTGCGGACGGCGCCGCTTCCGGCGTTGTACGCGGCGAGCATGTTGCTTTGCGGATCGCCGGGAACGTTCTTGACGTCTTCGGCTATGCCGCAGAGGTATTTGGCTGCGGAAGGGATCGCATCGGCTGGATCCCACACGTCGCGCTTTCCATCGCCATTGCCGTCGATGCCCTGGGTCTCCCAGGTGGACGGCATGAACTGTGCGATACCTTCCGCTCCGACCTCGGATCGGGCTTTCGGATTGAACCCGGATTCCTGCGTCAACAGTGCACCGAGGATATTCGGGGTGACCTCGGAGCAGGTATGTCCTGCATCCTCGATCAGGGATTTGTATTGGCTGGGAACGGCCAGGCTCAACGCGGTGCCGACCGGGTCGTCAGCGGCGCCCTGGACGAGCGCGGACACCAGGACGGCCGCGGTCGCTCCCATGCCGATGGTGACGGCTGTTGAGGCTCGCAACGGGCCTCCTCCCTCCTCTCCGGGGATGTTGCATCGCTTTGGCTGATCAGGACCGCCACGCGTGTCCGACAGGAGCCCGCCAGAGGTCCGCCGTGCACCCGCCGGGACGGCGGGTGCACGGCGGACGAAGCACCCGCCACGGCGGACCGCTGGCGGGTGTCTGGCGGATACTCCGGCGGGCCGAGAGAGGGCGGTCACACGCCGGACAGGGCGGCTGCCGTGAGGTCGGTCAGCCAGTAGCCGCGGGCGCCCTTGTCGTCCTTGCCCGGAGCAACTCCGAGCAGTTTCGACAATTGCTTTCCGCGCTCACCGGGCCGGTTGTCGGTGATGCCCAGTGCGGGTGCCAGGTCGGACGTGAGCATGAATTCGGCACCGTTCTTCCTCAGCAGGTCGATGGCCTGCTTCAGTGGGGATTCCGGGATCGCTGCTTCGCGGCGGGCGTGGACCTCATCGACCACACCCCAGATGAACTCATCCGCGAAATTGAAGCCACGGAGCAGAGTTGACGATCCGTTGGCGAACAGCACGGCCTGGCCCTTGATCTCCGGGTCGAGCAGGGCCGGGTGAATCGGGGCGACCGTATCGAAGTACGAATCCCCGAGAGCCACCTTCGCGCTGCCCTCCGACGCCACGTACAGGCACATCCGGTACAGGAACTGATCCCTTACCTTCACCGGAATCGCGTCCTTGGCCGGGCGCTGCGTGAGCATCACCGTGGAAATCCCGGATTCCAGGGACTTCGCCACGAGGGACCGGGACTTGTCGGTTACCCGGCGGACTTGTTCTTTCGATTCTTTGGTGCCGTTGTCGGTGTAGAAGTCTGCGGCCTCATCGATGATGAAGAACACCGGCTTGAAGACCGGCGCGGGCTGCCGGTTGCGGATGGCGTCCTGCAACTGCGTGTACCGGTCGTCCACGCGAAAGAGCAGGTCATCGAGCATGCTCTCCAGAACGGCCGGATCGTCGGACGCCTCGTAGCGGACGGCGAGCTTTTCGAACTGGGTCAGCCCACACAGCTTGCCGTCGAGCAGGTACAGGTCGAACTCGCCGTACCCGATCAGCAGGCACGTGATGAGCCCGTTGACCAGCGTCGTCTTGCCCATCTGGGTCATGCCCGCGACCAGCAGGGATGCCTTGTCGAACGTCGGCACGCCAGCGAGCCGGCCGGTGACCTCGTGTCCGAGGGGAACCCCCGCGAACGCCTGGATCTCCTGCCGGGTCGGGGCCGGGAACGGCTGGCTGAACGGAGGCTCGCTCAGCACCAGAAGCCGCACCCGGCGCTCGGTCTTCCGGCTCGTCTCCAGCTTCAGGTGCAGACGGGTGACGCCGAACATCGATGCGATCGGCCCGAGCTGCTTGGCCACGTCGTCGTGCGTGCGGCCCTTCGGCACCAGGAAGTCGTAGACGGTGCCGATGCCGGGCAGATCCTCGATGGTGACGTCACCAGCACGGATGTGTTCGTCCTTGCCGATGGCCCCCACCCGGCTGAGCACCATGGACAGTTGGGGGTGGGGCTCATCCCCGTCCGGAGCTGCCTCGACAGCGACCGGTGTCCCGCCTACGGGCGCACCGGGCGCCAGGCCAGCGACGGCCTGGACAGGGGATTCCTGGTTCAGAGCCGCGGGTTGGGCTGCGGGCGAGGTTCCCGGTTGGCGCGCCCACAGGCGCGGAAGGCCCCAACGGATCCTCCACGCCAGGTAGCCGAGTGCGACCAGTGTCCCGGCGGTGAACAGGACGGTGGCGGGCCAGGACAGGCCCAATTTGTCTTTGATGGCGGCCAGGACGCCGAAAACGATGGCGAGACCGCCGATGGCGCCGGCGGCCTGCCCGTAAGTGTCCTCGCCCTTGGCTTGCTGTTGCTTCCGTGCCACACACTCTCCGTTCAGTGCGTCGTAGGTGCGCGGGCCTGGGCTCGCGCATCGAGTGGATTTGGTGCCTGTGCTGCTCGCCGGGTCTGCGCGCCGGGTCTGCGAAGGTGCCGCTCGCCGGGGCTCACCGGGTCTGCTTCACTGGTGCGGTCGACTGCTTTCCGGCAGTCGCGACGAAGGCCAGCCCAATTGCCCTGGGCTGGCCTTCATCGCGTCGTGCCGGACGGCTTTACGGCTGCGCGTCCTCCGCGTCGATCAGGGCGGCGTACGCCTTGCGCACCCGCTCTTCCTTCGCGGAGAAGCCCGCCGCGCGGTAGGCGGCCAGGGCCTTGCGGTAGGACAGCGGCGGGTTTTCCGAGTGGCGCAGCCACCGCAGCACGACGGTGAGCTGTTCCTCGGTCAGCGGCTGGCCCGGCTCGGGGGTTTCGACGCCGGCTACGGCCGCCACCTGAACCAGCGCGGCCCAGTCGAGCGGGGTGTGTCCCTCGCCCTGGGAAGTGCCGATTTCCCCGATCGGGGACACGGGGTTGACCTGCGGGGACACAGGGGACACACCCTCCTGTGTCCACGTGCCCAGCACCCGGGCCAGGTCCTCATCCGAGAACAGGGCGGGAACCTCCTGCGGGACGTCGCCGGTCGGGTGCTTGGCGGTGAGCTTCGCCAGATCCTCGCTCGCCTCGTGGCGCACCTTGTGCGCCTGGCCGCGGGCCTTGCGTTCCTCGCGTTCCAGGGCGGCGGCCGTGGTGTGCCGGTCGGCCTTGGCCCGGGTGACCGCGCGGCCGATCGCCACCTGATCCCGAGTCGCGCTGCGCACCGCGTCGATCTGCTGCTGCGCCGCGGGGGAGATGCGGGTGGTGTCCCGCTCCACCGCCATGATCAGCGTTGCCTTGGCCGCGGCCGGAACCATCGCGCCGATCACTGCGACGACGGCGGTGGCGTAGAGCAGGCCGTGGGTGAACAGCACGCCCACCGAGGTGACCAGGAACAGCCAGCCGAGGGCGGCGGGCAGCTTCCCGGACGATCCCTGCCGGCGGTGCGCGGTCTCCATGGCCAGCGCGTACAGCCACACCGCGTCGTAGATGCCGGCCACGGTGTAGGCGAGCGGCGCGGGGGCCTGGTGGGCGAGGATCTCTCCCACCGCGTAGACGGTCCAGCCCAGGGACAGGCCGGTCAGAGCGACCGGCAGACTCCAGTGCACCGCCTTGCGGGCGGCTTCCTTCCACTCCATGTCCATGTGATCACTTCCTTTGATATTCGTCCGGGTAGGCGCACAGCACGCACATGCCGAGCGAGGTCGGCAGGCAGTAGCTGTAGGTGACCTGGCATTTGGGGCAGGTGCGGCGGGCGTGCATGGCTAGGGCGAGTGCGCCCCACTTGCGAGACGTCATCGGCCGCACGGGCTTTGCCAGGTCCTCGCGGTACAGATAGGCCACCTGGTAGCCAGACTTTCGGCCGCGATGATGACGCAGCACTTGTGCGGCGACCGGCTGCCCGCCGGGGCGTAGTCCGCGTTCGCGCAGCTGGCGGCGGGTGGCGTAGCCGTCCGGGGCAAACTGCCAGGGGAACGTGGGCACCCCGAACCGGGCCCCGGACGGGTCAAAGCACTTGGTATAGGCGGCCATCACGCAGCCACCGCAACGGGTGCATTGGTGCGGGCGCCGGTGCGACCGGCCCGGCGGCCGGTGACGGTGGCGAACAGCCAGCCAAGCCCGGCCCGCCGCATTCCGGCGCGGGCCTGCTTGGCTGCATACATCGCCTCATCCGCCCGCCGCAGCAGCCCGGACAGGTCATCCGCGGGGAAGTCCGCGGCGCGCACCCAACCGAGCGAGACCGTGGTGTGCACGGCCGGGTCCTGACCGTCGGCGGGGCGGGCGAGCACGCCATGCAGGACGGCGAGCATGTCGGCGGCGGTGCCGTGGTCGTCGATGAGCACGGCGGCGAACTCATCACCCCCGAGCCGCCCGGCCACCCCGGTACGGCCGACGTGGTGCGCGAGCCGGTCCGCGGTCGCCTTCAACAGCGCGTCCCCGGCAGGGTGCCCGTGGTCGTCGTTGATGTGCTTGAAGTCGTCGACGTCCGCGAGGACCACCACCGCGCGCGGGTCCTTGAGCAGGTCTGTGGCGCGGCGGGTGAAGCCGTCGCGGGTGCGTAACCCGGTCAGCGGGTCACGCCGGGCGGTGTTCAGGCAGCGGCGCAGCCACCACACGTGCACCGCCCACCCGGCGGCCAGCGGCAGCGCGGACAAGAGGAGCGTGGCCAGGGTGTTCACGCGGCCACTCCTTCGGCCGAGGACGGCTCCGCGGTGTGGACGTCCGCGTAGGCGACCAACTCCAGCTCGGCGCCGGCGTAGTGGACCTCGGCGCGCAGAACACGCGTGTGGCCCCCGCCCTGCGTCCCGTGCCGCACCTTGCCCGGGGCGATCCCCAACGTCTCGCGCCACACCTCGAATGCCGCCAGGCCGCCGCGGTGGAAGCTCAGGCGCAGGGTGTTCGGGTAGATCTGGGTCACGTCCACATCGGGCGCCGGCAGGTGACCGAGGTCCGCGGCCAGCAGGCGCAGCGCCCGCAGCGGCACGGCCAGATCGTCCAGTGTCAGGTCCTCACTCATGCGGCGGCCCCCCGGCGGGCGGTGCGGCGGCGGGCGGGGCGGGCCAGCGGGACCACGTTGAACAGGTCCGGGTGATCCTCAACGACCCTTGCGGCCAGGCGGATCAGGGCATCCGGGAGGTCTCGGTATTCGGGGTCGGCGAGGATGTCACGGGCCGCGTCCAGGCGGGCCGCGCGCTCTTCGGCGCTCTCGCCGTCGACCCCGAGCCAGAGTTCGGCGGGCGTGCCGAGGGCGAGTTCGGCGAAGTCCTGTGGGGTGTCGGCCCGGTGGCCGCTGACGTAATTGAGCATGGGAGCTCCCATGTCGAAGGGGTAGGAGAGCCGGAGGCCGCGTGAGAGTGCCCATCCGAGGGCGGCGGCTAGTCCGGGAAGGGCTGCCAGCGCCGCGCGAGGCGGCCGGCCGGAGTACCCCGGCCGGGAATCGAACCCAGCCAGGGCCATCGGGGCCGTTCAGAGCGGTTGGGTCTAGCTCTTGGGGAGGATCGCGACGATCGCGTCCGGGAACTCTTCGCGCAGTTCGCGAGCGAAGTAGGCGGCGTCCGTCCCGGTGAGGCCGGCGCCTGCGCCGGCGACCTCACACACGGCGGCGGCGCGCTGATACGCCACGACCATGTACCCGGCGGCCGGCGCCGGCCTGGCCTCCGGCTTGCCGTATCCGCTGCCGGCCTTCACTGGCCGCCTCGGGCTCGGGCGTTGTCCTCGCTGCGCTTGTTCGCCTCGGCGTTCTTGCGGGCCAGGTCGTCGCGTTCCGCCTCTGTCAGACTGGTGATCACAGGTGCCTCCTGTCGGGTGCCTGTCCGCGGTCCCCTCGGGGTGCCACCCGGGGGACCGCCCTGATTCCTCATCAAACGGGCAGGCCACCGACCTGAGGCCGGTGTCCTGCCCGCATGACGAGTGACGGGAAAGCCCGTCACTGTCGCTCGCGGCTCCCGTATGCGCCTTGCTCCGCCTCCCTTGGACGGCGCGCGGTCACCGCGTCACTCAGACGTCACTCGCTGAGTTGATCTCCCTGGAATGGCTACCTGTCATGGACCGGGTGCAGCCCAACCACCGGGATCCCCGCCGATCCGGTCCCAGGGTCTACGCCCGAGGGTCAGACCAACGGCTTAGCCGATGACACCGATCAATCCGTGAAGACGACGGACTTTGACGTCTCCCCTGCCGCTCGGACCGCGTGTAAGCGGGCCCGACGGGGTGCTACTTGCGCGCGGAAAACATGCATTCGCGCAGGTCAGATCCACTTACGAGGGCACCACCCGCTTGTGGGATCGAGCCCTTCAACTCTGCCTCAGAGTGCACTGTGAGGCAGAGTGAGTCAAGTGCCTTCGCCGAACAGGTAGCGGCGGCACTGGTACTAGCTCTGCGACTTAGGCACTATGAGGCAGGGACCGGGACGAAACTTGGGGTGCAAATGGTCGAATGGACGGGCAAGTTTGCCTATCAGCAGGTGGCCGATGACCTGCGGCGACGTATCGCGGTCGGCGAGTTCGCCGGGACCGGACAGCTCCCCTCGCTTGCCCAGCTCCAGGAGAGGTATGGCGCCACAGTGACTGTGGCGCGCGCGGCCATCAACCAACTCAAGGCAGACGGACTTGCCGTAAGCCACCAGGGCAAAGGCGCCTTCCTGACGCCTAACGCCGGCCATGTCGCACAGCTTGCCGACCCTGCCGCGGCCGTCACCGAACTGCGCGAGGAGGTCGAGAAGCTGCGAAGTGAGGTTGGGGACCTGCGCCGACGCGTCGCGGTCCTGGAGGGAAAGTAATCTTCCGGCAAGCCGGAGGGCGAGGCGGATGTTTGGCTGTTTGGATTCCGCTTCTTCATGAGAGCAGTCAATCGCGCCTCTCGGTAAATCAACATGAAGCGAGAGTGCAGTCGGAGTGCAGTCGGAGTGCAGCCGCAGTGCAGGCCACTGACAGCAGGGGGATCAATTGGACGTCGTTGACACCTGGACCGGCCAGAACGCAAGCGCACTCAAAAGGGCTCTTCGCGAAACAAACGAGGGATTTGCTGACCTTCTCGGCGCATCTGTCAGGACTGTAGCAGCGTGGAGCGCTAACCCGCAGTTGGTCCCAACAGTGGAGATTCAGCGCGCTCTGGATACGTTGCTTTTTCAGGCGGCGGACGATGTGAAGGTGCGGTTTTCGCTCTTAGCGGAGAATCGCCAACCGCAGAAAGCGCAAGTTGCTGCACGTCGCCAAACCCCTGCACAGCAGCGTTTAGAGAAAGACCCTCACATCGCAGCCGCTTTGGCCTGGCTCGAATCGAACTTTAATTGGGCGCCAGGCAGCGCACGAGAGCGAGTTGCGGAAGAACTTGCCTCGTTGGACCCACGCTCCATGGAAGGGCAGGCCCAACAACTTGCCCGGGTTACCCGGGAGCAGGCCGCTGAAGCTGCCTGGCGCTACTACCGAGCGGGCTTCGGCCAATGCCGCCCGTACAAGGCGTACGTATCCGGTCGGGAGCATGCGACCACCATCCTGACGCAGGACGCGTGGCTGGACCTGGCGCAACCGGTGGGCACCGGACAGGACAACTTCCAGTTTTACCCCAACACGCGGCATGGAAGGAAGCTTAGCCAGACCCTGGGGGAAGAGGCGGCGCGGAGCTTGGCTGAATCACTTGAAAAAGGCAGCCAGATCGTCAACTCTGAAATCTACACTTTGACTTCATTGAATGTCCGGCCAGGGATTGTATCTGGCAGTGTGGCCGTCATTGATTTTGTTGAATTCGCCTTGACGCTCAACCTCTTGGAAGGTGAGCTCATGCGGTCGATCGCCGGTCAAGGATCCCGCCAACCATCAGCGATGCCAATACGAGATGAGCTTCTACCCAATGTGGCGGCAGTTTTGGACTTCTCCGAGCGTATTTGTGCAGGCGGAGCGCTAGCCCTAACTGCGATTGCAAGGCCCCGCGGGCGCGGCCACGACCCCGACTACCTCCTTCTAATTCAAGAGCGGTCTGGCAGTGTGCTCAACGCGAACCGACGCCTAGCGGTCATCCCTAAAGCGTTCCACGGGCCGATGGCTGACTACGGAGAGGATGCTCGTTTCTCAGCAACGCTTGAGCGGGAGATGGAGGAAGAGCTCTTCGGCCGGACCGATGTGGATTCCACTGTCAGCGATCAGCTCCACGCTGATCCCATGCACTCAAGTCTCCTTTCCGATCCAATGCGCTGGCTCATGGACCGGCAAGGTAGCGACGCGTGGCGGATGGAGTCCACTGCTGTAGGGATCAACCTCGTGAGCGGCAACTATGAGTTCGCCAGCCTGGTCGTTATCGATGACGAAGAGTGGTGGGCCAAGTACGGCGGTCAAGTTAGAGCCAATTGGGAATCAAGCGGACTTCACCGCTACTCCAGTCTCGATACCATGCGGCTGGAGTCGTTGGCGCTTGACCCGCGCTGGAGCAATGAAGGTTTCTTTGCATTTACCCAAGGTTGCCGACGGCTTGCCACCATCGGCGGGCAGCGTGTTCGGATGCCTTCCATCGAATTGGAGTCGTAGGTCATGGCTGACAACTGGTACACAGGCAACGCGAACGCCGATGCAGACCAACACCGCGGTTGGCTTCTGGGGCATTTCATCGACCCAACCAAGAGCGCGGTGCGCCAGACAGGGGCGCTGGAGGTGAAGTGGGGTATCCACCCGGCAGGCGAGCAGCGGCCGGAGTGGGTGGCCGACGATCACCGGACCGCCATGCTCCTCCTCGTGAGCGGCAAGTTCCGGCTAGACCTCAGCGTGGGTAGCGTCACGTTGGAGAAGCAAGGCGACTATGTGGTGTGGGGGCCCGGGATAGATCACTCGTGGCAGGCGGAAGAGGACTCCGTAGTCGTCACCGTTCGCTGGCCGTCTGTCGTCTGACGCGACTTCTCGACAGCACAAAGGCAGCCCGCCCCAGTTGAACTGGGCGGGCTGCCGCTTTCACGCCGTTTAGGCGTTGCCCCAGGCGTCAAAGAATCGTTTGCGGTCGGCAGCCGTCTCGCCGGTCCGGCGGCTGGCGAGCAGGACGTGCCAGGCGGTGGTCTCGGCGTCACGCAGCCACAGCGTCCCGAGGTATCGGCCACCGGTTGCGAACGTGTCTTGCCCCAGCGCTGCGCCGATCACTTCGGCTACGTCGTCGCGCTGCTTGTCGTCAAGGTCTCCCAGGAAGCTGAGCACGCGGCTGGCTATGCCCCCCCTCGTTCCCGTTGAGCAAGTAGTCAAAGAAGGGACCACCTGCATTGGCGGGAATTATGTTCCAGGCGGAAAGACCTCCCACATCCCTGAGTGAACCCCAGAACTCATCCCCTTCGGGGGTGCCCGGCAGGGGGAGCGCGGCGAAGAGGTCGACCAGATGCCCGTTGGCCGCTTGGTTGTATGCGACGTCGCAGGCTGCCGCGGAGGCAATCTTCGCGACGTGCCCAGTGTCCAGCCTTTCACCTTCTGGCCAGTCCAGTGGAGTGTTGAGCTGGTGGGTGAGGTGCTGGGCCAGCTCGTCATCTTCGCGTAGGTACCGTCGGACGATCACAAGTCCCCCTAGTTCAGCGCCACGTGGCGCGTAAGGCAGCTTCTCTCCATCCGCCAGCCTGCCCAACTGGGCAGTGATCCAATGAGCTGTCTGGACAACGTCCGGAAACGACCCGTGCCGTTGACTCACTCAGGTCAGGTCCTCACCGGTCTGAGACTCCGGCGGCTCCGGGGCGGCGGCTTAAGATTCCAGATCGTGGCAGACATCCCCGACGAATTGATCAAGCTGGAACGTTCCGCCGTGGAAGCACACGCAAGACTCGCCGGCCTCGAAGGCGAGCCGTACGAGGCGCAGTGGAGGGCGTGGCGCACCGTGGCCGAGGAGTTCCATGCGGGGGTCACGGAGTACGCGGCCCGTGAGGGCGTGAGCTTGTCGCGGTACGAGGTGGAGCAGGCGGTCAAGAAGGCCGTACGGCACGCGAAGCCCCAGGGCTGACGGGCTACGTCTCGTCCGGCCAGATGGCCAAGGTGCGGGCTTCGGCCTCGTCGACCAGGGTGAGGCGGGCGCCGGGGATGGTGCCGTACTCGCCGATCCAGCGGACGAACTTGGCGCGGGCGACCCTCTCGTCCGACCACCGGCCGGCCGGTGGTCGTCAGGGTGAGGTGGAAGCGGCGCGGGTCAGGACCTCGGCTCATCGCGCCAGCCGTCCTTGTCCGTCCACACCGTCATGGGCACTGGCCGGCCCAGCTCGGCCGCAACCTCGGCTGCCGCCTCCCGCAGTTCGGCGAGGATGCCTTCCACGGTGTCCGGCATGCGCGACACCGGCATGGTCGCCAGCCCGTGGTCCCAGCACAGGTCGACCCAGCGAGGGCCTTGCTCCGGGGTGGTGTGCACGCGGGACGTGGCGCACATCTGCCCGCACACCGAACACGGCTTGTGGTGGATGGCCCGAACGCGCGCGGACAGCTCGCGGCCCGTAGGTTCGGCGGGTGCCGGCTGCAGGGCGGACAGGTCGACGGGGTGCCGGCGTAGCAACTCCACCAGGCTGATGCGCTCGCGGGCCACGGTGCCTCCTCTACCCCTGGGGTGCGCTGATCACCATAGCGCCTAGAATCGAACACGTGAACGAGCTGCCGCCTGATCTACCCAGACTCCGCACCCTGGAGACCTGGCTCCAGCTGCAGCTGAAGAACATCCGGCAGGCCATCACCTCAGCAGAACGACAGGAAGCCGAGCAGCAGCGCGGCCGACAAGCCCGACCGCCCGCACCCGACTGGCTCCTCGAACGCGGCCTCAACCCCAACAACCCGCCGCTCTACGTGCACGTCGGCGACTGCACCATGGCCGGTAAACGCGTCCGCCCCGTCGACCGTGGCACCGCACGCCGAGCACTGATCGAAGGCATCCCCGCGTGCGGGCACTGCCGGCCGGACAACGCGCTCGGCATCCTCGACTAGGCGCTGCGCGGCTTGCGGGTCGACTTCTTTGCCGCGGCCTTCTTGGCCGGCGCCTTCTTCGCCGCCTTCTTCTTCGGCTTCGGCATCTCGTGGACGTCGGCGTTCTCGCCCCGGGAGGCCTTGGCCTTCGACACGGACTCCTGCAAGGCGGCCATCAGGTCGAGCACCTTGCCGCCTGTCTCTTCCTTGGGTGCCTCGGGCAGCGGCTTGTCCTCCCGCTTGGCTTCGATGATCTGCGCCAGGGCGTCGGTGTAGGCGTCGTGGAACTCCGGCCCCTCCAGGTCCTCGCGGGTCATGGTCGCGATGAGTGCGAGAGCTCCCTCGATCTCGTCCTCGGTCACCTCCACCGGCGCCGGCAGCAGCTCGGTGGGATCGCGGATCTCATCCGGCCAGTACATGAGGTGCAGCACGAGCGCCTCGTCACGCACCCGGAGCAGGCCCAGCCGCTCGCGGCCGTGCCAGGCCCATTTGACGATGGCCACCCGCGCCGAGCGGCCCAGGGCCTGGCGCAGCAGCTTGTAGGGCTTGGCCGCGACCTGCCCGTTGGGGGTGAGGTAGAAGCCGGCGCCGATGCGGATCGGGTCGATGGACTCCAGCGGCACGAACGACTCGATCTCCACCGCCTTCGCGGTGGGCAGCGGCAGGTTCGCCAGGTCGGCGTCACTGATCGGGATGACCTGGTCCTTCGCGTACTCGTAGCCCTTGCCGATCTCACTCTCAGAGACCTGCCGGTCCTCCAGTTCGCAGAACTTGCGGTAGCGGATCCGGCCCTGATCGGCCAGGTGGTACTGGTGGAAGCTAATGCTGTGATTCTCGGTGGCACTGGCCACGTGGATCGGCACCGTGACCAGCCCGAATGAGATGGCGCCAGACCAGATGGTTCGGGGCATGGCAGACCTCCGCGAGAAGCCCCGAGCACGATCAGCCTAAGAGCGACAAGGGCGACGTGCATGCGGCCTGGCGCCCCAGACGGCACGCTGACGCCAACACCCCCGTCGTGACCTACACGATCGCCGGGAGGAGATCAGGAAATAGTCGAAGTTCCTCCGTCGGAGCCTGCCTGGTCCCTATTGGAGCCACCTACTGCATCCAGGGCGTGCCCCACCTTTTGAGACTGCGGCTTTCGGCGCGGATAATCCGACCACATCGCCGTAAACGGCGAAGCAACTTCCGATCGGAATCGTAGGAAATTGTTCGGTGCGGAAAAGCAAGCCGCCGTCATCACGTGCACACCCCCGCCCACACTGGGGAGCTTCAGCCAGAGGAATGGAGAGGGTTCGTGCACCTCAAGAGTTACTTGGCGCGTATTTCTGAGCGTGGTTACGGATCTCCCATACCCGTCGGATCGATGAGAGGATGCAGCGAAAATCGTGCGAACGAAGCCACAGTCCTCAATTAGTTGAATTGCATCCCGAATGGCCGACAGTGTGGCCCTGACGTTTCCGAAGTCCAAGTCTTTTGGGCCCCCATGGAGCCAGTTGTTGCGAGCATCATATGCTTGTTCCGACACTAGTATTCGGCTGATCTCGTGGAGATTCCTGAGAATCATCTCCCTTGAGTCATCTGTCAGGTCAAGAAATGGGATGGAGTGTACGAAGGGGAACCGCTGCAAGGATTGCTGGCCAACCCATTCTGGAAAATCCTCAGGGCTACGTTTGTGCGCGTCGCGCTCTGCTGCCAGTCGCTGCAATTCAGACCCGAGACATTGGAACCCTCTAAAAAGAGGGTAGAGATTATTTCTCTCTCCGTAAGCGAGTTCTGCGTCGCCCGATTGGGAAACCGCAGATTGTAGCCAATTATAAGACTTGATCCTTTGGTGTTCCGGTTCAAACACGAAAGGCCGCCGATCGGTTACGTGATCGTGAGAAAGGGCCCAAACCGTGAATGCGACAGCGTCATCCAACGCACTTTCGAGGGCGACGAAATAATTAGCTGCCACTCCTCGAAACTCCTCAACCGAAGGAGACAAGGGGCGGCCTGGCCCGAGCCGCGCCATTCTCTCCATCTCTTCATGCAAACGCCAGAAGTCGGAGTGTGGGTCCCCCTCGCTCGGTGAGGCGAATCCTAGTTTCCAGAGGATGAGAGGGATAAAATCCTTGTCGTCCGTTGCGCCTTCCCGCAGGCGCAATATTTCGCATGCCGCCACGGCGTTACTCTTTCGCGCCAGGACAAGACTCTTGACCACTGACGAGGGAGACTGCTCGAGTAGATAGTTCTCGAGGCGCGCCTCCAGTGTGTCGCCCGTGGCATCTCTCAGCTGCCACTCCAATTCTTCTCGGTCAGCAACATCCGAGAGACGGTACATGTCCTCAACGAGGCTTCTCAATCTGAGTGTTGCGAGGTTCATACGTGCGGATCGTGTCCGAATTCCATGCGAACCGAGCTCTGCACTCAGCCTGAAAGCTCCGAAGGCTGAATCACCGTTGATGGGAGGGCGTCGGATCTCCGAGCGAGGTACCGAGATTACTTCTTGATGCACAAGAGTGTCGATTCCCTGAATGATATCTCGATCACTCATAGTTAGGCATAGCTGCATCAATTCAGCGCGGCCCATGCCGTTGACGATTTGAGAGGCGCTTCCGCGAAGTTGGAGAGTGCTGCATAGGTCGCGCAATGCGCCTTTCGTGTTGTTTAGCAGCCACTCTGTGAGCGCGCCTATTTCAACGTCTGTTAGGCAGTCACCCAGGATTGGAATTATCGTCTCGCTGGCATTGTCGCGCGCGGGGTGTACCAGTCCCGTGAAAACATCTGAGAGGAAGGACGCCCAAGCGCTGGGGATCTCGCTCTCCTTTTGGAGAATTCGCGCCGCTTCAATTCGATGCTTATTGATCGGCGCTTCACTAGCAGTTGAGAAGTGCACTGAATGGATTACGTGACAGCTGGGGTCGCTGCAGTGTAGCAAGTTTGCGTACCGCTGTGGCTGATAAAATCGCATCTCTTTACTGTTCAGCAGGCCGAAGGGGCCAGTGACGTATTCATGCATTTGGAATACGCCTTGAGGGGTTCCTTTCAGGAATTCAAGCGTGTCGGAAAGGTCAAGTTCACGCTTCTCGGGATCGATTTGGTCATAAGCCCGGTCGTAAAGCTCCCGCCCGAAAATGAACGGGTAGATGATGGCTCGGTCCTTAATCTGCTTACTTATGGCGTCCTGGACGAGCCTGGCATCTGTCGCCCTATGGTCGATGATTAGATCGATCCAGGAGAACTCCAAAAAGCAAATGGTACGCGCCTCGGGGACGGGAATTTTTCTGCGCGCAAAGGCCTGTACTTTCTCATGTCCGTATTCGGTTAGTTTGATCTGGTTATTGAGGTATGTTGGTGGTTTGTAGTCACGTGCGATGAGGCACATCTCGAGAATTTCGCTGAGGATCATGAGGCGGAAGATGTTCCGCTGTTCCTCTTCGTCGGGGTATGCGGCCCGAAGCTGGTCCTTGGTCAACGGTTGCAAGACGACCTCCCCATGTCGCGCAGCGTCGCACTGGAAACACGGTAAGTCCGAGGATCCGTCGACATGGTCAACTTTGCACAGTTGATCAAGAATCATTCCGAGGTCTCGTGGCGACAACAGCCCTACGGACGTGGGCTGCTAGGGAGAGGTGAGATCACCGTGTTCGATCCCAGAGCATCGGACTCTGTGGGCCATGTGTGAGCCAGCGCCTCAAGGGATCTGGCATGTTGACGAATGAGGGCAGGTCAGAGTGAGGGTGAACCGTGACATCGCGACGCTCTTGAAAGCCGTTCCTGTGACGTGCTGGTGCCTACTCCATGAGTAGGGACCAGCACGAGTAGGTCACTTGAGCTTGGCCTCGTGGAGGCGGCGCGCAGTCGATGCGAGCAGTCGTCGGAGCTTCTCTCGGTTCTCGCCGTAGGTCTTGAGGGCGTGGCAGTTGGGGCACAAGCCGATCATGTTCCAAGGGACATCGGGTCCGCCCTTGGCTAGGTCCTTGACGTGGTCGACCTGCAGGATCGGTAGGCCAGCTGTTGTCAGCTCAGTGGGGTGGCCCGCGCATTCAGGGCTTTCGCACCTGCCGTGGCAGCGCTTGATGACCGCGGCTCGCGCGCTGGGGTCGCGGACGTACTTGTCGGCCAGGGTCGGTTTCTTCATCTGGCTGCGCCGCTCGGCGTTCGCCTCGGCCTTCTGCGCTAGACGCCGATACGCATCCGCGTCGCTCTCCTCGCCGCTGGGGGCTTCGAGGTCCAGGTCGCTGGGACGGTAGTCGCCGGTGTCGTCGTGGAGTTCGCCTGTATCGGCGTCCAGCGCTTCGAGCACTTCGGCGGGCCAGGTTGCTCGGTCCGGGGAGGGGACAGGCGCCAGCACCCAGAGGAACTCGCGGCGGGGCACCTTGTCTTCTCCCACACCCCAGCGCAGTCGGCGTTGCACGATCACGGCCCAGGTTTCGAAGCTGAATTGTCCCTGGAATGGCTTGTGCCAGTAGCGCAGCGGGCGGCCGGCTGTCTGATGTTCGGCCATGAGTTCGTTGCCGTCGGTGAGCTTCTGGTCGCCAGAGAGCCCGTCGCCCACGTAGGCGATCCAGTTGGTGTCGGGGATGCGCCCATCGGCGTAAGGGCCTTTGTCGTCGGAGAAGGCGCTCAGGATGCCGTCGGCGAGGCAGCCAATCCCTGCCATCTTCTGGCCGCCGTAGGCCCGCCAAATGGCGTCTCGATCCTTGAAGGTTTCCCCAAGCAGGGGACGCAGAGCATCCGGCCACCTGCCGGCGAGCAACTCGTGGAGGCCGAAGTCTTCGAGCAAGTCTTCGGGGAGGGAATGGAAGTAGCGAAGGATCAGCCCGGCAGCCGCGGATGCCGCGGCATCGGGCTGCGAACGGAGCAGGTTGTAGTCATCTTCGCGCAGACCGCCAAGGGGATTGATCTCGTTCAGGGACTCCAGGGTGGGGCGCCGCCTGCGACTGGTCAGGTTGAGGTCCTGCCCCTGCTCGACGGTCCACAGCTCATCGCGAACGAGCGCCCAGAACGGGTAACGGGCCCCGTCCACACAGTCTTCCACCTGGCCGTACTTCACCAGCAGCGGGGCAAGAGCATCACGCGTGGTCGCCCACGTCCGCATGCGAGGTGCTCCGGCCAGAGCCTGGCCGATGGCCCAGAGCAGCAGAACAGGACGGTGCAGGGCGGGCCCCGTTGCACGTCGAGCCGGACGGACGTCTCCCACACGCCGGTGAAAGGTCTTGGGGGGCTCCACCACGGTGAAACCCTCCCTCCTCAGCCAGGCGACAGCGTGCTTCAGACCACCACTGAGTCCAGGGGAAGAGGGCTTGAGCGCCACGCCGAAGTCGTACTTGTGGGCAACGCCAGCTATGGCCTTCGAGTCGTACAGGTTTCCCTCGTGTTCGAGGAGATAGGTAGCCGCGGCACGGAAGCCGTAGGTGTCCCGGAACGCCTGGGGGCCGATCCGGTCGTGCTCCGCAATCGCCTGCAAGATGCCTGCACGAGTGATCTCAGAAGGGGCCATGCGCGACACCGTAGATTACAGCACTGACACTGGAGCCGCTCCTGTCTTCCGCCGCGACCCGAGGGACCTTGGATCGATCGTTGTGCTGTGATCACGGGATGCTCCCTGTTGTCATCCATGGAGGTGACAGCCCAAGTTGTGCTCGTCGCCATGGGAAAAAGCTTGCACGCTCGGCCCTCTGACGGGAGATCATTGTTCGGTGGATGGTGGGATAGCGACCCTGTGGGCCGCAGTGATCGGCCTAGTTACTGGGGGCGGAAGTGCGCTTGTGAGTGGAGTGCTGGCGTATAAGGCGGGCCGTAGACAAGTCAAGGATCAAGGGCTATCAGCCCACAGCCAGTGGCTCTGCCAGCAACGGCAGGAAGCCTACGTGGCCCACCTCAGCGCCTGTGACGCCTTTGTAAATGCCGTGGATGAGTGCGTTCTTGCCCTCGGCACGGCGGAAGCCACGAATGATTTCTCGTTGTATGACGGCGCTTTGGAGTGCGTCGACCTGGCTGTTTACCGCACCGTGGAGATACGTGATAGCGATGTGGATCACCAACTAGGAAAAATTCTGATGCTCGGTCCAGCAGAGGTCTCGGACTCGGCAATCTCCTTGCGGTCAAACGTGCGCGCTGTGCAACAGGACGTCGCTCATCTTACGAACGCTTTGATCCCGAGCGGACCTGAACCACCTGACCTTGGACCGTTGGATGACTGGTGGTCGAAAGTTGAGCGCGCAAAAGATCGGCTTCTGGAGAACCGGGCAGCTTTTGTTGCTCATGCCCAAACAACCCTGACGAACCCCCGAGTCTCGGGTTAGCGGCGCGTCGTCGTGTGCGACGGTCTCAGTTGTGCAGGCGAGTGAGAAGGAGGACCGCCGTTAACTAGTTCGAGCTGTCACCTCTGTAGCGGCTGAAGGGAGCGAGACACCAGCGCGATTTCCAGCGAAGACCACGAAGCGTGATCTGTGGTTACTGAAACGCTTCAGGCGCAGGTGAGGCCCTGAAGTCAACGGAGCCGGAATCCGCGCAACTTGTTGACGGTTGTCGAGTACGGCCATCCATTCCACAGTGCCGCCCGATGTGGCGTCCGGAGGGTGCAGTGTCAGGTGAATTTCACCGGGGATAACGGCTGCCGTCAGGGGCGGAGGTGCCGCTGGCACCTGGGTAGGGGCCACGCGGGTTAGAGGGGGCGATTGACGCTGAGCGAGCAGTGCGGCTCGGATGCGGCTGGCCTTCTGTCGGGCGTGGTGCTGCGCCGCGTCCTGTTCGATCAACGCGTAGTTCTCGGAGTACAACTCCTCGTGCAGGGCGTCAAACATCGACAATCGCTCTGGCCCGAGTTCAAACCATTCGCCGCGGAGGCGCTGTCGGGCGAAGATGCGGTGCAGTGCTTCTTCGAGGCCCGGGCCAGCCTCAGCCCACCACAGGATCTCCAAAGGCAACGGGCAGCCTACTTGGATCTCTGACAGGCGACGTTCTAGGCGGCCTGTGGCGTAACCGATCTTGACCTTCAGCGCGTCGGCCGTCCCGATCGCGTAGACGTACATCGACTCGTACGGGGGCCCCAAGTACGTGCCTGTCGCCGGGTCTATCTCGTAACTATCCACTCTCACCCCTCCGGTGGCACCGTAGCGCGCAGCGGTGACACCCAGCCGCGGCATCATCCGGGATCAGCCCCGGCGGGCGCTCGCCGACGGAGTCAAGGTGTGCCCGCAGTGCCAGCCTGATACGGCCCTGAGGGTGCTGGACTAGGCGCCGCGCGGCCGGCGTGCCGTCTTTTTCGCGGCCGCCGTCTTCGTCATCCGGCAATGGCTACTGTGCCTGAGCGGCGGCCTCCGCGGTCATATTCGCCAGCATATCGTTCAGCTGCGCTTCAATGACTGATAGCGGGCGGTTTGGCATTTTCACGTCCATGACGTCGATCCCGGTCGCGTCCATCTGCTCGATGGTCGGCAGCGGCAGTGCGCATAGGCTGCATCCGTATCCGGCGTAAGCGGCACGGCGTTCAGCGCGGTTGGCGTCGCCCAAACGGTTCAAGACCAGCAGCACGATTGCGTTAGGGTTGTCGCACGCGGGGCAGGCGACCCGACCGAAGACGATGGGGCCCTCCTGGGAGGTCGGGAACCCGGGGAGATTTCCAAGCGCCGCGTCATCCTTGAGGAGCTGAACGGCCTTAGCAGGAAGCCGCGCAGTCCGCTCTGCATAGCGGTGGCGAGCCTGCTCAATGAGCCGCTTGACGTCGCGCTCGATTCGTTCGAGCTGATCGTTGAGAGAGATGTCGATCAGGGGCTTCCAGGCGCCCCAGTAGTCAACGGGATCAAGGCCGAGGTGTGCCATCAGTGTATTGGTCGTTCGACCGAAGGTGGCCAGGACATCCGAGCTGTCCGCTTCAGTGGGCCCGAGGTGGACGACACCATTGCGCAGCTCGATCAGATCGTCCAATGCCGGGTCTTTCGGCAGCCACCCGGCTGATCGTATGCGTGCGAGAGCTGCGGAGGCGCTGACGGTGCGGATCCGCTCCCCGTACGGCCGGAGTCCCGCGAAGTGCAGGAGTACACGGTCGTCCTTGACGGCTCCGGTCTCCATGAGCAACACGGGGTTAGTCTTGGCCAGGGACGCCTTCATCAGGCGCTCGATGCTGACGCCCGTGTGCAGGACGAACACTTCGTCGTCCCGGTCGCGGTGGGCTTGCAGCGCGAGCCCGGCGAACTTCTTTGCCCCGGCAAGCAGACTCTCAAAGGAGAGTGAATCGTCCATGGATGGACGGTATCCGCCCCTGTACTTCAGGTGCGAACGAATTCAGAGACTCGGTGGGTGGACCGGAGTCATGCCTGGTCCTACTCAGGAACCGGCCGCTTCACCCTGCTGAGGGGATCAGCAAAGACGTTGAACTCGCTGACCGACTTCAGGGCGCGAGGAGGCCAGGAGAATGTCTCCCGGACGGGCCATAGCGGCTCGACGTATGGGGAGAAGTCCCCAAGGCCGACTTCGTACCGGAGGCCCTTGGGGCCCGCGCTCATGAGTTGGAGCACCGCATAGCCGATCCGGATGGTCACCACGGTGGCCCAGAGTTCGTACTCCCGTCCGTCTTCCGTGCGGTCTCGGCGCCTGCTCGGTATGGAGCGGTGTTCCACGGGGCTCGGACCGTTGAGGTACTGGGGCGGCATCATGTAACCGCAGAACACCTTCATCTCGGCGGCGGGTGACCGGTCTTGATACAGGTCCCTAAAGAGGTCGGCTGGCAGGTTGGGCAATTCCTGAGGCTGCATTATCTGGCACATCAGGGCCGTTTTGAGGGTCCAGGTGGCCAGCACCTCTTGAGCGTTGGGGGGCAGCTCTGTGATCTCACCCTTGATCATGGGCAGCAGGTACGGCTGGACTCGCCCTTCGAGAGCACTCATCCAGCCGCTGTTGCAGGGCTCGCACACGGCCTTGACCTGCGCTGTGAACATGCGGCCGGAGTGACGTCGCGATCTGTCCTGATCTGTGTAGGAGATCATGATCGCCCGTTCGGTGGGCGGGATCTCGGGAAACGCCTGCGCCAACCATCGGGGATAGACGTGTTCATTGGTAACGGGCGTACAGCCGCAAAACACACAGGAACGGGCCATGCGGCGACGATAGCCCCACCTGTTAGTCCAGGGGCCCCAATTTCGGACCCGGCCACGCGCCACCACACTCAGGAAGTCTGTGAGGCAGGGGGCTTGTTCAGGCAGCTCGTCCCGAGGCTCCTCGGCCGGGGGGAGCTTGACCTTGAACGCGACGTTCTCGGCCTCCAGGAAGGCAATCTGACGATTCGCGAGGTGCAGCTCCAGGACGGTGTGTAGATGACGGGCGACCTCAGGTGTGGGCTTCGACATGTGAGATCGCGGCGTACCTTCCCCCATGCGTCCCCCAGCACCGGCTAGTTCAAGAGGAAACGCAGGTCGAAAGTGGTGAACGGAGCCCGCTGTAAATCTGCCGGCTCAGCCTTCCCAGGTTCGAATCCTGGCGCCGCCACGCTGAGGAAGACCCCCTCTGAACTGCGTTTATGCAGTGCGGAGGGGGTTTTTCGTGCTGTGGGCGATCTTCCGACCGGAATCGAAGGCGGACGATCTTCGCGACGTCGCGTCTCGCGCTTCCGGCCCCGCCACCGGCACCGCCACCCGGGTGGTTCTGTGCGGAGCGAGTACGCCCGTGCGCGACCCGGCGATGCCCTTGCCGCACAAGGGATTTGGGGCGGCGCCCAGGCCGTTGATGCCCGTGTTCGTTGATCGGACGATCCGGCGTGCCGACGAGACGATATGGGGCATTTGCGCATTAACCTCTCGTCATCTTGTGGCGTGGCAGATGACGTTCGCGTCCGCTTCAACACCCGGAGAAGACATGCACAAGCCTCGCAAGACCGTCGTCGCGGCGGTCCTCCTCGGCGCCGTCGGATTCCTCGGCGCCGGCACCGCCCACGCCAACGGGTACGGGGACGATCACAGCCCCAAGCACGGACGCGGGCACGCACACACGCGCGAGCACCAGGCCCGTGAGGTCCACGTGACCCAGTTCAGCCAGAGCACCACCTGCACGACGACCGGCGACAACGTCGACGTACAGGGCCAGTCCGGGTTCGGGAACGGCAACGTCAACGGCGACGGCTCGCCCGGCACGCAGAGCACCAACGTCGGCCCCACCCTGGGGTGCAACAACACCATCACCCTCGCGAAGTAGCTCACCGGACGCCACGAAGAGTCTGTGACCAGCAGCAATGCCGGTCACAGACTCTTCTGGTGCAGCGAACTACTCGCCGCTGTGCGCGAGTTCGATGTCGTGGTCGTCCGTGTCGCTGCCCGAGATCGTGACCGTGGCCGCCCGCGGCGGGTAGCCCGTCGCGATGACCGTGTAGGCACCGCTGTCCAGGTCGGAGAAGGCGTAGGCGCCGTCGTGCCCGGTCCTCGTCGTGGCGACGACGTTGCCCGCGGCGTCGATCAGGGTCACCCGGGCGTCGCTCAGCCGCGCACCCGCTCCGCGCACCGTGCCCCGCACGTGGACGCCCGGCCGGAGCTCGACCTCGATGCGCGTGGTGCCGCCGCCGATCTCGACGGGCAGGGCCAGCGGCCTGTGCTTGGGGGAGTTGACGGCGAGCGTGGCCGTCCCCGGGACCAGGTTGGTCACCATGAACTCGCCCAGTACGTCGGTCCGCCCGCTGGAGAGCACGTCCCCGCGCACATCGGTCACGATCACCACGGCATCGGCGACCGGCGTCCCGCTGTCCGCGGACTGCACCAGTCCGGCGAGGCCGCTGGTGCCGCTGAGCAGGACGTCGTACGAGACCGGGCCACCGTCGACGACGATCGTCGAGGCCTGCGGCTGGTAGCCCTCGGACGAGGCGATCAGGACGTACGAACCCGCGGTGGGCGCCTGGACGCCGTACGAACCGTCGTTCCGCGCGACCGACCGGCTCAGCTGCTTCCCGCCCAGCGAGATGAGCGTGACCGCGGCCGCGGCGACGGGCACGCGGTCCGCGCCCAGGACACGGCCGTCCACCGGGATGCCGCCCCCGGCCACCGGCGTTTCCTCGCCCACCGCCGTCTCAGGCGTTCCGGTCTCGCCGGCGCCGCTCGCCGCGCCCTGCTTCACCCCCTGCTCCAGGCCCTTCTCCGGCGCGCCCGCCGCACCATCGGCCCCGGCCGCACCATCGGCCCCGGCCTCGGCCCGCTCCGCCGCCACCGGCACCCCGTGCCGCGGAATGAACGACGCCACCAGGAAGGCCAGCAGCGCCGCGCCGCCGCCCACCGCCAGGACCGTCTTGAAGCCGTTCTCCGAGGGGAGCGCGACCCCGCCGAAGTCGATGGTCAGCTGGGAGAGGATGACGCCGGCGACGGCACTCGCGGTCGACGTTCCGATGGACCGCATCAGGGTGTTGAGACTGTTGGCCGCGCCCGACTGCGACGGCGGCACCGCCCCCATGATGAGGGCGGGCATGGCGCCGTAGGTGAAGCCGATGCCGGAGCCGATGACGCAGGACACCAGGACGAACTGCCAGACCTCGGACATCAGCAGGATGTTGAGGCCGTAGCCGGCGGCCACGATGAGGGAGCCGAGCATCAGGCTGGCCTTCGGCCCCTTGGCCTTGGAGAGCGCCGCGGAGATGGGCGCGACGGCCATCATCACCAGGCCCGACGGGGCCATGACCAGGCCCGCGGTGAGCAGCGACTTGCCGAGGCCGTAGCCGGTCGCCTCGGGCAACTGCAGGAGCTGCGGAAGCACCAGGGACATCGCGAACATGCCGAAGCCGAGCGCGATCGAGGCGAGGTTGGTGACCAGGACCTGGCGGCGGGCGGTGGTGCGCAGGTCGACCAGCGGCTGGTCCGTGCGCAGCTCGTACCAGCCCCACAGCAGCAGGATGACGACGCAGGCGCCGAACAGGCCGAGCGTGGTGCCGCTGTTCCAGCCCCAGTCGCCGCCCTTGGAGATCGGCAGCAGCAGGCAGAGCAGGCCGGCCGCCATCCCGAGGCCGCCGACGACGTCGAACCGTCCGCCCGTGCGCACCTTCGACTCGGGCACCACGAACAGGACGAGCAGAAGCGCCACGAAGCCCATCCCCGCCGAGCTCCAGAACAGCACGTGCCAGTCGAAGTTGTCGGCGATCAGCGCGGCCGCGGGCAGGCCGAGCGCGCCGCCGACGCCGAGCGAGGCGCTCATCAGGGCGGTGGCGGAGCCGAGCCGTTCGGCGGGCAGCTCGTCGCGCATGATGCTGATGCCGAGGGGGATCACGCCACTGGCCATGCCCTGCAGCGCCCGTCCGACGATCATCGGGGCCAGCTCGTCGCTGAGCGCGGCCGTGACCGAGCCGGCGATCAGCAGTACCAGGCTGGCCAGCAGCATCCGGCGCTTGCCGTACATGTCTCCCAGCCGCCCCATCATCGGGACGGCCACCGCTGCGGCCAGCAGCGTCGCGGTGACGGCCCACGCGGTGTCGGACGCCGGGGCGTTCAGCAGCTTCGGCAGCTCCGGGACGATCGGGATCACCAGGGTCTGCATCAGCGAGACCACGATCCCGCCGAAGGCCAGGACGGCGACGACGGTATTGGCCCGCGGCGCCGCGGTCACCACCCCGTCGTCGTCGGGTCGGGGGAGTGCATGGGACATGGGCCGGGCCTCCGTGGGCGTCGGGCGTCGGACAGGAGCCGCACTGGCTGCGGTCATGGGCGCACTGGCAACGGACGTGCGCGACAGGCCCAAGCTAAGTCAGTTGATTGACTTAAGCAAGAGCGGTCGGGCGGCCCGCCTCCGGGGTGCCGTCAGGGTGCTCCCGGGTCGCCGCCGGTTGCGTCGTATCCCGGATGAAATGGGGTACGTGGCCCGGTATGGGACGGATCGACTACCTGTACGACCCCGCCGCCCCGCCGGCGAACTCGGTGGTGCCCTCCGTGGTGGCGTTCGTGCAGAACGGTGCGGGATACGTGCTCATGGTCCAGCGCTCCGACAACGGCCGCTGGGCACTGCCGGGAGGCGGGCACGAGGTGGGGGAGTCCATCAGCGACACGGTGGTGCGCGAGGTCAGGGAGGAGACCGGGATCGACGTCGAGGTCGTCGGCCTCTCCGGTCTCTACACCGATCCCGGCCACGTCATGCGCTACGACGACGGGGAGGTCCGCCAGCAGTTCAGCATCTGCTTCCGGGCGCGCCCCACCGGCGGGACACTCCGCACGAGCAGCGAGACCCCCGCCGCCCGCTGGGTCGCCCCGGAGGACCTGCCCGGCCTGGACATCCACCCGACCATGCGCCTGCGCATCGACCACGCGATGGACTGGACGCGGACGTTCCCCTACATCGGCTGACGACGAGCCCCACGACCGAGCCCCACGAGCGAGCCCCACGAGCGAGCCCCACGAGCTCCGACACGATGCTCGGTCGCGCCACGCGCCCCTCGCGCAACACACCCTCGCCCACGGCACACTGACCCCATGTCCACTCGTCGCAGACGCTGTCCCGAATGCCGTCGCGAGATCGCCGTCGTGGCCGGCCGGTTCGCACGGCACGACCCACCCGGCGCGCGCGAGAACGGCGTACTGCTCTCCTGTCCCGGCTCCCGCCGCCAGGCCCAACCCGACGCCGCACAACCGTCGTTGGACGGCTACGTGGTCCCCGAGATCCCGGGCCAGCTACCCCTGTTCTGAAGAACCGGGCCACGCGGCCGGTTCCCCGCGGCAGAACCGCGCGACGCGACTAGTTCCCCGCGACCGACTTCACCGCCACGGACACCGGCGCCGAACCGCTGACCAGTTCCAGCGTCAGACCAGCCGTCGCCGCGTTGTCCACCAACTCCGCCAGTACGGCGGCCACATCGTCGCGCGGGATCGGGCCGCGGCCCGTGTGCGCCTCCAGCCGTACGAGACCCGTGCCGGCGTCGTTCGTCAGCATTCCTGGGCGCAGGATCGTCACGTCCAGTGCGTCGAGCCGTCGTACGTACGCGTCGGCCTCGCCCTTCGCGCGCAGGTACACGTCGAAGATGTCGTCCCCCTGGTGCGTGGGGTCCGCGCCCATCGACGAGACGATCACATGGCGCCGCACGCCGGCCCGCACCGCCGCGTCCGCGAACAGGATCGCCGCGCCCTTGTCCACCGTGTCCTTGCGGGACGCCCCGCTGCCCGGGCCCGCGCCCGCCGCGAAGACGGCCGCGTCGGCGCCGCGCAGATGCGCCGCCACCTCCTCGACCGAGGCCGACTCCAGATCGAGCAGAATCGGTTCGGCACCGGCTTCCCGCAGGTCGTCGCCCTGCTGGGCGTGCCGGATGATGCCCGCCACCTCGTCTCCGCGCGCGGCGAGCAGCCGCTCCAGCCGCAGCGCGATCTGACCATGACCACCAGCGATGACAATGCGCATGTCTCCGACCGTACGCCCGGACGACCGCATCCGCCGCACGACTTGAGCCACGGCTCAGGGTGCGCACGCGCAGCGCACATCAGGCGCGCACGCTCCCGCGCATGCACTCAACGTGTGCGCCCGCGCACGCTCCCGCGCGTCACGACAACTTTCCCCGCCCCTGCCGAGGCAGCCCCAACTCCGTCGCCGCCGACTCCGAGTTGCAGTACTCCCGCACCGCACTCGTCCGCGCCACCACCCGCCCCCGGTGCACCACGATCCGGCTGTAGGCCAGCGACAGCGCCCCGGCCAGCCGGTCGCCGCGCAGAGCCAGCAGTTCGGCCGGGAAGCCGGCCTCGACGCGCACCTCGGGCAGCCCCATGACGGCCCGCGCCGACGAGCTCACCGCGTCGTAGGCGTCCTCGGGCCCCAACCCGTACCGCGAGGCCAGCAGGTACGCCGCCTCCAGCGGGTCCCCGCGCCCCACCGGGTTCGACAGGTCGCGCAGGGCGCCGCTGCCGGCGGCCAGCCGTACGCCGGCCGTCCGCAGCAGCCGTACCGGAGCCGTTTCGCGCAGGTCGGAGCCGTCGCAGCCGCCCTGCGGAAGGCACGCCACCGTCACCCCGGCCGCCGCGAGCTGGTCGGCCGTGCGCCGGACCAGGCCGGCGGGCAGGCCGGCGAGACCGCCGCACGGCCCGAGCGTCACCCCGGGGCGCAGCCCGGCGGCCATCGCGACGAGCCGGGCGAGCCGGGCCGGATCGGCGGCGTCTGTGTGCAGGTCGACGGGGCAGCCGTGCTCGGAGGCGACCTCGAGGACCGTCTCCACGTACCCCGTCGGATCCGGGTCCAGGTCCGGGCAGCCGCCCACCACGGAGGCGCCCATCTTCAGCGCGTCCCGCAGCATCGCCAGCCCGTCCGCCCCGGCCACGCCGGTCAGCACCCTCGGCATCGCCACCGTCGTCAGCTCCGTCAGCCCGCGCAGCGAACGCCGCGCCTGCAGTACGGCGGTGAGCGCCCCGAGTCCCTGCACGTCGCCCACGCGCACGTGCGCGCGCAGTGCGGTCGCCCCGTGCCCCAACTGAAGCAGCGCCGCCTCCGTCGCCCGGCGCTGCACCTCCTTGGAGTCGTACGACACCGGGCCGTCGCCCTCGGCCGACAGCGCGGTGTCCAGATGGGCGTGCGGCTCGGCCGGGGCCGGCAGCAGCAGATAGCCGGTGAGGTCCACGCGTGTGCCGCTGCCCTGCGGCCCGCCCGCGACCAGGCTGCCGGCCGTCCCGACCGCCTCGATACGCCCGCCGCTCAGCCGTACGTCCACGGTCCGGCCGTCGGTCAGCCGCGCCCCGCACAGCAGCAGCGCGGACGGATCGCCTCCCGGGCCGGGGGAACCCGGACTGCCCGAGGCGCCCGAGGAGGAGGACCACGAGTGGGGCGGCGGCTGGCTCTCGGGCATCGCGCTCCAGGTGCTCGGGGACTGTGCGGCACAACGCAAGATCACGCAGAGTGAGACGAGCCTAGGACGGCGGCCCGCCCGTGTCGGGGAGGAGCGCAATAGTCGTACCGGTGTGGTCCGCCGCACGGCACAGGCGGCAGCGGCCCGCGGGGGAGCGGGGAATCGGACCTGTGCGGGGGCCGTGACGGGCTCGGGAACAGGCCGGGACGGGGGCCGCGAAACGGATTTGGGCGAACGGCGGCGGAGCGTGTAATGTCTTCATCGCTCGCCCCAATAGCTCAGTCGGTAGAGCGTCTCCATGGTAAGGAGAAGGTCTGCGGTTCGATTCCGCATTGGGGCTCTGGTGTGTGAGGTTCCCGTCGCAAGGCGGGAACGGATCGCATCACAGCGGTGTAGCTCAGTCGGTAGAGCAAGCGGCTCATAATCGCTGTGTCACCGGTTCAAGTCCGGTCACCGCTACTGACAGTAGCCGATTGCGGGGTCGGTCCTTCGATCGGCTACTCTTCTATGCGTTAATCCCTTTCCATCCGTTCGTCAAGGAGCACTCACGTGGCTGCCACCGACGTCCGCCCGAAGATCACGCTGGCCTGCGTGGAGTGCAAGGAGCGGAACTACATCACCAAGAAGAACCGGCGTAACAACCCGGACCGTCTTGAGATGAAGAAGCACTGCCCGCGTTGCAACGCGCACACCGCGCACCGCGAGACGCGATAAATCAGGCTCGTTCGCGAGGCCGCCCCCCGCAGTCGGGGGGCGGCCTCGCGTCGTTTCGGCCCTGGTTGCCGCCCGGTTCCGGTCCGCCACGGATCGACCGTGAGTAACCATGGGGCGACCGACGGCCACTGGCGGCCGGATGGTAGCAATGACTGACCGGGCGGGAGCAGTTGCCGACCGGCCGGAGGCTGTTGCCGGTCGGGCGGACGCAGTTGCTGATCGGTCGACGGCACGTGCTGCTCGCCCGGCAGCTCTTGCGACCGGCCTACGGCCCGACCGGACCCCGGCACCAGCCGGACATCGACAGGCAGACACCAGGAGGTGCCGAGCCATGGCGCTCGACCAGTCCTTCGTGGGGCGGAGCTACCCGCCCACCGAGCCCTACGAGGTGGGCCGGGAGAAGATCCGCGAGTTCGCGGAAGCGGTGGGGGACCCCAACCCGGCCTACACGGACCCGGAGGCCGCCAAGGCCCTCGGCCACCCCGACGTGATCGCCCCGCCGACCTTCGTCTTCGCCATCACGTTCAAGGCCGCCGGACAGGTCGTCGAGGACCCGCAACTCGGCCTGGACTACAGCCGCGTCGTGCACGGCGACCAGAAGTTCAGCTACGTCCGTCCGGTGCGCGCCGGGGACCGGCTGACCGTCACCTCCACCATCGAGGCCGTCAAGTCCATGGCCGGCAACGAGATCGTGGACATCCGCGGCGAGGTCCACGACGAGGCGGGCGAGCACGTCGTCACCGCCTGGACGAAGCTGGTCGCCCGTGCGGCAGAGGAGGCGTGAGGAACCGATGACGGCGAAGATCGCTTACGACGGCGTCGAGGTCGGCACCGAACTGCCCGCCCAGACCTTCACCGTGACCCGCGCCACGCTCGTCCGGTACGCGGGCGCCTCCGGGGACTTCAACCCGATCCACTGGAACGAGAAGTTCGCCAAGGAGGTCGGGCTGCCGGACGTCATCGCGCACGGCATGTTCACCATGGCCGAGGCGGTCCGCGTGGTCACCGACTGGGCCGGCGACCCGGGCGCGGTCGTCGAGTACGGCGTCCGCTTCACCAGGCCCGTCGTCGTCCCGAACGACGACCAGGGCGCCACGATCGAGGTCGGCGGCAAGGTCGCCGCCAAGCTCGACGACAACACGGTCCGCGTGGACCTCGTCGCGACCAGCGGCGGCCAGAAGGTGCTGGGGATGTCGCGGGCGGTCGTGCGGCTGGCCTGAGCGGCAGAGTGCGAGCTGGGTAAGGGGCGTCCTCCACTGTGGGGCGCCCCTTACTGGTGTGAAGCCCCCTACCTGCGACAACGGCCGAAGGTAGGGGGATGTTCCGGGAGCCCTTGACGTAGTTAGTGATTGAGTAATAACTTACCTGCATGGCCAGGATGAGTGCAGAAGAGAGGCGTGAGAGCGTCATCCGCGCGGCGACCACCGAGTTCGCCCGCGGCGGCTACCACGGCACCTCGACCGAGGCGATCGCCAAGCGTGTCGGGGTCTCGCAGCCGTATCTCTTCCGGCTCTTCCCGGGCAAGAAGGCGCTCTTCCTTGCGGTGGCCCAGCGGTGCATGCAGGACACCATCCGCACGTTCGAGGAGGCCGCCGAGGGGCTGGAGGGCGAAGAGGCCCTGATGTCCATGGCGAACGCGTACACCAAGGTCATCGCGGAGCGGCCCGAGCGGCTGCTGATGCAGATGCAGATGTACGTCACCGTGGCCGCCGCCGAGCAGGCCGGCGACCACGAACTCGGCGAGGAGGTGCGGGCGGGCTGGATGCGGCTGTGGGACACGGTTCATCTGCCGCTCGGCGCGGACGTCGAGGGGACGACGACGTTCATGGCGTACGGAATGCTCATCAACTGCCTGGTGGCGATGGGCTTTCCGCCCGAGCACCGGGTCTGGGAGGGGCTGTTCCCGGAGGCGCGGCTCAACGGCCGGCTGGGGAAGTAGCCCACGCGGAAGGCGTCGCAGGCGCCTTTCCATGTCCGTGAAAATTAGTCATCACTAACTAACCAAGCCGGCCGACCACACCGGCCGACCGAACTCACCGACCGAACTGACCGCAGCAGCGGCCGACTCACCCGCTGGGGGAGCGATGTCACAGCAGACCGCACGTCGCGGGGGAACCGTCTGGGCCCTCGTCATCACCAGCGTCGCCGGTTTCATGGCGGCGCTCGACAACCTCGTCGTCACCACCGCCCTGCCCTCCATCCGCAAGGACCTCGGCGGGGCGCTGGGCGACCTGGAGTGGACGGTGAGCGCGTACACCCTCACCTTCGCCGTCCTGCTGATGTTCGGCGCCGCGCTCGGCGACCGCTTCGGCCGCCGCCGGATGTTCCTCGTCGGCCTCACCGTCTTCACCGGCGCCTCCGCCGCCGCGGCCATGGCCACCGCGATCGACTCGCTGATCGCCGCCCGCGCCGTCCAGGGCGTCGGCGCGGCCATCATGATGCCCCTGACGCTCACCCTGCTGACCGCCGCCGTGCCCGCCGCCAAGCGCGGGATGGCGTACGGGATATGGGGCGCCGTCAACGGCCTCGCCGTGGCCTCCGGACCGCTGATCGGCGGCAGCCTCACCGAGCACGTCTCCTGGCACTGGATCTTCTGGCTGAACGTCCCGCTGGGCGTCGCCCTGCTGCCGCTCGCCCGGCTGCGCCTCGCCGAGTCCCACGGCACCGGCGCCCCGCTCGACGCCCCCGGCACCCTGCTCGCCAGCGGCGGCCTCTTCGGCATCGTCTACGGCCTGGTCCGCGGGCCCGCCGACGGCTGGACCAGCCCGCTGGTGATGACCGGCCTGTTCGCCGGATCGACGCTGCTGCTCGGCTTCGTCCTCTACAGCCTGCGCGCCAAGAACCCGATGCTCCCGATGCGGCTGTTCCGCTCCCGCGCCTTCTCCGGGATCAACGCCGCGAGCCTGCTGATGTTCCTCGGGATGTTCGGCTCGATCTTCCTGCTCAGCCAGTTCATGCAGGGCGTCCTCGGCTACTCGCCCACCGAGGCGGGCCTCAGGATGCTGCCCTGGACCGGCATGCCGATGATCGTCGCACCGATCGCCGGCATCCTCTCCGACCGCATCGGCGGCCGGCCCGTCGTCGCCACCGGACTCTTCCTGCAGGCCGCGGGCCTCGGCTGGATCGCCACCGTGGCGAGCACCGGCGTCTCCTACGCCGCCCAGCTGCCCGGCCTGATCCTGAGCGGCATCGGCATGGCGCTGTACTTCGCCCCGGCGGCCAACCTGGTCATGTCCAGCGTCCTGCCCAAGGAACAGGGCATCGCCTCCGGCGCCAACAACGCCCTGCGCGAGGTCGGCGGCGCACTCGGCATCGCGATCATGTCGTCGATCTTCTCGGCACAGGGCGGCTACGAGTCCGGCCAGGCCTTCGTCGACGGGCTGAAGCCCGCACTGGTGACCGGCTCCGCGGTCGTCGCGATCGCCGGCGTCGCGGCCCTGCTGATCCCGACCCGGCGCGCCGCACACCTCGCGACGACCGCGGGAGGGACGGCGGAGCCGGAGCCGGTGCTCCAGACGACGTCCCACTGACCCTCGCCCCCTCGACCCCCTGGACCCCTCGACCTGACCGACCCACCCGGCCGACTCGCCCCGCCCTGACCGACCGTCCGACCGTCCGACCCGGCGGAGGAACCGTGCCCACCCTGCCCCTCCAAGCCTGAGCTGAGCACGCGCGCGTACGGCCCCGTCCACCCCGGCGGGGCCGTACGCGCGCGTGGCCGACCCGCCGGGGTGGGCGCCGCCGGGGCTGCCGGAGCTGTCGGAGGCGTCTCGTAGTCTTGAGCGCGTGCAGGAACTCCACGACGCCCCTCTCGCCCCGCTGACCACCTTCCGGCTGGGCGGCCCCGCCACCCGGCTGCTCACCGCGACGACCGACGCCGAGGTGATCGCCGCCGTCCGCGAGGCCGACGACACCGGCACTCCGCTGCTGGTGATCGGCGGCGGCTCGAACCTGGTCATCGGCGACAAGGGCTTCGCGGGCACCGCGCTCGTCGTCGCCACCAAGGGTTTCGAGCGGAGCGGCACGCGCGTGGAGCTGGCCGCCGGTGAGGTGTGGACCGACGCCGTCGCACGCACCGTGGAGGCGGGCCTCGCCGGCATCGAGTGCCTGGCCGGCATCCCCGGCTCGGCGGGCGCGACCCCGATCCAGAACGTGGGGGCGTACGGCCAGGAGGTCTCCGCCACCATCACCGAGGTCGTCGCCTACGACCGTCGCACCCGCGAGACGGTGACGATCCCGAACGCCGAGTGCGCCTTCTCCTACCGCCACAGCCGCTTCAAGTCCGACCCCGAGCGGTACGTCGTGCTGCGCGTCCGCTTCGAGCTGGAGGACGCGGACGGCCTCTCCGGTCCGATCAGGTACGCCGAGACGGCCCGCGCCCTCGGTGTCGAACCCGGCGACCGCGTGCCGCTGGCCGCGGCCCGCGAGACCGTCCTCAAGCTGCGTTCCGGCAAGGGCATGGTCCTGGACCCCGAGGACCACGACACCTGGTCGGCCGGTTCCTTCTTCACCAACCCGATCCTCACGGACGCACAGTTCGCCGCGTTCCACGCGCGCGTGCGCGAGCGCCTCGGCGACGGCGTGCAGCCGCCCGCGTACCCGGCCGGGGAGGGCCGCACCAAGACCTCAGCCGCCTGGCTGATCGACAAGGCGGGCTTCACCAAGGGCTACGGCACCGGCCCCGCCCGCATCTCCACCAAGCACACCCTCGCCCTGACCAACCGGGGCGCGGCCACCACCGAGGACCTGCTCACCCTCGCCCGCGAGGTCGTCACCGGCGTCCAGGACACCTTCGGCATCACACTGGTCAACGAGCCGGTGACGGTCGGGGTCAGCCTGTAGGGAGCCGAGCCGCGCGGGGCCGCGCCGCGCCGGTCGACGACTTCGCCCGCTGTCCCGCCCGGACGCCGGCCGCCGGAATCTCCGTTGCCGAGGACCGCGCCCGACCGGAACGCTGGGGGCATGACACACCCCGTCGCGCCGCCCGGCCGTACCGCTCCATGCTCCCCAAGCGCCCCGTTGGCCCCGTGCGTCTGAGGCTGCAGGAGTTCCGCCCCCGGCTCGGGCCGCACGAGCACCGGGTGGTGCAGCCGCGGCGGACCCTGCGGCACACCTCGCTGAGCGCACCCGATCCGATCGGTCTGCTGCTGGGCGACCACGACGGGCTCAGCCGGCTCGCCGGCCTGTTCGCCTTCGCCGCCTGCTCGCGCCACACGATCGTCCATGTGCCGCTGCGCGACGGGATCCCGGCCGACGAGGGCTGGGGCGAGCCCGTCGACCTGGTCCTGGCCCACCCCACGTCCGGCCTGCGCCACAGCAG
Organism: Streptomyces sp. NPDC057616; assembly: GCF_042800575.1. NCBI lineage: Bacteria > Bacillati > Actinomycetota > Actinomycetes > Kitasatosporales > Streptomycetaceae > Streptomyces > Streptomyces sp. NPDC057616. The sequence goes on from NZ_JBHVGU010000005.1 coordinate 77,907, forward strand.
GTGGCCCGAGCTGCGCCGGAAGCTGCGCCAGGGCGTGCCCCTGACCGCCCGCACCGACGAGGCGCGCACCGCCCGGGACGCCGCGTCATGGCGCAGTCGGTACGAACGGGCGGACTTCCGGGAGGAGTTGCGGCACACCACACACGCCCGCACGCTCTTCCTGTTCGGCAGCCGGGGAGTCTTCGCCGAGGCGGCCACGAACCTGGCCCACGCGGCGGGCTGGGGACCGCGCCACAAACGCGTCCACACCGGGCAGTCGGCGCTGATGTCCGCCCTCCCGGACCTGATCCAGCCGCCCGGCGGCGGGCACCCCGTCGAGGTGCTGATCTGCTTCAAGCCGTACCCGCCCTACGCCCACTTCAGGCGACCGGGGCACTGAGCCAGTCGTCGACGCCCGAGAGCAGCTTCCTCTGCACGTCCTCCGGCGCCGCCGAGGCCCGTACCGACTGGCGGGCCACCTCCGCCAGCTCCTCGTCCGAGAAGCCGTGGTGGCGTCGCGCGATGTCGTACTGGGCGGCCAGCCGGGAGCCGAACAGCAGGGGGTCGTCGGCGCCGAGCGCCATCGGGACCCCGGCCTCCAGGAACGTCCGCAGCGGCACGTCCTCCGGCTTCTCGTACACGCCCAGGGCCACGTTCGAGGCGGGGCACACCTCGCACGTCACGCCCTTGCGCGCCAGACGCTCCAGCAGCCGCGGGTCCTCCGCGGCCCGCACACCGTGCCCGATGCGGTGGGCGCTCAGGTCGTCCAGGCAGTCGCGGACCGAGGCGGGACCGGCCAGCTCGCCGCCGTGCGGGGCCGACAGCAGCCCGGCCTCCCGGGCGATCGCGAACGCCCGGTCGAAATCCCGTGCCATGCCCCGGCGTTCGTCGTTCGACAGGCCGAAGCCGACCACCCCGCGCTCCGCGTACCGCACGGCCAGCCGGGCCAGCGTGCGGGCGTCCAGCGGATGCTTCATACGGTTCGCGGCGACCAGCACCCGCATGCCCAGGCCCGTGTCGCGCATGGTCGTCTCCACCGCGTCCAGGATGATCTCCAGCGCCGGGATCAGACCGCCCAGACGGGGCGCGTACGACGTCGGGTCCACCTGGATCTCCAGCCAGCCCGAGCCGTCCCGCACATCCTCCTCCGCGGCCTCCCGCACCAGGCGCTGGATGTCCTCCGGCTGCCGCAGGCACGAGCGCGCGGCGTCGTACAGCCGCTGGAAGCGGAACCAGCCCCGCTCGTCCGTCGCCCGCAGCTTCGGCGGCTCCCCGCTGGTCAGCGCCTCGGTCAGGGTCTCGGGCAGCCGTACGCCGTACTTGTCGGCCAGCTCCAGGACGGTGGTGGGCCGCATCGACCCGGTGAAATGCAGATGCAGATGGGCCTTCGGCAGCTCAGAGACATCACGTACACGCTCCATTCCAGGATCCTGCCGTACGCCCCTGCCGTCCCGGTAGCGGATTCCCCGTACGTGGTCTTGCTCGCACAAAGAAACAGGGGCCGACGCACCGAAACCGGCGCGTCGGCCCCTGCGGGACGCGGACGTCAGGCCTTCGCCTCCGCCAGCAGCTTCTGGATCCGGCTGACGCCCTCGACGAGGTCCTCGTCACCCAGGGCGTACGACAGCCGCAGGTAGCCGGGCGTACCGAACGCCTCGCCCGGGACGACCGCGACCTCGGCCTCCTCCAGGATCAGCGCGGCGAGCTCGACCGTGTCCTGCGGGCGCTTGCCGCGGATCTCCTTGCCGAGCAGGCCCTTGACCGACGGGTACGCGTAGAAGGCGCCCTCGGGCTCCGGGCAGAGCACGCCGTCGATCTCGTTGAGCATCCGCACGATCGTCCTGCGCCGGCGGTCGAACGCCTCGCGCATCTTCGCCACCGCCTCCAGGCCGCCGGAGACGGCGGCCAGGGCGGCCACCTGGGCCACGTTCGAGACGTTCGAGGTGGCGTGCGACTGCAGGTTGGTCGCGGCCTTGACCACGTCCTTCGGGCCGATGACCCAGCCCACGCGCCAGCCCGTCATGGCGTACGTCTTCGCGACGCCGTTGACCACGATCGTCTTGTCGGCGAGCTCCGGCACGACCACCGGCAGGGAGTGGAACTCCGCGTCCCCGTACACCAGGTGCTCGTAGATCTCGTCCGTCAGGACCCACAGGCCCTTGTCGGCGGCCCAGCGGCCGATCTCCTCGATCTGCTCACGGGTGTAGACGGCGCCCGTCGGGTTGGAGGGGGAGACGAAGAGGAGGACCTTCGTGTTCTCCGTGCGCGCCGCCTCCAGCTGCTCGACGGAGACGCGGTAGCCGGTCGTCTCGTCCGCGACGACCTCCACCGGGACACCGCCGGCCAGGCGGATCGACTCCGGGTACGTCGTCCAGTACGGCGCCGGCACGATGACCTCGTCGCCCGGGTCGAGGATCGCGGCGAAGGCCTCGTAGATGGCCTGCTTGCCGCCGTTGGTCACCAGGATCTGGGACGCCTCGACCTCGTAGCCGGAGTCGCGCAGCGTCTTCGCGGCGATCGCGGCCTTCAGCTCGGGCAGACCGCCGGCCGGCGTGTACCGGTGGTACTTCGGCGTACGGCAGGCCTCGATCGCGGCCTCGACGATGTAGTCGGGGGTCGGGAAGTCGGGCTCACCGGCGCCGAAGCCGATCACCGGACGCCCGGCGGCCTTGAGGGCCTTCGCCTTGGCGTCCACGGCGAGGGTGGCGGACTCGGAGATCGCGCCGACTCGGGCGGAGACCCGGCGCTCGGTGGGAGGGGTTGCAGCGCTCATGGGTCCCATCGTTTCAGACCGGAAACCGGGGCGGCACGCGGGTTTCACAGACTGAACATCCACGGGTCGGTCATTGAACACCCGTCCGGAATCCACCCATGGCCTGGGTGATCTTCCGTCCCTTTCCCGGCCATCCCGCTCCCCAAGGCCCCCACGGGCGCTTTCTGTTCGACGGGGCGCTTCCGACCACGTACACTCTCACCTCGTTGGCCATCAGCTGCCGCGCCGCGGGCGGTGCACACCGAGCACCCGTCCGGATGCGGTACGTTGGGGGACACGCAAAGGGTCGTAGCTCAATTGGTAGAGCACCGGTCTCCAAAACCGGCGGTTGGGGGTTCAAGTCCCTCCGGCCCTGCTACACACACCATTGCCAGGTGTGCGCATGTACGTACAGCAATGCAACGCCGTGCGGCTCAGACCGGGCGCGGCACGGCCACGACCCGGGAACAGGTGAGGACGAATGGCGGACGCCGTGGGCTCCATCGACACGCCTGACGCCCAGGACGAGGCGCAGGAGCCGAAGAAGGCCCGCAAGGGCGGCAAGCGGGCCAAGAAGGGTCCGCTCAAGCGGCTTGCCCTCTTCTACCGCCAGGTCGTCGCCGAGCTCCGCAAGGTCGTCTGGCCCACGCGTAACCAGCTGACGACGTACACCACCGTGGTGATCGTCTTCGTCGTCATCATGATCGGCCTGGTCACCGTGATTGACTATGGACTCAACCACGCGGCCAAGTACGTCTTCGGCTGAGCCGAGAGCGAAGGGCGCCGAGGTACCCGGCGCCCCTTTCGCATGTTCCACCCCTATGTATCCAGGAAGAAGCAGCCACCGTGTCTGACACGAACCTGAACGACGACGCCATCGAGCCGGACCAGTCCGTGGACGACGAGCTGGACATCGTCGAGGGCGCGGACGAGCAGGACGAGTTCGAGGCTGCCGAGGCCGAGGCGGGCGAGCCCGCCGAGGAGGCCGCCCTCCAGGTCGTGGACGAGCAGGAGGCCGCCGAGGACGAGGGCGCCGACGAAGAGGCCGCGGACGAGGCCGTCGAGGAGGAGACCGAGCCGGTCGACCCCGTCGTGGCCCTCCGCGAGGAACTTCGCACCCTGCCGGGCGAGTGGTACGTCATCCACACCTACGCCGGCTACGAGAACCGCGTGAAGACCAACCTGGAGCAGCGCGCCGTCTCGCTGAACGTCGAGGACTACATCTTCCAGGCCGAGGTGCCGCAGGAAGAGGTCGTCCAGATCAAGAACGGCGACCGCAAGACGATCAAGCAGAACAAGCTCCCGGGCTACGTCCTGGTCCGCATGGACCTGACGAACGAGTCCTGGGGCGTCGTCCGCAACACCCCCGGCGTCACCGGCTTCGTGGGCAACGCCTACGACCCCTACCCGCTGACCCTGGACGAGATCGTCAAGATGCTCGCCCCGGAGGCCGAGGAGAAGGCCGCCCGCGAGGCCGCCGAGGCCGAGGGCAAGCCGGCTCCGCAGCGCAAGGTCGAGGTCCAGGTGCTGGACTTCGAGGTCGGCGACTCGGTCACCGTCACCGACGGCCCCTTCGCCACGCTCCAGGCGACCATCAACGAGATCAACCCCGACTCGAAGAAGGTCAAGGGCCTGGTGGAGATCTTCGGCCGCGAGACGCCGGTCGAGCTCTCCTTCGACCAGATCCAGAAGAACTAGCTTCTTCCGGAGAAGAGCTTCCGACCAGGTCAGGCGGGCTGTTCGCAGCGTGCCTGACCTGCTCGGTTTTTGGCCGCGCAACCATACCCGTTATCGTTGTGCGGTATGCCTGCATCCGGGTGGTCCCCGGAGGCGGGCAGGACCCGAACCGAAAGGACCCGGAGAGCAATGCCTCCCAAGAAGAAGAAGGTCACGGGGCTCATCAAGCTCCAGATCCAGGCCGGTGCCGCCAACCCGGCCCCGCCGGTCGGCCCCGCGCTGGGTCAGCACGGCGTCAACATCATGGAGTTCTGCAAGGCGTACAACGCCGCGACCGAGTCGCAGCGTGGCTGGGTGATCCCGGTGGAGATCACGGTCTACGAGGACCGCTCCTTCACCTTCATCACCAAGACGCCGCCGGCCGCCAAGATGATCCTCAAGGCCGCGGGCATCGAGAAGGGCTCCGGCGAGCCGCACAAGACCAAGGTCGCCAAGATCACCGAGGCGCAGGTCCGCGAGATCGCCACCACCAAGCTCCCCGACCTCAACGCCAACGACCTGGACGCCGCCGCGAAGATCATCGCCGGCACCGCGCGTTCCATGGGCGTCACGGTCGAGGGCTGAGCCCCACCCCCCCGTAAACCAGCAGAAGTGGCGGGGCCTGCTCGGCCCGGACCACGACTCCTAAAGAATCACCAGGAGAAGCAGTGAGCAAGCGCAGCAAGTCTCTCCGCGCTGCGGACGAGAAGATCGACCGGGACAAGCTCTACGCCCCGCTCGAGGCCGTCCGTCTCGCCAAGGAGACCTCCACGACCAAGTTCGACGGCACCGTCGAGGTCGCCTTCCGCCTGGGTGTCGACCCGCGCAAGGCCGACCAGATGGTCCGTGGCACCGTGAACCTTCCGCACGGCACCGGCAAGACCGCCCGGGTCCTGGTCTTCGCGACCGGTGACCGTGCCGAGGCCGCGCGTGCCGCGGGCGCCGACATCGTCGGCGCCGACGAGCTGATCGACGAGGTCTCGAAGGGCCGCCTGGACTTCGACGCCGTCGTCGCCACCCCGGACCTCATGGGCAAGGTCGGCCGCCTCGGCCGCGTGCTCGGTCCCCGTGGTCTCATGCCGAACCCCAAGACCGGCACCGTGACCCCGGACGTGACGAAGGCCGTCAACGACATCAAGGGCGGCAAGATCGAGTTCCGCGTCGACAAGCACTCGAACCTGCACTTCATCATCGGCAAGACGTCCTTCGAGGACGACAAGCTGGTGGAGAACTACGGCGCCGCGCTGGAGGAGATCCTCCGTCTGAAGCCGTCCGCCGCCAAGGGTCGCTACATCAAGAAGGCCGCGGTCTCCACCACCATGGGCCCCGGCATCCCGGTCGACCCGAACCGCACCCGCAACCTCCTCGTCGAGGAGGACCCGGCCGCCGTCTGATCCTGACGGCAGTCGCGCGTACGCGAGTTTCCCGCGGGCCCCGCAACCTTTCGAGGTGCGGGGCCCGTCCCTTTTCCTGATACGTGTCTGTGCCCTGCGTTAGCGTGCAGACACAGCGACCGCATAGGGGTGGGGACGGATGAAGAGCACGACAGCGCGTCAAGTGGGCCTTGCCGTCGCGGTGTTGACCGCGCTGTCGGGGCTGGCGGCCTGCAGCTCCTCGGACTCCTCCGCGGGCGGCAAGGACGACAAGGCGTCCGGCAAGGGCGCGACCCACGTGAGCCCGGTGGCGGCGCTGCGCAGCGCCGAGAGGACCACCGACGGCGCCGACTCCGCCAAGGTCGAGTCGACGACCACCATGGGCTCCCTGATGGCCATGAAGGCCGACGGCGCCCTCGGCTGGGCCGACGGACTCACCGGCAACCTCACCATCACGTACACCGGCGGCTCCATGGCCGACACCATGCGCCGGCTCGGCACCACGTCGATGCAGGCCCGCTATCTGCCCGACGCCTACTACGCGAAGATGGGCGACCGATTCGCCCAGCAGGCGGGCGGCAAGCACTGGATCCGGTACGGCTACGACGACCTGGCCGCCCTCGGCGGCAGCTCCGGCGCCTACCTCAAGGACCAGATGCAGAACACGACCCCCAACCAGTCGGTGAAGCTGCTGCTCGCCTCCGGGGACGTCAGGAAGGTCGGCAGCGAGCAGGTGCGCGGCGTGGACACCACGCACTACTCGGGCACGGTGGACGTCGCCGACCTGGCCGGCAAGAACTCCAGCCTCTCCGCGAGCCAGCTCGCCGGCCTGAAGAAGCAGCTCACCCAGGCCGGGGTCACCACGGAGACCGTGGACATCTGGGTCGACGGCAAGGACCTGCTGGTCAAGAAGGTCGAGAAGGGCCGGATGTCGGCCGGCGAGTACAGCCAGACCGCCTACTACAGCGACTACGGCGTGAAGGCGTCCGCCGAGCGCCCGCCGGCCGGCGACACCGAGGACTTCCGCCAGCTGCTGAAGAAGCAGGAACTCAACGGCAGTGGTTCCTGAGCCCACCGGTGCGCATGGTCCGCAAGATACGCATGGGAATTGGGATGACCTTTGCCACCTCTTGGGGCTAGGCTCGCGTCCTTACTGTGTATCAGCCATGCATTCCTTTGGGGGGAATCGATGGAGTCTGCCGTTCGTGGTCCGGTGCGTCGCAGAGCGATGGGGGCCGGCCTCGCCGCCGTGCTGCTCGCCGGGGGAGCGGTCGCCTGTCAGAAGGACGACAAGGCCGGGCAGTCGCCGGCGATGACGCCCGCCGCGGCCGTCGCCAAGGCCGCCAAGAACACCGAGGACATCACGTCGCTGCGCTACCGGATGACCGGCAAGGTCCCCGGTGAGGGGCAGGTCTCCGGCGAGGCGGCGATGAGCATGAAGCCGCTGGCCATGAGCATGAAGATGACGGTGAAGGGCCAGGCCACCGACGGCCCGGTCGAGATCCGCCTCGTCGACAAGGCCATGTACATCGGCGGGAACGCCGACATGGCCAAGGAGATGGACGGCAAGACCTGGATCAAGTTCGACATGTCCGCGCTCGGCGCGGACAAGGAGATGAACGCGGACCAGCTCGGCGCCGGCCAGGCCGACAAGAACCCGGCCAGCGAGTCCACCTTCCTCACCGGCTCCAAGGACGTGAAGAAGGTCGGCACCGAGACCGTCGGGGGCGTCAAGACCACCCACTACAAGGGCACGGTCACCGTCGCCGACCTCAAGGCCTCCCTCAAGGACGAGAGCAAGACCGTCCGCGAGCAGCGCGAGAAGAGCCTGCAGCAGTACGAGAAGATGGGCATCGACTCGATGACCATGGACATGTGGATCGACGGCGACGACCACACCAAGCAGTTCCGGATGCGCGGTGAGGCCGACAAGGGCCCGATGGACATGACCATCCTCTTCCTCGACTACAACAAGCCGGTGACCGTCACGGCCCCGCCCGCCAAGGACACCGCCGACCTGGCCGAGATGATGAAGCAGGCCCAGAGCGGCTGAGCCCCGTAGGACCGGATTTGCCTGACGGTGAGCCGGTCACGTACTCTCCTACAGAAGCCAAAGACCGCTGGTCGTTGCCGTGCGCTCGCAAGAGGGCGCGGTGGCCGAAGGATCCGCTGAACCGCGGACGACCCGCGCAGGTGACTGTGGAAGTGCTCCCGGACCGCCCCTCTCCAGGGGGATGCCGGTCGAGCTACGCCCCGTGCGCCTGCGCCGGGGCGTTTCGTTTGTCCCAGCCCCCTTCCGAGCGGTCTCATCACCCGGAAGGAGGCCGACGCTTATGGCAAGGCCCGACAAGGCTGCCGCGGTGGCCGAGCTGACGGAGCAGTTCCGCAGCTCGAACGCCGCCGTGCTGACCGAGTACCGGGGTCTCACCGTGGCGCAGCTGAAGACGCTGCGTCGTTCGCTCGGTGAGAACGCCCAGTACGCCGTGGTGAAGAACACGCTGACCAAGATTGCGGCCAACGAGGCCGGGATCACGACGCTCGACGACCTGTTCAACGGTCCGACGGCGGTCGCCTTCGTCACCGGTGACCCGGTGGAGTCGGCGAAGGGTCTTCGTGACTTCGCCAAGGACAACCCGAATCTCGTCATCAAGGGCGGTGTCCTTGACGGCAAGGCGCTGTCCGCCGACGAGATCAAGAAGCTTGCGGACCTCGAGTCCCGCGAGGTTCTGCTCGCCAAGCTGGCGGGCGCCCTGAAGGGCAAGCAGACGCAGGCTGCTCAGGTCTTCCAGGCGCTCCCGTCGAAGCTCGTCCGCACCGTGGACGCGCTTCGCGCCAAGCAGGACGAGCAGGGCGGTGCCGAGTAACTCGGCTCGCGACATGACCGCCGCCTGAGGCCTCGCGCCCGAGGAAGCGGTCGTAGCGGGCCGAACGTACGCCCGCCAGACATGTACATCCGGCACCAGCCGAATTAGTGGAAGGAAAGCCATCGTGGCTCTCACCCAGGACGAACTGCTCGCCGAGTTCGAGGGCATGACCCTCATCCAGCTCTCCGAGTTCGTGAAGGCGTTCGAGGAGAAGTTCGACGTCACCGCCGCCGCCGCGGCCGTCGCCGTTGCCGCCCCGGGTGCCCCCGGCGCTGCTGCCCCGGCCGAGGAGGAGAAGGACGAGTTCGACGTCATCCTCACCGGCGCCGGCGACAAGAAGATCCAGGTCATCAAGGTCGTGCGTGAGCTGACCTCCCTGGGTCTGAAGGAGGCCAAGGACCTCGTGGACGGCGCCCCGAAGCCCGTTCTCGAGAAGGTCGCCAAGGACGCCGCCGAGAAGGCCGCCGAGTCCCTCAAGGGCGCCGGCGCCTCGGTCGAGGTCAAGTAAGACCTTTTGGGCTCACCGAGCCTGTAACGCCTGAGCGCGAAAGAGCGATCATCCATCCGGGTGGTCGCTCTTCGGCGTTCCCGGGCGTCGGGCGGCGGCTGCCTTGCACCGGTGGGTGTGCGGAGTATGGTGATCTTCGTCGTGCCTCCAAGCACCCCAGGTGGCATGTGGTTTGGGCCATGGGGGCCTTGACGAACCGCACGCAGCGCGCAATTCTCAGGACGCGTCGTCACAAGGATCCGAATCCGAGGCATGGATCGGCGACGAAGAGGGCAGTATCAACGTGCATCGAGGGCAGGCATGCCGAGGGCGTTGAGGACAACGAGGGTCACAGAAAATCGGGGCTGGACATCAGTGTGCCAAGTGGCTACACTGACCCTTTGCGCTGCCTGTTAGCTGTCCCCTGCCCGTCACCAGGGGTCTGCCCTCGCCTCAGCACCGACGAACAGACCGTCCCTGACCTGGCCAAAAAGCCGATTCAGGGAAATCTGTCTCTGTGCGCCGGAGAGGGACCGGTACGCGCGTAGTGAGTCCGAGCCCTCGGAAGGACCCCCTCTTGGCCGCCTCGCGCAATGCCTCGACCGCGAATACGAACAACGGCGCCAGCACCGCCCCGCTGCGCATCTCCTTTGCAAAGATCAAGGAGCCTCTCGAGGTTCCCAACCTGCTCGCGCTGCAGACCGAGAGCTTTGACTGGCTGCTCGGCAACACCGCCTGGCAGAGTCGGGTCGAGGAGGCTCTGGAGTCCGGTCAGGACGTCCCCACCAAGTCCGGTCTGGAGGAGATCTTCGAGGAGATCTCCCCGATCGAGGACTTCTCCGGGTCGATGTCGCTGACGTTCCGCGACCACCGTTTCGAACCGCCGAAGAACAGCATCGACGAGTGCAAGGAGCGCGACTTCACGTACGCGGCCCCGCTCTTCGTCACGGCGGAGTTCACCAACAACGAGACCGGCGAGATCAAGTCCCAGACGGTCTTCATGGGCGACTTCCCGCTCATGACCAACAAGGGCACCTTCGTCATCAACGGCACCGAGCGTGTCGTGGTGTCGCAGCTGGTCCGTTCGCCGGGTGTCTACTTCGACTCCTCCATCGACAAGACGTCCGACAAGGACATCTTCTCGGCCAAGATCATCCCGTCCCGGGGTGCCTGGCTGGAGATGGAGATCGACAAGCGCGACATGGTCGGTGTCCGCATCGACCGCAAGCGCAAGCAGTCCGTCACCGTGCTCCTGAAGGCTCTCGGCTGGACCACCGAGCAGATCCTCGAGGAGTTCGGCGAGTACGAGTCGATGCGCGCCACCCTGGAGAAGGACCACACCCAGGGCCAGGACGACGCGCTGCTCGACATCTACCGCAAGCTGCGCCCGGGCGAGCCCCCCACGCGTGAGGCCGCGCAGACGCTGCTGGAGAACCTGTACTTCAACCCCAAGCGCTACGACCTCGCCAAGGTCGGCCGCTACAAGGTCAACAAGAAGCTGGGTGCGGACGCTCCGCTGGACGCGGGCATCCTGACCGTCGAGGACATCATCTCGACGATCAAGTACCTGGTGAAGCTGCACGCCGGCGAGACCGAGACCACCGGTGACAGCGGCACGAACATCGTCGTCGAGACCGACGACATCGACCACTTCGGCAACCGTCGTCTGCGCAGCGTCGGCGAACTCATCCAGAACCAGGTCCGCACGGGTCTGGCTCGTATGGAGCGCGTCGTCCGCGAGCGCATGACCACGCAGGACGTCGAGGCGATCACGCCGCAGACCCTGATCAACATCCGGCCGGTCGTCGCCTCCATCAAGGAGTTCTTCGGCACCAGCCAGCTGTCGCAGTTCATGGACCAGAACAACCCGCTGTCGGGTCTCACCCACAAGCGCCGCCTGTCGGCCCTTGGCCCGGGTGGTCTCTCCCGTGAGCGGGCCGGCTTCGAGGTCCGTGACGTGCACCCCTCGCACTACGGCCGCATGTGCCCGATCGAGACCCCTGAAGGCCCGAACATCGGTCTGATCGGCTCGCTCGCCTCCTACGGCCGCGTCAACGCGTTCGGTTTCGTCGAGACCCCGTACCGCAAGGTCGTCGACGGCCAGGTCACCGACGAGGTGGACTACCTGACCGCCGACGAGGAGGACCGGTTCGTCATCGCGCAGGCCAACGCCACGCTCTCGGACGACATGCGGTTCGCCGAGAACCGCGTGCTGGTCCGCCGCCGTGGCGGCGAGGTCGACTACGTCGCCGGTGACGACGTGGACTACATGGACGTCTCGCCGCGCCAGATGGTGTCGGTCGCGACCGCCATGATCCCGTTCCTCGAGCACGACGACGCCAACCGTGCCCTCATGGGCGCGAACATGATGCGTCAGGCCGTGCCGCTGATCAAGAGCGAGTCCCCGCTCGTCGGCACCGGCATGGAGTACCGCTCCGCCGTCGACGCCGGCGACGTGGTCAAGGCCGAGAAGGCGGGTGTGGTCCAGGAGGTCTCCGCGGACTACATCACCACCGCCAACGACGACGGCACGTACATCACCTACCGCCTGGCCAAGTTCGCCCGCTCCAACCAGGGCACCTCGGTCAACCAGAAGGTCATCGTCAACGAGGGCGACCGGATCATCGAGGGCCAGGTCCTGGCCGACGGTCCGGCCACCGAGAACGGCGAGATGGCGCTGGGCAAGAACCTGCTCGTGGCGTTCATGCCGTGGGAGGGTCACAACTACGAGGACGCGATCATCCTGTCGCAGCGCCTCGTGCAGGACGACGTCCTCTCCTCGATCCACATCGAGGAGCACGAGGTCGACGCCCGTGACACCAAGCTCGGCCCCGAGGAGATCACCCGGGACATCCCGAACGTCTCCGAGGAGGTCCTCGCCGACCTCGACGAGCGCGGCATCATCCGCATCGGCGCCGAGGTCATCGCCGGCGACATCCTCGTCGGCAAGGTGACCCCGAAGGGCGAGACCGAGCTGACGCCGGAGGAGCGCCTGCTGCGCGCGATCTTCGGTGAGAAGGCCCGTGAGGTCCGTGACACCTCGCTGAAGGTGCCGCACGGCGAGACCGGCAAGGTCATCGGCGTCCGCGTCTTCGACCGCGAGGAGGGCGACGAGCTTCCCCCCGGTGTGAACCAGCTGGTGCGCGTGTACGTGGCGCAGAAGCGCAAGATCACCGACGGTGACAAGCTCGCCGGCCGCCACGGCAACAAGGGTGTCATCTCCAAGATCCTGCCGATCGAGGACATGCCGTTCCTGGAGGACGGCACCCCGGTCGACATCATCCTCAACCCGCTGGGTGTCCCGTCCCGAATGAACCCGGGACAGGTCCTGGAGATCCACCTCGGCTGGCTCGCCAGTCGCGGCTGGGACGTCTCCGGCCTCGCGGAGGAGTGGGCGCAGCGCCTCCAGGTGATCGGCGCCGACCAGGTCGACCCGGGCACGAACGTCGCGACCCCCGTCTTCGACGGTGCGCGCGAGGACGAGCTCGCGGGTCTGCTGCAGCACACCATCCCGAACCGCGACGGCGAGCGCATGGTGCTCCCGACCGGTAAGGCGCGGCTGTTCGACGGCCGTAGCGGTGAGCCGTTCCCGGACCCGATCTCGGTCGGCTACATGTACATCCTGAAGCTGCACCACCTGGTCGACGACAAGCTGCACGCCCGTTCGACCGGTCCGTACTCGATGATCACCCAGCAGCCGCTGGGTGGTAAGGCCCAGTTCGGTGGCCAGCGGTTCGGCGAGATGGAGGTGTGGGCGCTGGAGGCATACGGCGCCGCATACGCCCTCCAGGAGCTGCTGACCATCAAGTCCGACGACGTCACCGGCCGCGTGAAGGTCTACGAGGCCATCGTCAAGGGCGAGAACATCCCCGAGCCCGGCATCCCCGAGTCCTTCAAGGTGCTCATCAAGGAGATGCAGTCCCTGTGCCTCAACGTGGAGGTGCTGTCCTCGGACGGTATGTCCATCGAGATGCGCGACACCGACGAGGACGTCTTCCGCGCTGCGGAAGAGCTTGGCATCGACCTGTCCCGGCGCGAGCCGAGCAGCGTCGAAGAGGTCTGACGGGAGTCCGGCCGGAGGACCTGGTGAGGAACCTCCGGCCGGCCCCTGGACCCCCGTTTCAGACCCCAAGACTTACAACCCTGAGAGGGATTGACGCATAGTGCTCGACGTCAACTTCTTCGACGAGCTCCGGATCGGTCTGGCCACCGCTGACGACATCCGTCAGTGGAGCCACGGCGAGGTCAAGAAGCCCGAGACCATCAACTACCGCACCCTCAAGCCGGAAAAGGACGGGCTCTTCTGCGAGAAGATCTTCGGTCCGACCCGGGACTGGGAGTGCTACTGCGGCAAGTACAAGCGTGTCCGGTTCAAGGGCATCATCTGTGAGCGCTGCGGCGTCGAGGTGACTCGCGCCAAGGTGCGCCGTGAGCGGATGGGCCACATCGAACTGGCCGCCCCCGTCACGCACATCTGGTACTTCAAGGGTGTCCCCTCGCGCCTCGGCTACCTGCTGGACCTGGCGCCCAAGGACCTCGAGAAGGTCATCTACTTCGCGGCGTACATGATCACGTACGTCGACGAGGAGCGCCGTACCCGCGACCTGCCCTCCCTGGAGGCGCACGTCTCCGTGGAGCGCCAGCAGGTCGAGAACCGCCGGGACGCCGACCTGGAGGCCCGCGCCAAGAAGCTCGAGTCCGACCTGGCCGAGCTCGAGGCCGAGGGCGCCAAGGCCGACGTGCGCCGCAAGGTGCGCGAGGGTGCCGAGCGCGAGATGAAGCAGCTGCGCGACCGTGCGCAGCGCGAGATCGACCGCCTCGACGAGGTGTGGACCCGGTTCAAGAACCTCAAGGTCCAGGACCTCGAGGGCGACGAGCTGCTCTACCGCGAGCTGCGTGACCGCTTCGGCACCTACTTCGACGGTTCGATGGGTGCCGCGGCGCTGCAGAAGCGCCTGGAGTCCTTCGACCTCGACGAGGAGGCCGAGAAGCTCCGCGAGATCATCCGCACCGGCAAGGGCCAGAAGAAGACCCGCGCCCTGAAGCGGCTGAAGGTCGTGTCTGCCTTCCTGCAGACCTCCAACAGCCCCAAGGGCATGGTCCTCGACTGCGTCCCGGTCATCCCGCCGGACCTTCGCCCGATGGTGCAGCTGGACGGTGGCCGCTTCGCGACCTCCGACCTGAACGACCTGTACCGCCGTGTGATCAACCGCAACAACCGCCTGAAGCGGCTTCTCGACCTCGGCGCGCCCGAGATCATCGTGAACAACGAGAAGCGCATGCTCCAGGAGGCCGTCGACGCGCTCTTCGACAACGGCCGTCGTGGTCGCCCGGTCACGGGCCCCGGCAACCGTCCGCTGAAGTCGCTGTCCGACATGCTCAAGGGCAAGCAGGGCCGCTTCCGTCAGAACCTGCTCGGCAAGCGAGTCGACTACTCGGCGCGTTCCGTCATCGTCGTCGGCCCGCAGCTGAAGCTGCACCAGTGCGGTCTGCCCAAGGCCATGGCGCTGGAGCTCTTCAAGCCGTTCGTGATGAAGCGGCTCGTGGACCTCAACCACGCGCAGAACATCAAGAGCGCCAAGCGCATGGTGGAGCGCGGCCGCACCGTCGTGTACGACGTCCTCGAAGAGGTCATCGCCGAGCACCCGGTGCTGCTCAACCGTGCTCCCACCCTGCACCGCCTCGGCATCCAGGCCTTCGAGCCGCAGCTGGTCGAGGGCAAGGCCATCCAGATCCACCCGCTCGTGTGCACCGCGTTCAACGCGGACTTCGACGGTGACCAGATGGCCGTGCACCTGCCGCTGTCCGCGGAGGCGCAGGCCGAGGCCCGCATCCTGATGCTGTCCTCGAACAACATCCTCAAGCCGGCCGACGGCCGTCCGGTGACGATGCCGACCCAGGACATGGTCCTCGGTCTGTTCTTCCTCACCACCGACGGCGAGATGCGGAACGTGAAGGGCCAGGACCGGTCCTTCGCCTCCGTGGCCGAGGCGATCATGGCGTTCGACGCCGGCGAGCTCTCGCTGCAGTCGAAGGTGGACATCCGCTTCCCGGTGGGCACCATCCCGCCGCGCGGCTGGACGCCTCCGGCGCAGGAGGAGGGCGAGCCCGAGTGGCAGCAGGGTGACAGCTTCCGGCTGAAGACCACGCTGGGCCGTGCGCTCTTCAACGAGCTGCTGCCCGAGGACTACCCGTTCGTCGACTACGAGGTCGGCAAGAAGCAGCTCTCCGAGATCGTCAACGACCTCGCCGAGCGCTACCCGAAGGTCATCGTGGCGGCGACGCTCGACAACCTGAAGGCGGCCGGCTTCTTCTGGGCGACCCGTTCCGGCGTCACCGTGGCCATCTCCGACGTCGTCGTTCCCGAGGCGAAGAAGGAGATCGTCAAGGGCTACGAGGCGCAGGACGAGAAGGTCCAGAAGCAGTACGAGCGCGGTCTGATCACCAAGGACGAGCGCACGCAGGAGCTCATCGCGATCTGGACCAAGGCGACCAACGAGGTCGCCGAGGCGATGAACGACAACTTCCCGAAGACCAACCCGATCTTCATGATGGTGAACTCGGGCGCACGAGGCAACATGATGCAGATGCGTCAGATCGCCGGTATGCGTGGTCTGGTGTCGAACGCGAAGAACGAGACGATCCCGCGTCCGATCAAGGCGTCGTTCCGTGAGGGCCTGTCCGTGCTGGAGTACTTCATCTCCACGCACGGTGCCCGTAAGGGTCTGGCGGACACCGCCCTGCGTACCGCCGACTCCGGTTACCTCACCCGTCGTCTGGTCGACGTCTCCCAGGACGTCATCATTCGCGAGGAGGACTGCGGCACCGACCGCGGTCTGCGCCTCAAGATCGCCGACCGCGGCGCCGACGGCGTCCTGCGCAAGGCGGACGACGTCGAGACCAGCGTGTACGCGCGCTGCCTCGCCGAGGACATCGTGGTCGACGGCAAGGTGCTCGCCCCGGCGGGCGTGGACCTCGGCGACGTCCTCATCGACCAGCTGGTCGCCAACGGCATCGAGGAGGTCAAGACCCGCTCGATCCTGACCTGCGAGTCCCAGGTCGGCACCTGCGCCATGTGCTACGGCCGCTCGCTGGCCACCGGCAAGCTGGTCGACATCGGTGAGGCGGTCGGCATCATCGCCGCCCAGTCCATCGGTGAGCCCGGTACCCAGCTGACGATGCGTACCTTCCACACCGGTGGTGTGGCCGGTGACGACATCACCCAGGGTCTGCCGCGTGTCGTCGAGCTCTTCGAGGCCCGTACCCCGAAGGGTGTCGCCCCGATCTCCGAGGCCAACGGCCGCGTGCGGATCGAGGAGACCGAGAAGACCAAGAAGATCGTCGTCACCCCGGACGACGGCAGCGACGAGACGGCGTTCCCGATCTCGAAGCGCGCCCGGCTCCTGGTCAGCGAGGGCGAGCACGTCGAGGTGGGCCAGAAGCTCACCGTGGGTGCCACCAACCCGCACGACGTGCTGCGCATCCTGGGCCAGCGTGCCGTCCAGGTCCACCTGGTCGGCGAGGTCCAGAAGGTCTACAACTCGCAGGGTGTGTCGATCCACGACAAGCACATCGAGATCATCATCCGGCAGATGCTCCGCCGTGTGACGATCATCGAGTCCGGCGACGCCGAGCTGCTGCCCGGCGAGCTGGTCGAGCGCTCGAAGTTCGAGACCGAGAACCGTCGTGTGGTCCAGGAGGGCGGTCACCCGGCCTCCGGTCGCCCGCAGCTCATGGGTATCACCAAGGCCTCGCTGGCCACGGAGTCCTGGCTGTCGGCGGCGTCCTTCCAGGAGACGACGCGAGTCCTCACGGACGCGGCGATCAACGCCAAGTCCGACTCGCTCATCGGCCTCAAGGAGAACGTCATCATCGGTAAGCTCATCCCGGCCGGTACGGGCCTGTCCCGCTACCGCAACATCCGGGTCGAGCCGACCGAGGAGGCCAAGGCCGCGATGTACTCGGCCGTCGGCTACGACGACATCGACTACTCGCCGTTCGGCACCGGCTCCGGCCAGGCCGTCCCGCTGGAGGACTACGACTACGGTCCGTACAACCAGTAAGCGAGCAGCATGAGCTGAAGGGCGGTCACCCTCCGGGGTGGCCGCCCTTCGGCGTGTCGGCGCCGGAGCCCGGGGGAGCCCGCGGCGGGTACTCCAGGAACCCCTGCGGGAACCGATGCCGAAAACGGTGCGTTGGAGCATGATGAAGGCATTCAGCCGCCTCTGGGGGAGGTGTCCGTGTCGTACCCGACGCCGTGGCAGCCGTGGCACGCCCAGAGCCCCCCGTCCATGCTGGCCTCCCACGCCGACCGTGAGCGGGCCGTGGACGTGCTGAGGGCCGGGTACGGGGAGGGCCGGCTGGAGCACCACGAGTTCGAGAAGCGGGTCGCGCGCGCCTACGCGGCCCGTACGGTGGGGGAGCTGGCAGTGCTGGTCTCCGACCTGCCCACCGGGCCCGTACCGCAGCCCGGGGCCGCCATGGCCGTCCCGCAGACGTTCCAGCCCGTCGTACGGCGGCAGACGAACGCCAAGGCGATCGGAGCGGCCGTCTGCGGCCTGCTGTGCCTGCCGACGATGGGACTGACGGGCATACCTGCCGTCATCCTGGGGCACACGGCACGCAACGAGATGGAGCGCACCGGAGAGGCCGGCGAGGGCCTCGTGCTGACCGGACTGGTGCTGGGCTGGTTGTCGACCGCCGGCTGGGCGCTGGTGCTGACGCTGTTGCTCGCGGTGGCGCTCGCCTCCGGGTGACGGCCGGGGGCGGGCGAATCGAAGATCCATGGCGTGCATGGTCTTGACACGGAACGCACGGTGATGCGGGCGCGGCCCATTTGTTTTGACCGTAGCGTTTGAGGTAGGTACGCTCAGACCTTGTGCCTGGGGTGTGCCCTGGCTCTCGTGCGTGCCTTCAAACCGCATAGCGAGCCGTGAGCGGCCACCGTAATCTGTGCTCTTTTCGCCTCGCGGCGGGAGTCCGCCGGATTCGACACACCCGACCGCGTGGGTCGGCGACGTTCCAGGTTAGCTTCACCATTCGGCACACAGAAACCGGAGAAGTAGTGCCTACGATCCAGCAGCTGGTCCGTAAGGGCCGGCAGGACAAGGTCGAGAAGAACAAGACGCCCGCACTCGAGGGTTCCCCTCAGCGTCGTGGCGTCTGCACGCGTGTGTTCACGACCACCCCGAAGAAGCCGAACTCGGCCCTGCGTAAGGTCGCGCGTGTGCGTCTGACCAGCGGGATCGAGGTCACCGCTTACATTCCGGGTGAGGGACACAACCTGCAGGAGCACTCCATCGTGCTCGTGCGCGGCGGCCGTGTGAAGGACCTGCCGGGTGTTCGCTACAAGATCATCCGTGGCTCCCTCGACACCCAGGGTGTCAAGAACCGCAAGCAGGCCCGTTCCCGCTACGGCGCCAAGAAGGAGAAGTAGAAATGCCTCGTAAGGGCCCCGCCCCGAAGCGCCCGGTCATCATCGACCCGGTCTACGGTTCTCCTCTGGTGACGTCGCTCATCAACAAGGTGCTGCTGAACGGCAAGCGCTCCACCGCCGAGCGCATCGTCTACGGCGCCATGGAAGGTCTGCGTGAGAAGACGGGCAACGACCCGATCATCACGCTGAAGCGCGCGCTGGAGAACATCAAGCCGACCCTCGAGGTCAAGTCCCGCCGTGTCGGTGGTGCGACGTACCAGGTTCCGATCGAGGTCAAGCCCGGTCGTGCCAACACGCTCGCGCTGCGCTGGCTCGTCGGCTACTCCCGCGCCCGTCGCGAGAAGACCATGACCGAGCGTCTGCTCAACGAGCTTCTCGACGCCTCCAACGGCCTTGGCGCCGCTGTGAAGAAGCGCGAGGACACGCACAAGATGGCCGAGTCCAACAAGGCCTTCGCGCACTACCGCTGGTAGTCGCTACCCACATCGAGACCGAGAGAAGACTGAAGCCTTATGGCTACCACTTCACTTGACCTGGCCAAGGTCCGCAACATCGGGATCATGGCCCACATCGACGCGGGCAAGACGACCACCACCGAGCGGATCCTGTTCTACACCGGCGTTTCCTACAAGATCGGTGAGGTCCACGACGGCGCCGCCACCATGGACTGGATGGAGCAGGAGCAGGAGCGTGGCATCACGATCACCTCTGCTGCCACCACCTGTCACTGGCCGATGGACGACGTCGACCACACCATCAACATCATCGACACCCCGGGTCACGTCGACTTCACCGTCGAGGTGGAGCGCTCCCTGCGCGTGCTCGACGGTGCCGTGACGGTGTTCGACGGCGTCGCCGGTGTCGAGCCGCAGTCCGAGACGGTGTGGCGTCAGGCGGACCGCTACGGCGTTCCGCGTATCTGCTTCGTCAACAAGCTCGACCGCACCGGTGCCGAGTTCCACCGCTGTGTCGACATGATCTCTGACCGCCTCGGCGCTCAGCCGATCGTGATGCAGCTGCCGATCGGTGCCGAGGCCGACTTCAAGGGCGTCGTCGACCTCGTGACGATGAAGGCCCTCGTGTGGTCCGCCGAGGCCACCAAGGGCGAGATGTACGACACCGTCGACATCCCGGACACGCACGTCGAGGCTGCCGAGGAGTACCGCGGCAAGCTGCTCGAGGCCGTGGCCGAGAACGACGAAGAGATCATGGAGCTGTACCTGGAGGGCACCGAGCCCACCGTGGAGCAGCTGTACGCCGCGATCCGTCGCATCACCATCGCGTCCGGCAAGTCCAAGGACACCACGGTCACCCCGGTGTTCTGCGGCACCGCGTTCAAGAACAAGGGCGTCCAGCCCCTGCTCGACGCGGTCGTGCGGTACCTCCCCTCCCCCCTGGACGTCGAGGCCATCGAGGGCCACGACGTGAAGGACCCGGAGACGGTCGTCAAGCGCAAGCCGTCCGACGAGGAGCCCCTGTCGGCGCTGGCGTTCAAGATCATGAGCGACCCGCACCTCGGCAAGCTCACCTTCGTCCGGGTGTACTCGGGCCGCCTGGAGTCCGGCACCTCGGTGCTGAACTCCGTCAAGGGCAAGAAGGAGCGCATCGGCAAGATCTACCGCATGCACGCCAACAAGCGTGAGGAGATCGAGTCGGTAGGCGCCGGCGACATCGTCGCGGTCATGGGTCTGAAGCAGACCACGACCGGCGAGACGCTGTGCGACGACAAGCAGCCGGTGATCCTGGAGTCCATGGACTTCCCGGCGCCGGTCATCCAGGTCGCCATCGAGCCCAAGTCGAAGGGTGACCAGGAGAAGCTGGGCGTCGCGATCCAGCGCCTGGCCGAGGAGGACCCGTCCTTCCAGGTCCACTCGGACGAGGAGACCGGCCAGACCATCATCGGTGGTATGGGCGAGCTGCACCTCGAGGTGCTGGTCGACCGTATGCGCCGTGAGTTCAAGGTCGAGGCCAACGTCGGCAAGCCGCAGGTCGCGTACCGCGAGACGATCCGCAAGGCCGTCGAGCGCGTGGACTACACCCACAAGAAGCAGACCGGTGGTACCGGTCAGTTCGCCAAGGTGCAGATCGCGATCGAGCCCATCGAGGGCGGCGACGCCTCGTACGAGTTCGTGAACAAGGTGACCGGTGGCCGTATCCCGAAGGAGTACATCCCTTCGGTGGACGCCGGTGCGCAGGAGGCCATGCAGTTCGGCATCCTCGCGGGCTACGAGATGACCGGCGTGCGCGTCACGCTGATCGACGGTGGCTACCACGAGGTCGACTCCTCCGAGCTCGCCTTCAAGATCGCCGGCTCGCAGGCCTTCAAGGAGGCCGCCCGCAAGGCCAGCCCCGTGCTGCTCGAGCCGATGATGGCCGTCGAGGTCACCACGCCCGAGGACTACATGGGCGAGGTCATCGGCGACATCAACTCCCGCCGTGGCCAGATCCAGGCCATGGAGGAGCGGGCCGGTGCCCGCGTCGTGAAGGGCCTCGTGCCCCTCTCGGAGATGTTCGGTTACGTCGGCGACCTGCGCAGCAAGACGTCCGGCCGGGCCAGCTACTCCATGCAGTTCGACTCCTACGCCGAGGTTCCGCGGAACGTCGCCGAGGAGATCATCGCGAAGGCCAAGGGCGAGTAACGCACCGCGTTATCGCACCGCGTTTCCACGCCTTAGGCTTGACTCCGGAGCCTGCCGGGGCATTCCTCCCCAATCATGGGGGAATGCCCCGGGGCCCGGGCACTAACAGCAAAGATCACCTGGCGCCGATGAAGTAAGGCGTACCAGAACCACTCCACAGGAGGACCCCAGTGGCGAAGGCGAAGTTCGAGCGGACTAAGCCGCACGTCAACATCGGCACCATCGGTCACATCGACCACGGTAAGACGACCCTCACGGCCGCCATTACCAAGGTGCTGCACGACGCGTACCCGGACCTGAACGAGGCCTCGGCGTTCGACCAGATCGACAAGGCTCCCGAAGAGCGCCAGCGCGGTATCACCATCTCCATCGCGCACGTCGAGTACCAGACGGAGACGCGTCACTACGCCCACGTCGACTGCCCCGGTCACGCGGACTACATCAAGAACATGATCACCGGTGCTGCCCAGATGGACGGCGCCATCCTCGTGGTCGCCGCCACCGACGGCCCGATGCCGCAGACCAAGGAGCACGTGCTCCTGGCCCGCCAGGTCGGCGTTCCGTACATCGTCGTCGCCCTGAACAAGGCCGACATGGTGGACGACGAGGAGATCCTGGAGCTCGTCGAGCTCGAGGTCCGTGAGCTGCTCTCCGAGTACGAGTTCCCGGGCGACGACGTTCCGGTCGTCAAGGTCTCCGCGCTCAAGGCGCTCGAGGGCGACAAGGAGTGGGGCCAGTCGGTCCTGGACCTGATGGCCGCCGTCGACGAGGCGATCCCGCAGCCCGAGCGTGACGTCGACAAGCCGTTCCTGATGCCGATCGAGGACGTCTTCACGATCACCGGTCGTGGCACCGTCGTCACCGGTCGTATCGAGCGTGGTGTCCTCAAGGTCAACGAGACCGTCGACATCATCGGTATCAAGACCGAGAAGACCACCACCACGGTCACCGGCATCGAGATGTTCCGCAAGCTGCTCGACGAGGGCCAGGCCGGTGAGAACGTCGGTCTGCTGCTCCGCGGCATCAAGCGCGAGGACGTCGAGCGCGGCCAGGTCATCATCAAGCCCGGTTCGGTCACCCCGCACACCGAGTTCGAGGCCCAGGCCTACATCCTGTCCAAGGACGAGGGTGGCCGCCACACGCCGTTCTTCAACAACTACCGCCCGCAGTTCTACTTCCGTACGACGGACGTGACCGGCGTCGTGACCCTCCCCGAGGGCACCGAGATGGTCATGCCGGGTGACAACACCGAGATGAAGGTGGAGCTCATCCAGCCCGTCGCCATGGAGGAGGGCCTGAAGTTCGCCATCCGTGAGGGTGGCCGGACCGTGGGCGCCGGTCAGGTCACCAAGATCAACAAGTGATCTTGGCCCGCAAGGGCTGACCAGGCAGGACTCTGAAGGGCCCGTACGACTTCGGTCGTACGGGCCCTTTCGGCTGTCCTGTGAAGGCCCGGTCGTCCTGTGAAGGCTCGGCGAACTCCGCGGGACGCGTGGTCGAGAGTTGCGCCAACTCGCCGTCAACCATGTGCCGAATGTTCCTGTCTGCTCGCTTTGGGGGGCGTGTGAGGCCCTAGCGTGAAGGGGCCCGAACCGCCAGACAGGGGATGATCGTCGATGTCCGTCATGGTCGACCGGCCGACGCAGCAGCTGCGCCGGGTGCAGGTCCTCCGGACCCCCGCCCCGCTCCGCCGTGAGCGACCGCGGCTGTACGCCATCGACGGGCTGCGGCTGGTCGCCGCGCTGATGGTCGCCGTGCACCACTACGCCGGCAGTTGGCGGGTGGACCAGCCGGCCAACGCGGTCTGGGACCGGCCGGTCTCCGAGATCATGCCGACGGTGTACCGCCTCGCCACCTACGGCTGGATCGGCGTCGAGATCTTCTTCGTCATCAGCGGCTTCGTCATCTGCATGTCGTGCTGGGGGCGCACCCCGCGGCAGTTCTTCGTCTCCCGGGTGATCCGGCTCTACCCGGCGTACTGGTTCGGCATCGTCTTCACCACGCTCTTCGTGGTGGCCGTTCCCGGCGTCTGGGACCGGCTGAAGGTGCGCGACATCCTGCTCAACCTGACGATGCTCCAGTCCGGTTCGGGCGTGGACAGCGTCGACGGCGTGTACTGGACGCTCTGGTCGGAGCTGCGCTTCTACCTGCTCTTCCTGGCCGTGGTCGCCACCGGCCTGACGTACCGCAAGGTCGTGGTCTTCTGCTGCGTCTGGGGCGCGGCGGCGATGCTGGCCCCGGTCGCGGACTTCCGGCTGCTGACGCTGGCCGCCAACCCGGACGGCGCCTGGTTCTTCATCGCCGGCCTCGCCCTGTACCTCATGCACCGCTTCGGCCAGGACCTGCTGCTGTGGGGCATCCTCGCGCTGGCCTGGCTGATGGGCCAGCGCCAACTGGGCATCAGGATCGACGACTTCGAGCATGTCTCCGGCTGGCGGGGGTGCACGGCCCTGTTCACCGCGTTCCTGCTCCTGATGGTCGCGATCGCGCTCGGCGCGACGGACCGCATCCGCTGGAGGTGGCTGGTCACCGCGGGCAGCCTGACGTATCCGCTGTATCTGATCCACTACGTCGCCGGTACGACGCTGATCAGCCGGCTCCGCGACACCACGGACCCGCGGCTGCTGGTCGCCCTGGTGATCGCCGGGTTCCTGGTCCTGAGCTGGCTGGTGCACCGGTTCGTGGAGCGCCCGGTGGCCCGGCTGCTGAAGCGGGGGCTGGACACGTCCTTCGCCCGGCTGCGCAACGCGGAGGCGTAGGGGCCCGTACGGCGAGCCGTACGAGCCCCCGCGCCGCTCTCGCTCTGCGCCGAGAAGTTGAGCACCGGCTTCTCGCCCGGGTAGGCGGTCAGCGTGGTGCGGGCGCCGGACAGGGCGACGAGCGCGCCTGTCGGCAGGCCGACGCACGCGATGACGGGTCTCACTGCGCTTACTATGGGCACGTCAAGAGACGCGTGCTTGATTCTCATTCACAAGGATGAACGCGCTCCGGGCTGCGGGGAGGGTGTGGGTTTGACCTCCGTCACCCTCGGGGTATTCTCTCCGGCTCGATTGGCCAGGCCCCTGCCCCATATGGCAGACTGTCGGAGTTGCTCGGTCGAGTGTTGATGCTGCGCGCCTCCCGCCGGGAGGACCGGAAGCGAGTCCCACAGTACTCGTCGCCCTAACTGCCGTAAGGCAGCGCTGGGGCGGACGTACGGGAATCTTCCGGGAAGTGTCGGTGCGGCACCGGCCAGGCACCCGGTGGACCCTTCGTCCCCGGCCTGCGGTTCCGAAAGGGCCGCGCTCTCCCAGTAGGGATGTTCGAACAAGGGACATCTGTGTCAGCGAGAGCGCGACACGCCCGACCGCGTGGGTCGGAGACAGAGACCCACGGACCACCGGGTTCCAGAGCGTTACGAGAGACAGGACTACTGAGTAGCCATGGCGGGACAGAAGATCCGCATCCGGCTCAAGGCCTACGACCACGAGGTCATCGACTCCTCGGCGAAGAAGATCGTCGAGACGGTGACCCGTACTGGTGCGTCGGTCGCGGGCCCGGTGCCGCTGCCCACTGAGAAGAACGTGTACTGCGTCATCAAGTCGCCGCACAAGTACAAGGACTCGCGCGAGCACTTCGAGATGCGTACCCACAAGCGCCTGATCGACATCCTCGACCCGACGCCCAAGACCGTTGACTCTCTGATGCGACTCGACCTTCCGGCCGGTGTCGACATCGAGATCAAGCTCTGAGGGCCGGTGATCTGAGAATGGCTAAGCAGATCAAGGGCATCCTGGGCGAGAAGCTCGGCATGACGCAGGTGTGGGACGAGAACAACCGTGTTGTTCCGGTCACCGTCGTCAAGGCCGGCCCCAACGTCGTCACCCAGGTGCGTACCAACGACGTCGACGGCTACGAGTCGGTCCAGATCGCCTTCGGCGAGATCGACCCGCGCAAGGTGAACAAGCCCCTCAAGGGTCACTTCGCGAAGGCCGACGTCACCCCCCGTCGCCACCTCGTCGAGATCCGTACGGCTGACGCCTCCGAGTACACGCTCGGCCAGGAAGTCACCGCCGAGGTCTTCGAGGCGGGCGTCAAGGTCGACGTCACCGGCAAGAGCAAGGGCAAGGGCTTCGCCGGTGTCATGAAGCGTCACAACTTCAAGGGCCTCGGCGCCGGTCACGGCACCCAGCGCAAGCACCGCTCTCCCGGTTCCATCGGTGGCTGCGCCACCCCGGGCCGTGTGTTCAAGGGCCTCCGCATGGCGGGTCGCATGGGCAACGAGCGGGTCACCACCCAGAACCTGACCGTCCACGCCGTTGACGCGGAGAAGGGTCTGCTGCTCATCAAGGGCGCGGTTCCCGGTCCGAACGGCGGCCTCGTCCTGGTCCGCACCGCGGCCAAGGGGGCCTGAGGTAACCGATGAGCACTGTTGACATCCTTTCGCCGGCGGGCGAGAAGGCCGGTTCCGTCGAGCTCCCCGCGGAGATCTTCGACGTCGAGAAGGTCAGCATCCCGCTGATCCACCAGGTCGTCGTCGCGCAGCTGGCCGCCGCCCGTCAGGGCACGCACAAGGTCAAGACCCGTGGCGAGGTCCGTGGTGGTGGCAAGAAGCCGTACCGCCAGAAGGGCACCGGCCGCGCCCGTCAGGGTTCGACCCGCGCCCCGCAGTTCGCCGGTGGTGGCGTCGTGCACGGTCCCGTGCCGCGCGACTACTCGCAGCGGACGCCCAAGAAGATGAAGGCCGCCGCGCTGCGTCACGCCCTCACCGACCGGGCCCGCCACAACCGCATCCACGTCGTCTCCGGCGTGATCGCGGGCGAGACCCCCTCCACCAAGGCCGCCAAGACGCTGTTCGGCAAGATCTCGGAGCGCAAGAACCTGCTCCTGGTCGTCGACCGCGCCGACGAGGCCGCGTGGCTGTCCGCCCGCAACCTGCCCCAGGTCCACATCCTGGAGCCGGGCCAGCTGAACACGTACGACGTTCTCGTCTCGGACGACGTGGTCTTCACCCAGGCCGCTTTCGAGTCCTTCGTGTCTGGCCCCAAGGCCGCTGACACCGAAGGGAGCGAGGCCTGATGGCTACGCGTCACCCGAGCATTGCCTCGAAGGCCGCCAAGGCCGCCAAGGCCGCGCGCGTCGCCAAGGCGCGCCGCCACGAGGCCGAGGGCAAGAACACCGTCGAGACCCCGCTGAGCAAGTCGTACACGGACCCCCGTGACGTGCTGCTCAAGCCGGTCGTCTCCGAGAAGAGCTACGCGCTTCTCGACGAGAACAAGTACACGTTCATCGTCGACCCGAGTGCCAACAAGACCCAGATCAAGCAGGCCGTCCAGGCGGTCTTCTCGGTCAAGGTCACCGGGGTCAACACGATCAACCGCCAGGGCAAGCGCAAGCGGACCCGCACGGGCTTCGGCCAGCGTGCCGCCACCAAGCGCGCGATCGTGACCCTCGCCGAGGGCGACCGTATCGACATCTTCGGCGGTCCGACCGCGTAAGCGGGTCGGATCGTCCGATATCGGACGAGGACTGAGAAATGGGAATCCGCAAGTACAAGCCGACTACGCCGGGCCGTCGTGGTTCCAGCGTCGCCGACTTCGTCGAGGTCACGCGGTCCACGCCGGAGAAGTCGCTGGTCCGTCCCCTGCACAGCAAGGGCGGCCGTAACAATTCCGGTCGTGTGACCGTCCGCCACCAGGGCGGTGGCCACAAGCGCGCCTACCGCGTGATCGACTTCCGTCGTCACGACAAGGACGGCGTGCCGGCGAAGGTCGCGCACATCGAGTACGACCCCAACCGCACCGCGCGCATCGCGCTGCTCCACTACGCGGACGGCGAGAAGCGCTACATCCTGGCGCCGCGGGGCCTGAACCAGGGCGACCGGATCGAGAACGGTCCCGGCGCCGACATCAAGCCCGGCAACAACCTGGCGCTGCGCAACATCCCGGTCGGTACGACGATCCACTCCGTGGAGCTTCGTCCGGGCGGCGGCGCCAAGTTCGCCCGCTCCGCCGGTGCCTCCGTGCAGCTGCTCGCGAAGGAGGGCTCGATGGCCCACCTCCGCATGCCGTCCGGTGAGATCCGCCTGGTCGACCAGCGCTGCCGCGCCACGGTCGGCGAGGTCGGCAACGCCGAGCAGAGCAACATCAACTGGGGCAAGGCCGGCCGCAAGCGCTGGCTGGGCGTCCGCCCGACCGTTCGCGGTGTGGCGATGAACCCGGTTGACCACCCCCACGGTGGTGGTGAGGGCAAGACCTCCGGTGGTCGCCACCCGGTCAGCCCCTGGGGCCAGAAGGAAGGTCGTACTCGTTCGCCCAAGAAGGCGTCGAACAAGTACATCGTCCGCCGCCGCAAGACGAACAAGAAGCGCTAGGAGCGGGTTTAGATGCCGCGCAGTCTCAAGAAGGGGCCCTTCGTCGACGACCACCTGATCAAGAAGGTGGAAGTCCAGAACGAAGCCGGCACCAAGAACGTCATCAAGACCTGGTCCCGTCGCTCGATGATCGTCCCGGCCATGCTCGGCCACACGATCGCGGTGCACAACGGCAAGACCCACATCCCGGTGTTCGTCACCGAGTCGATGGTCGGCCACAAGCTCGGCGAGTTCTCGCCGACGCGCACCTTCCGGGGTCACGTCAAGGACGACCGGAAGTCGAAGCGCCGCTAGCAGCGGATCGCATTCAGACACGTAAGTAACTGAGAGGGACAACCATGGAAGCCAGGGCCCAGGCGCGGTACATCCGCGTTACGCCCATGAAGGCCCGCCGCGTGGTGGACCTTATCCGTGGCATGGACGCCACGGAGGCTCAGGCTGTTCTGCGATTCGCTCCGCAGGCAGCCTCCGTGCCCGTCGGCAAGGTGCTGGACAGCGCCATTGCCAACGCCGCGCACAACTACGACCACACCGACGCCGACAGCCTCTTCATCTCCGAGGCGTACGTCGACGAGGGCCCGACCCTGAAGCGGTTCCGGCCGCGCGCCCAGGGCCGTGCCTACCGGATCCGCAAGCGGACCAGCCACATCACCGTGGTCGTCAGCAGCAAGGAAGGAACCCGGTAATGGGCCAGAAGGTAAACCCGCACGGGTTCCGGCTCGGTGTCACGACCGACTTCAAGTCGCGTTGGTACGCCGACAAGCTGTACAAGGACTACGTCAAGGAAGACGTCGCCATCCGTCGGATGATGACGTCCGGCATGGAGCGCGCCGGTATCTCGAAGGTGGAGATCGAGCGTACCCGTGACCGCGTGCGTGTGGACATCCACACCGCTCGTCCGGGCATCGTCATCGGCCGCCGTGGCGCCGAGGCCGACCGCATCCGCGGTGACCTCGAGAAGCTCACGGGCAAGCAGGTCCAGCTGAACATCCTCGAGGTCAAGAACCCCGAGACGGACGCTCAGCTGGTTGCTCAGGCCGTTGCCGAGCAGCTCTCCTCCCGCGTCTCCTTCCGCCGCGCCATGCGTAAGAGCATGCAGTCGGCGATGAAGGCCGGCGCCAAGGGCATCAAGATCCAGTGCGGCGGCCGCCTCGGTGGCGCCGAGATGTCCCGCTCGGAGTTCTACCGCGAGGGCCGCGTGCCCCTGCACACGCTCCGCGCGAACGTGGACTACGGCTTCTTCGAGGCCAAGACGACCTTCGGCCGCATCGGCGTGAAGGTCTGGATCTACAAGGGCGACGTCAAGAACATCGCCGAGGTCCGCGCCGAGAACGCTGCGGCCCGTGCGGGTAACCGCCCGGCCCGTGGTGGTGCCGACCGCCCGGCCCGTGGTGGCCGTGGTGGCGAGCGGCGCGGTCGCAAGCCGCAGCAGGCTGCCGGCGCCGAGGCCCCCAAGGCCGAGGCTCCCGCGTCCGCTCCGGCTGAGAGCACCGGAACGGAGGCCTGACCGACATGCTGATCCCCCGTAGGGTCAAGCACCGCAAGCAGCACCACCCGGGACGCAGCGGCGCTGCCAAGGGTGGCACGACGGTTGCGTTCGGCGAGTACGGCATCCAGGCGCTCACCCCGGCGTACGTGACGAACCGTCAGATCGAGGCCGCTCGTATCGCCATGACGCGTCACATCAAGCGTGGTGGCAAGGTCTGGATCAACATCTACCCGGACCGTCCCCTCACCAAGAAGCCTGCCGAGACCCGCATGGGTTCCGGTAAGGGTTCGCCGGAGTGGTGGATCGCCAACGTCAAGCCCGGACGCGTGATGTTCGAGCTGTCGTACCCCAACGAGAAGATCGCCCGTGAGGCGCTGACCCGTGCGGCCCACAAGCTGCCGATGAAGTGCCGGATCGTCAAGCGCGAGGCAGGTGAAGCGTGATGTCGGCCGGTACCAAGGCGTCCGAGCTGCGCGAGCTGGGCAACGAGGAGCTTCTGGCGAAGCTCCGCGAGGCCAAGGAAGAGCTGTTCAACCTCCGCTTCCAGGCGGCGACGGGTCAGCTCGAGAACCACGGTCGGCTCAAGGCCGTCCGCAAGGACATCGCGCGGATCTACACCCTGATGCGTGAGCGCGAGCTGGGCATCGAGACGGTGGAGAGCGCCTGATGAGCGAGAGCAACGTGACTGAAGAGACGAAGGCCGCGCGCGGCTTCCGCAAGACCCGTGAGGGTCTGGTCGTCAGCGACAAGATGGACAAGACCGTCGTCGTCGCCGTCGAGGACCGCGTCAAGCACGCGCTGTACGGCAAGGTCATCCGCCGTACGAACAAGCTCAAGGCGCACGACGAGCAGAACGCCGCGGGTGTCGGCGACCGTGTCCTCCTCGCGGAGACCCGGCCGCTGTCCGCCACGAAGCGGTGGCGCGTCGTGGAGATCCTCGAGAAGGCCAAGTAATTCTCCTGCGGGGCATCCCTCGCAGGACAGTTCCGCCAGGCTCCGGGGGCCGTTCGCCGAACGGCCCCCGGGGAACCGGCAGACAAACAGGAGATAGACGTGATCCAGCAGGAGTCGCGACTTCGTGTCGCCGACAACACTGGTGCGAAGGAGATCCTTTGCATCCGTGTGCTCGGTGGCTCCGGTCGCCGCTACGCGGGCATCGGTGACGTCATCGTCGCCACCGTCAAGGACGCGATCCCCGGTGGCAACGTGAAGAAGGGTGACGTCGTCAAGGCGGTCATCGTTCGCACCGTCAAGGAGCGCCGCCGTCCGGACGGCTCGTACATCCGCTTCGACGAGAACGCCGCCGTCATTCTGAAGAACGACGGCGACCCTCGTGGCACCCGCATCTTCGGCCCGGTCGGCCGGGAGCTGCGCGAGAAGAAGTTCATGAAGATCATCTCGCTCGCGCCGGAGGTGCTGTAAGCATGAAGATCAAGAAGGGCGACCTGGTCCAGGTCATCACCGGCAAGGACAAGGGCAAGCAGGGCAAGGTCATTGCCGCTTACCCGCGCGACGAGCGCGTCCTGGTCGAGGGTGTCAACCGGGTCAAGAAGCACACCAAGGCCGGCCCGACCGCCAGCGGTTCGCAGGCCGGCGGCATCGTGACCACCGAGGCCCCGATCCACGTGTCCAACGTTCAGCTGGTCGTGGAGAAGGACGGCAACAAGGTCGTCACGCGCGTCGGTTACCGCTTCGACGACGAGGGCAACAAGATCCGCGTTGCCAAGCGGACGGGTGAGGACATCTGATGGCTACCACCACCACTCCGCGTCTCAAGACGAAGTACCGCGAGGAGATCGCGGGCAAGCTGCGTGACGAGTTCAAGTACGAGAACGTCATGCAGATCCCCGGCCTCGTCAAGATCGTGGTCAACATGGGTGTCGGCGACGCCGCCCGTGACTCGAAGCTGATCGAGGGCGCGATCCGCGACCTGACCACCATCACCGGTCAGAAGCCGGCCGTCACCAAGGCCCGCAAGTCCATCGCGCAGTTCAAGCTGCGTGAGGGCCAGCCGATCGGTGCCCACGTCACGCTCCGTGGCGACCGCATGTGGGAGTTCCTGGACCGCACCCTGTCGCTCGCGCTCCCGCGCATCCGCGACTTCCGTGGTCTGTCCCCCAAGCAGTTCGACGGCCGTGGCAACTACACCTTCGGTCTCACGGAGCAGGTCATGTTCCACGAGATCGACCAGGACAAGATCGACCGCGTCCGGGGTATGGACATCACCGTGGTGACCACGGCGACCAACGACGCTGAGGGCCGTGCGCTCCTTCGTCACCTCGGCTTCCCCTTCAAGGAGGCGTGAGCGAGATGGCGAAGAAGGCTCTGATCGCGAAGGCTGCTCGCAAGCCCAAGTTCGGCGTGCGTGGCTACACGCGCTGCCAGCGCTGCGGCCGTCCCCACTCCGTGTACCGCAAGTTCGGCCTGTGCCGCGTGTGCCTTCGTGAGATGGCTCACCGTGGCGAGCTGCCGGGCGTGACCAAGAGCTCCTGGTAATCCCCCTTTTAGGGATTCCAAGGGCTCTCGGTAAGCAATGGGCGTGTCAGGCGCCCTCCCTTCCATGGCTTAGGCTTGGAGGGTTGGGCGCCTGACGGTCGCCCGTACGACTTACTACGCCGTAGGTCCACCGCGCCGCACCCGTCCCGTCTCGGATCGGGGAGAGGGATGGCGCATCAGGAAACCCCGGCGAGAGAGGCCGAAGGCCAATTCATGACCATGACTGATCCGATCGCAGACATGCTTACGCGTCTGCGGAACGCGAACTCGGCATACCACGACTCCGTGACGATGCCGGCATCGAAGATCAAGTCGCACATCGCGGAGATCCTCCAGCAGGAGGGCTTCATCACGGGCTGGCGTGTCGAGGACGCCGAGGTCGGCAAGAACCTCGTCCTCGAGCTGAAGTTCGGCCCGAACCGTGAGCGCTCCATCGCGGGCATCAAGCGGATCTCCAAGCCCGGTCTCCGGGTGTACGCGAAGTCCACCAACCTGCCGAAGGTGCTCGGCGGCCTCGGCGTGGCGATCATCTCCACGTCGCACGGGCTCCTCACCGACAAGCAGGCCGGCAAGAAGGGCGTGGGTGGGGAAGTCCTCGCCTACGTCTGGTAGCGGAAGGGAACGGAGGAAACAGCTATGTCGCGTATTGGCAAGCTCCCCATCACGGTTCCCGCCGGCGTGGACGTCACCATCGACGGCCGTACGGTCTCGGTCAAGGGCCCCAAGGGCACGCTGACCCACACCGTCGTGGCGCCGATCGACATCGCCAAGGGTGAGGACGGCGTCCTGAACGTCACCCGCCCCAACGACGAGCGTCAGAACAAGGCCCTGCACGGCCTGTCCCGCACGCTGGTGGCGAACATGATCACCGGCGTGACCCAGGGTTACGTGAAGAAGCTCGAGATCAGCGGTGTCGGTTACCGCGTGACGGCCAAGGGTTCGAACCTCGAGTTCGCTCTCGGCTACAGCCACCCGATCACCGTCGAGGCCCCCGAGGGCATCACCTTCAAGGTGGAGGCCCCCACCCGGTTCTCGGTCGAGGGCATCGACAAGCAGAAGGTCGGCGAGGTTGCGGCCAACATCCGCAAGCTGCGCAAGCCCGACCCGTACAAGGCCAAGGGCGTCAAGTACGAGGGCGAAGTCATCCGCCGCAAGGTCGGAAAGGCGGGTAAGTAAGCCATGGCATACGGGCAGAAGATCCTCAAGGGCGACGCCTACAAGCGCGCCGCGATCAAGCGCCGTCACATCCGGATCCGCAAGAACCTTTCCGGTACGGCGGAGCGTCCCCGTCTGGTCGTGACCCGCTCCAACCGCCACATCGTGGCGCAGGTGATCGACGACCTGAAGGGCCACACCCTGGCTTCGGCGTCCACGCTGGACACGTCGATCCGCGGTGGCGAGGGCGACAAGTCCGCGCAGGCCAAGCAGGTCGGCGCCCTGGTCGCCGAGCGTGCCAAGGCCGCCGGTGTCGAGGCCGTCGTGTTCGACCGTGGTGGCAACCAGTACGCCGGGCGCATCGCCGCCCTGGCGGACGCCGCCCGCGAGGCCGGGCTCAAGTTCTGAGCCGCTTGTAGCTAGCGGAAAGAGAGAGGTAATCCAATGGCTGGACCCCAGCGCCGCGGAAGCGGTGCCGGTGGCGGCGAGCGGCGGGACCGGAAGGGCCGTGACGGCGGCGCTGCTGCCGCCGAGAAGACCGCGTACGTTGAGCGCGTCGTCGCGATCAACCGCGTCGCCAAGGTTGTGAAGGGTGGTCGTCGCTTCAGCTTCACCGCGCTGGTCGTGGTGGGCGACGGTGACGGCACCGTGGGTGTCGGTTACGGCAAGGCCAAGGAGGTGCCGGCCGCCATCGCCAAGGGCGTTGAGGAGGCCAAGAAGCACTTCTTCAAGGTCCCGCGTATCCAGGGCACCATCCCGCACCCGATCCAGGGTGAGAAGGCTGCCGGCGTCGTGCTGCTCAAGCCCGCGTCCCCCGGTACCGGTGTTATCGCCGGTGGTCCGGTGCGCGCCGTGCTCGAGTGCGCCGGCATCCACGACATCCTGTCGAAGTCGCTCGGCTCCGACAACGCGATCAACATCGTGCACGCGACCGTGGCGGCCCTGAAGGGCCTGCAGCGTCCCGAGGAGGTCGCGGCCCGCCGTGGCCTGCCGCTCGAGGACGTTGCCCCCGCGGCTCTGCTGCGTGCGCGTGCGGGAGCGGGTGCGTAATCATGGCGCAGCTCAAGATCACGCAGACGAAGTCGTACATCGGCAGCAAGCAGAACCACCGTGACACCCTGCGTTCCCTGGGCCTCAAGCGCCTGGGTGACGTGGTCGTCAAGGAGGACCGCCCCGAGTTCCGCGGCATGGTGCACACCGTCCGCCACCTCGTGACGGTCGAGGAGGTCGACTGATCATGGCGGAGAACAACCCGCTCAAGATCCACAACCTCCGTCCCGCCCCGGGCGCCAAGACCGCCAAGACCCGTGTCGGTCGTGGTGAGGCGTCGAAGGGTAAGACGGCCGGTCGTGGTACCAAGGGCACGAAGGCCCGCTACCAGGTTCCGGAGCGCTTCGAGGGTGGGCAGATGCCCCTCCACATGCGTCTCCCGAAGCTGAAGGGCTTCAAGAACCCGTTCAAGACCGAGTACCAGGTCGTGAACCTCGACAAGCTGGCCGCGCTCTACCCCGAGGGTGGCGAGGTCACCGTCGAGGGTCTGGTGGCCAAGGGCGCCGTTCGCAAGAACGCGCTCGTCAAGGTCCTCGGCCAGGGCGAGATCTCCGTGGCGCTGCAGGTGACGGTCGACGCCGTCTCCGGCTCCGCCAAGGAGAAGATCACCGCCGCCGGCGGTACCGTCACCGAGCTCGTCTGAGTCACTCAGGCGACCACTCGATGACCTGAACGATCCCGACCGGGGATATCCCACCAAGGGGTATCCCCGGTTGGTCGTTCCACGGGAAGCTGTGCCGCCGGTAAGGTAGCCAGCACTGTTCTTCTTTGTATCCGTCGAACCTCAAGACCGTCACCCTTGACGCAGTTGCGCGGGGGTCGCAGGAGGCACCGTGCTCACCGCGTTCGCCCGGGCGTTCAGGACGCCCGACCTGCGCAAGAAGCTGCTCTTCACGCTCGGCATCATCGTGGTGTACCGGGTCGGTACCCACATCCCGATCCCCGGCGTCAACTACCAGGCCGTCCAGAGCTGTGTCGATCAGGCGTCCGGCAACCAGGGCCTGTTCGGTCTGGTCAACATGTTCAGCGGCGGCGCGCTGCTGCAGATCACGGTCTTCGCGCTCGGCATCATGCCGTACATCACGGCGAGCATCATTCTCCAGCTGCTGACCGTGGTGATCCCGCGTCTGGAAGCCCTCAAGAAGGAGGGCTCGGCCGGTACGGCGAAGATCACGCAGTACACCCGATACCTCACGGTGGCGCTCGCCATCCTGCAGGGCACCGGCCTGGTGGCCACCGCCCGCAGCGGCGCCCTCTTCTCCGGCTGCACGGTCGCTTCCAGCATCGTCCCGGACCAGGCGATCTTCACCACCATCACCATGGTCGTCTGCATGACCGCCGGTACGGCCGTCGTCATGTGGCTCGGCGAGCTGATCACCGACCGCGGTATCGGCAACGGCATGTCGATCCTGATGTTCATCTCGATCGCCGCCACCTTCCCGTCCGCGCTGTGGGCCATCAAGAAGCAGGGCACCCTGGCCGGCGGCTGGATCGAGTTCGGCACCGTCATCCTCGTCGGCCTGGTCATGGTCGGTCTGGTGGTCTTCGTCGAGCAGGCGCAGCGGCGCATTCCGGTGCAGTACGCGAAGCGCATGATCGGCCGCCGTTCCTACGGCGGCACGTCGACCTACATCCCGCTGAAGGTCAACCAGGCGGGTGTGATTCCCGTCATCTTCGCGTCGTCACTGCTCTACATCCCGGCTCTGGTCGCTCAGTTCTCCGGGAGCAAGGCGGGCTGGAAGACCTGGGTCGAGCAGAACCTGACCAAGGGCGACCACCCGATTTACCTGGTCAGCTACTTCTTGCTGATCGTTTTCTTCGCGTTCTTCTATGTGGCGATCTCCTTCAACCCCGAAGAAGTCGCCGACAACATGAAGAAGTATGGTGGCTTCATCCCGGGCATCCGGGCTGGCCGACCGACCGCTGAGTACCTCAGCTACGTACTCAACCGGATCACCTGGCCGGGTTCGCTGTATTTGGGGCTGATCGCTCTCGTACCAACGATGGCGTTGGTCGGGTTCGGGGCATCCGGTAACTTCCCCTTCGGCGGGACGAGCATCCTGATCATCGTGGGTGTGGGTCTTGAGACGGTGAAGCAGATCGAGAGCCAGCTCCAGCAGCGCAATTACGAAGGGTTCCTCCGCTGATGCGAATCGTCCTCGTCGGGCCGCCGGGTGCTGGGAAGGGCACCCAGGCCACGCGCCTTGCAGGGAAGCTCTCGATCCCGCACATCTCCACGGGCGATCTGTTCCGAGCGAACATCAGCCGGCAGACGGAGCTCGGGAAGCTCGCGAAGTCCTACATGGACGCCGGCAACCTCGTCCCCGACGAGGTCACCATCGCGATGGCCAAGGACCGCATGGAGCAGCCGGACGCGGAGAACGGCTTCCTGCTCGACGGTTTCCCGCGCAACGTCTCGCAGGCCGAGGCGCTCGACGAGCTGCTCAAGACCGAGGGCATCAAGCTGGACGCCGTGCTCGACCTCGAGGTCCCCGAGGAGGAGGTCGTCAAGCGGATCGCCGGCCGGCGCATCTGCCGCAACGACTCGGCGCACGTGTTCCACGTGACGTACAGCCCCGCGAAGAAGGACGGCGTCTGCGACGTCTGCGGCGGGGAGCTCTACCAGCGCGACGACGACTCCGAGGAGACCGTCCGCAAGCGGCTCGAGGTCTACCACACGCAGACCGAGCCGATCATCGACTACTACAAGACGCAGGGCCTGGTCGTCACGATCTCGTCCCTGGGTCCGGTGGACGAGGTCACGCAGCGGGCGCTGGAAGCACTCAAGCGCGAGGACGACGGCAAGTAGTCGTCCGCCTGTTACGGCCGTGGCACCCGAAGGGGCGCCACGGCCGTAGTGTTGTGTTGGTAACCGGTAGCCGAAGTGACGGAGAGCGCAGGACCCCATGGTGCAGATCAAGAGCCCCGAGCAGATCGCCAAGATGCGTGAGGCGGGGCTGGTCGTCGCCGCCATTCACGCGGCGACCCGTGAGGCGGCGGTGCCCGGCGCCTCCACGAAGGACCTGGACCAGGTCGCGCGCAAGGTCCTCGCCGAGCACAACGCCAAGCCCAACTTCCTCGGTTACGGCGGTTTCCCCGCGACGATCTGCACCTCCGTCAACGAGGTCGTCGTCCACGGCATCCCGTCCGACGACGTCGTCCTGAAGGACGGCGACGTCATCTCGATCGACTGCGGCGCGATCATCGACGGCTGGCACGGCGACGCGGCGTACACCGCCTTCGTCGGCTCCGGCCACGCCCCCGAACTGATCGAGCTCTCCCGGGTCACCGAGGAGTCGATGTGGGCGGGCATCGCGGCGATGAAGCAGGGCAACCGGCTCGTCGACGTCTCCCGGGCCATCGAGACCTACATCCGCCGCCAGCCGAAGCCGGGCGGCGGCAAGTACGGGATCATCGAGGACTACGGCGGCCACGGCATCGGCACCGAGATGCACATGGACCCGCACCTGCTGAACTACGTCGACCGCCGCCGCGGCAAGGGCCCCAAGCTGGTCCCCGGCTTCTGCCTGGCGATCGAGCCGATGGTCTCCCTCGGCACCCCGAAGACCGAGGTCCTCTCGGACGACTGGACGGTCATCACCACGGACGGCACCTGGTCCTCCCACTGGGAGCACTCGGTCGCGCTGACGGAGGAGGGCCCCTTGGTCCTCACGTCCCCGGACGGCGGCAAGGCCAAGCTGGCGGAACACGGAATCACCGCCGCTCCGGACCCGCTGGCCTGAGCCGCGAGCACTGGCGCTCCGGGTCCGCCGACGTGGCGCCTACGGCCCGTGGCGGGGTTTTCGCCGTGTGCTACTGCCCGCAGCCGCCGCACGGGGCGAGGGCTTAAAGATCTCCGCGCTGGGGCAGACTTGCTCGATTCGTCTTTCCGGGTGCGCTGACGTAGACTGACTCGTCGGCTCTCGTGCACCCGCATGTCCGCATGCGCCCGTAAGGGAAAGCATCGAGAGTCGATCAAGGTAGTCGATTCGAAGGGCGAAGCGTGGCCAAGAAGCAAGGTGCCATCGAGATCGAGGGCACTGTCGTCGAGTCTCTTCCGAACGCCATGTTCAAGGTCGAGCTCCAGAACGGCCACCAGGTCCTGGCACACATCAGCGGCAAGATGCGTATGCACTACATCCGCATCCTCCCTGACGACCGGGTCGTGGTGGAGTTGTCTCCGTACGACCTGACGCGTGGCCGGATCGTCTACCGCTACAAGTAGATCTTGCCCGCATCCCGCTCCCGCGGGGTGGTGGCACTGACCCGGAGAACCTCAATCCCATGAAGGTCAAGCCGAGCGTCAAGAAGATCTGCGACAAGTGCAGGGTGATCCGCCGTCACGGTCGGGTCATGGTCATCTGCGACAACCCGCGCCACAAGCAGCGCCAGGGCTGACGCACGACCTATCCCTCTGCATCGACATCGCAGAGATTCGCGCGACGCGAGCTGAATATGTTCATACGCAGGACCCGGGCGCCGAAGGTGCCTGACACCCCCGGTTCGGAGGCCGGGGACCCGGTTCGTACCTCGTACGGCGGCCGGGAACCGGTTCTGCGGAAGACCTCCGAAGATCACCAGGAGCCATTGAAGTGGCACGCGTTTCCGGTGTTGACATCCCGCGCGAAAAGCGCGTGGAGGTCGCCCTCACCTACGTGTTCGGCATCGGCCGGACCCTTTCGCAGCAGACGCTGGCGGAGACGGGCATCGACCCGAACACCCGTGTTCGTGACCTGAGCGAAGAGCAGCTCGTCGCGATCCGCGAGTACGTGGACAACAACATCAAGACCGAGGGTGACCTCCGTCGCGAGATCCAGGCCGACATCCGCCGCAAGGTCGAGATCGGCTGCTACCAGGGTCTCCGTCACCGTCGCGGTCTGCCCGTCCGCGGTCAGCGCACCAGCACGAACGCCCGCACCCGCAAGGGCCCGCGTCGCGCCATCGCCGGCAAGAAGAAGCCGGGCAAGAAGTAGTCCTCGGCGGACAACGCTTCATCAGCGGTCTTCGCTGTAGGACCGACCACCTCCCCGTAGGAGTTTGTAGATGCCCCCCAAGGGTCGTCAGGGCGCTGCCAAGAAGGTGCGCCGCAAGGAAAAGAAGAACGTCGCTCACGGCCACGCGCACATCAAGAGCACGTTCAACAACACGATCGTCTCCATCACGGACCCGTCCGGCAACGTGATCTCCTGGGCCTCCGCCGGCCACGTCGGCTTCAAGGGCTCCCGGAAGTCCACGCCGTTCGCCGCGCAGATGGCCGCCGAGTCGGCCGCCCGCCGCGCCCAGGAGCACGGCATGCGCAAGGTCGACGTGTTCGTCAAGGGCCCGGGTTCCGGTCGTGAGACCGCCATCCGCTCCCTGCAGGCCACGGGCCTCGAGGTCGGCTCCATCCAGGACGTCACCCCGACCCCGCACAACGGCTGCCGCCCGCCGAAGCGCCGCCGCGTCTGACGCACGGCTGCTTCGCGCAGGTTCGGTCTCGGGCGGTACGGCTCTGTAAGGGTCGTACCGCCCGTACCCTTGTAGTACCTCAGGGCATCAAATAGTGGGTGCCCCTGAACTGAAGGACTCACTTCATGCTGATCGCTCAGCGTCCCTCGTTGACCGAAGAGGTCGTCGACGAGTTCCGCTCCCGGTTCGTGATCGAGCCGCTGGAGCCGGGCTTCGGCTACACCCTCGGCAACTCGCTCCGCCGCACGCTCCTCTCCTCGATTCCGGGTGCGGCGGTCACGTCCATCCGTATCGACGGTGTCCTGCACGAGTTCACCACCGTGCCGGGCGTCAAGGAGGACGTCACCGACCTGATCCTGAACATCAAGCAGCTGGTCGTCTCCTCGGAGCACGACGAGCCGGTCGTGATGTACCTGCGCAAGCAGGGTCCGGGTCTGGTCACCGCCGCCGACATCGCGCCCCCGGCCGGTGTCGAGGTGCACAACCCCGATCTGGTCCTGGCCACGCTCAACGGCAAGGGCAAGCTGGAGATGGAGCTGACGGTCGAGCGCGGCCGCGGTTACGTCTCCGCCGTGCAGAACAAGCAGGTGGGCCAGGAGATCGGCCGGATCCCGGTCGACTCCATCTACAGCCCCGTGCTGAAGGTCACGTACAAGGTCGAGGCGACCCGTGTCGAGCAGCGCACCGACTTCGACAAGCTGATCGTCGACGTCGAGACCAAGCAGGCCATGCGTCCCCGTGACGCCATGGCGTCGGCCGGTAAGACCCTGGTCGAGCTGTTCGGTCTCGCGCGCGAGCTGAACATCGACGCCGAGGGCATCGACATGGGTCCGTCCCCCACGGACGCCGCCCTGGCCGCCGACCTGGCGCTGCCGATCGAGGAGCTCGAGCTCACCGTTCGGTCGTACAACTGCCTCAAGCGTGAGGGCATCCACTCCGTGGGTGAGCTCGTCGCCCGCTCCGAGGCCGACCTGCTCGACATCCGTAACTTCGGTGCGAAGTCGATCGACGAGGTCAAGGCGAAGCTGGCCGGCATGGGCCTGGCCCTCAAGGACAGCCCGCCCGGATTCGACCCGACCGCCGCCGCCGACGCCTTCGGCGCCGACGACGACGCGGACGCCGGTTTCGTCGAGACCGAGCAGTACTGAGTTTTCCGCTTCCGGGGTCCGCGTCGGTGGGCCCCGGATCTCCGACGGGCAACCGCCCGCTCGGATACTGACCCCGGTACCTGGTACGGCCGGGGCAGACACACAGGAGAAAGAAATGCCGAAGCCCACCAAGGGTGCCCGTCTGGGCGGCAGCGCCGCGCACGAGAAGCTGCTCCTCGCGAACCTCGCGAAGGCGCTCTTCGAGCACGGTCGTATCACCACCACCGAGGCGAAGGCCCGCCGCCTGCGCCCGTACGCCGAGCGTCTGGTCACCAAGGCGAAGAAGGGCGACCTTCACAACCGCCGCCAGGTGCTGCAGGTCATCACGGACAAGAGCGTCGTCCACACGCTCTTCACCGAGATCGGCCCGCGCTACGAGAACCGTCCGGGTGGCTACACCCGCATCACCAAGATCGGTAACCGCCGTGGCGACAACGCGCCCATGGCTGTCATCGAGCTGGTCGAGGCGCTGACGGTCGCGCAGCAGGCCACCGGCGAGGCCGAGGCCGCCACCAAGCGTGCGGTCAAGGAAGACGCCCTGAAGAAGGACGAGGCCGTCGAGGCCACGTCCGACGAGGTCGTCGAGGACGCCGCCGAGGAGTCCAAGGACGCCTGAGCGTTCTGCCGTGCAGTGAACGGGTCCGCCCTCCGGGGCGGGCCCGTTCCACGTTCCGACCAGGACGCAGCGCTGAGAGGATCTACGGGTGAGTGACGAAGTGCAGCCCGGTTACGTCCGTGTCCGTCTCGATCTCGCCTACGACGGGAGCGAGTTCTCGGGATGGGCCAAGCAGGCCGGCGGGCGCCGGACCGTGCAGGGGGAGATCGAGGACGCCCTGCGGACGGTGACCCGGTCGCGGGACACCTACGAGCTGACGGTCGCCGGCCGGACCGACGCCGGGGTGCACGCGCGGGGACAGGTCGCGCACGTGGACCTGCCGGAGGCGGTGTGGCGTGAGCATCACGAGAAGCTGCTGAAGCGGCTCGCCGGACGGCTGTCCCGGGACGTACGGGTGTGGGCCCTGCGGGAGGCGCCCAGCGGTTTCAACGCCCGGTTCTCGGCGGTCTGGCGGCGGTACGCCTACCGGGTCACCGACAACCCCGGCGGGGTCGATCCGCTGCTGCGCGGCCACGTCCTGTGGCACGACTGGCCGCTCGACGTCGACGCCATGAACGAGGCCGCCGAACGGCTGCTGGGGGAGCACGACTTCGCCGCCTACTGCAAGAAGCGGGAGGGCGCGACCACCATCCGCACCCTGCAGCGGCTGAGCCTGGTGCGCGGGGACGACGGGATCATCACCGCGACCGTGCGGGCCGACGCCTTCTGCCACAACATGGTGCGCTCGCTGATCGGCGCGCTGCTGTTCGTGGGGGACGGGCACCGCACGCCGGACTGGCCGGGCAAGGTGCTCGCCGCCGGCGTACGGGATTCGGCCGTCCATGTCGTACGGCCGCACGGGCTGACGCTGGAGGAGGTCGGCTACCCGGCGGACGCGCTGCTCGCCGCGCGCAGCAAGGAGGCGCGCAACAAGCGGTCGCTGCCGGGTGCCGGGTGCTGCTGATCCGCTAGCCGGCCGCCGCGGCCGAGGCCTGGGCCTCGCCACGCCTGCGGATCTGGCGGAAGGTGAACTCGGCCAGGTCGTCGCCGGCCTTGAACGCCTGGGTGTCCGTCTTGGTGACGTCCTTGCCGCTGGTGAAGCCGGTGGTGGTGAAGTAGGCGTAGCGGCCGTAGGAGTTGGTCGTCGTGCGGCAGGTCGCGGAGTTGCAGAAGGGCTTGACGCCCTTGCCGGCGAGCGCCTGCACGAGGCTCTTGTTGTCGGCCTGGCCCTTGGCCTTGGTGGCCTGCGCCTCGCTGTCGAAGACGGCCACGCCGACGGTCACCGCGACGCCGCCCTTGGTGTAGGTCACCCGCAGCAGGCGCGTGCACTTGTCGGCCGTCAGGACCTTCGGGAGGCTTCCCCCGGCGGCCGAGGCGCAGTTCTTGGTGTCGGCCGTCGCGCCCTTCTTGTACACGGTCGAGCCCATGGTCAGCTGCGTGCCCGGGAAGAGGGTCTCCGCGCTGAGCGGCGCCGTGTCCTTGGCCTTGCTGGAGATGAACTCCTTCGGATCCAGCGGGGGCGGCGCGCTGGTCGGCGCGAACGACGGGGCCGTCGCGCTGCTGCTCGGGATGGAGCCGCTGGCCGGCACGTTGCTCGGGTTGCCGGACGCCTTGTCGCTGCCGTTCGCCGACACCACGGCCATGGCGACGGCGGTGCCTATCGCCACGGTGGCGACCACGCCGCCGCCGATGAACAGCAGCCGGCGCCTCTTGTTGCGCGTCTCCGACGCCTGCGCGAGCGCCGCCCAGTCCGGAGTCTGGCTGTCCCCGCCGCTGTTCCACGGCTGCTGGGAGTTTGGTTTCCAGGGGTCCCACTGGGACGGGGGTCCCCCCTGCTGCCCATAGCTCATGGGGCGCATCTTAGACGGGGGGCGAGAGGTGCCGGTGTGCCTCCGGCGGGCTGCCCGGGGACCTTTCCGGCACTGGCGTACATTGCGGCCGGACGGGCGTGCCGACCGGTTCGGCCGGGCTCGTTTTGACCCTTCCGGGTGCACACCGGTATCCTGCTTCTTCGTTGTGTATTGGCTTGCTCATTCTCACGGGACGGGCCCTTACACCGGTCCACCGGGCCGATGACCAGCGACCCCACTACGCGGTATGCGTCGCCGCCGTGCGGTCCAGGCTGTCGTGATCGTTTCGGTGACCTGTTCAGGACCATTCACTCGAAGCGAAGGCTACGAACCGTGCGTACGTACAGCCCCAAGCCCGGCGATGTGACGCGCCAGTGGCATGTCATCGACGCTCAGGACGTTGTCCTGGGTCGTCTCGCCACCACCGCCGCGTCCCTCCTGCGGGGCAAGCACAAGCCGATCTACGCCCCTCACGTCGACACCGGTGACTTCGTCATCATCATCAACGCCGACAAGGTGCACCTGTCCGGCAACAAGCGGACCCAGAAGATGGCGTACCGCCACTCCGGCTACCCGGGTGGTCTGCGCTCCGTCCGTTACGACGAGCTGCTCGACAAGAACCCCGAGAAGGCCATCGAGAAGGCCGTCAAGGGCATGCTCCCCAAGAACTCCCTGGGCCGTCAGATGCTCACCAAGCTGAAGGTCTACTCGGGCGACCAGCACCCGCACGCTGCCCAGCAGCCGGTGCCGTTCGAGATCACCCAGGTCGCGCAGTAAGTCCGGCCACCCCCTAAGACTGAAGAGAATCTGAGGAGCATCGTGGCCGAGACCACCGTCGAGACGCCCGTCGAGGGCGAAGAGATCGTCGACATCGAGAGCTACACCACCGAGTCCGACGTGCCCGTCGAGGGCGAGTACACGTCGGAGTCCATGGCGTCCCGCTTCGGCGACCCGCAGCCGGCCGCCGGCCTGGGCCGTCGCAAGAACGCCATCGCCCGCGTCCGGATCGTCCCGGGCACCGGCAAGTGGAAGATCAACGGTCGCACCCTTGAGGACTACTTCCCCAACAAGGTGCACCAGCAGGAAGTCAACGAGCCCTTCAAGGTGCTCGAGCTCGAGGGCCGTTACGACGTCATCGCCCGCATCGCGGGTGGCGGCGTCTCGGGTCAGGCCGGTGCGCTCCGTCTCGGTGTCGCCCGTGCGCTGAACGAGGCCGACGTCGACAACAACCGCGGCCCGCTCAAGAAGGCCGGCTTCCTCAAGCGCGACGACCGTGCGGTCGAGCGCAAGAAGGCCGGTCTCAAGAAGGCCCGCAAGGCCCCGCAGTACAGCAAGCGCTAATCGCGTCCGCTGTCTTCGCAACAATCGCCCCGGCCGCACGGATTGTGCCGCCGGGGCGGTTCGTTTACACAACCCCTACCGTCCCCGGACAGTCTCAGGGGATGTACTTGGGAGTGAGCCGCACTCTCTTCAGCAATTCGGAGGACACCACAGTGGGACGACTCTTCGGCACGGACGGCGTGCGCGGCGTCGCCAATGCGGACCTGACGGCGGAGATGGCGCTCGGCCTCTCCGTGGCCGCGGCGCACGTACTCGCCGAGGCGGGCACCTTCGAGGGCCACCGGCCGACGGCGGTCGTCGGACGGGATCCGCGCGCGTCCGGGGAGTTCCTGGAGGCCGCCGTGGTCGCGGGCCTGGCCAGTGCCGGCGTGGACGTCCTGCGGGTGGGCGTGCTGCCGACGCCCGCTGTGGCGTACCTCACCGGTGCGCTCGGCGCGGACCTCGGCGTGATGCTCTCCGCGAGCCACAACGCCATGCCCGACAACGGCATCAAGTTCTTCGCCCGCGGCGGCCACAAGCTCGCCGACGAGCTCGAGGACCGGATCGAGTCGGTGTACGAGTCGCACCGTCACGGCGAGCCCTGGCAGCGGCCCACGGGTTCGGGCGTGGGGCGGGTGCGCTCGTACGACGAGGGCTTCGACCAGTACGTCG
Organism: Streptomyces sp. NPDC057616; assembly: GCF_042800575.1. Taxonomy (NCBI): domain Bacteria; kingdom Bacillati; phylum Actinomycetota; class Actinomycetes; order Kitasatosporales; family Streptomycetaceae; genus Streptomyces; species Streptomyces sp. NPDC057616. The sequence continues at coordinate 122,728 of NZ_JBHVGU010000005.1, forward strand.
CCCACCTCATCGGCGTGCTGCCGAACCGTCTCGACGGGCTGAAGATCGTCCTCGACGAGGCGCACGGCGCGGCCGCGCGGGTCTCGCCGGAGGCGTTCTCGCGGGCCGGCGCCGAGGTGATCACGATCGGTGCCGAGCCGGACGGGCTCAACATCAACGACGGCTGCGGCTCGACCCATCTGGACAAGCTGAAGGCCGCCGTCGTCGAGCACGGCGCCCACCTCGGCATCGCGCACGACGGTGACGCGGACCGGTGCCTGGCCGTGGACCACACCGGCGCGGAGATCGACGGCGACCAGATCCTGGCCGTCCTGGCGCTGGCCATGCGGGAGCGTTCCGCGCTGCGCTCGGACACGGTGGTCGCGACGGTCATGTCCAACCTGGGTTTCAAGCTCGCGCTGGAGCGCGAGGGGCTCCACCTGATCCAGACGGCGGTCGGCGACCGGTACGTGCTGGAGGAGATGAAGGAGCACGGGTACGCGCTCGGCGGCGAGCAGTCCGGGCACGTGATCATCCTCGACCACGCGACCACCGGTGACGGCACGCTGACCGGGCTGCTGCTGGCGGCGCGGGTCGCCGAGACCGGCCGTACGCTGCGGGATCTGGCGGGGGTCATGGAGCGGCTGCCGCAGGTGCTGATCAATGTGCCGGACGTGGACAGGTCGCGGGTGAAGACCTCCGCCGAGCTGGCCACGGCGGTGACCGAGGCGGAGCGTGAACTCGGCTCCACCGGGCGGGTGTTGCTGCGGCCTTCGGGCACCGAGCCGCTGGTGCGGGTCATGGTCGAGGCGGCGGACATCGATCAGGCGCGGTCGGTCGCGGGACGGCTCGCCGACGTGGTGAAGTCCGCGCTCGGCTAGTTCGGCGGGCCGGGTTCGGGGTGGGGTGAACTGCGCCTCGCGGGCGGCGGGTTCGTGGCCTGTAGCGCAGTTCTCCGCGTCCCTAGGACGCCTGGCGCTGGCGTTTCCAGAAGAACTTCTGGGCGAGGAGCGTGCCGACTCCCGCGAGGACGATGCCCAGCAGGTTCAGCAGGAGCTGGTTCGTCGAGCCGATCGTCTGGGAGGTGTCGCCGTAGGCGAGGGCCACGGCGGCGTTGGCGGCGGCCGGAACGGTCGTCACCGAGATGGCGACCCCCACCAGAGCGCCCGACTTGGCGGAGGTCAGCGAGAGCGTGCCCGCGATGCCGGCCAGGACGGCCACGATGAACGAGAAGGCGTCGGGCGCGTACACGAACGCCGTGTTGGGGCGCGTGCCTTCGAGATCGGACTCGTGGAAGAGCCCGACGCCGTCCATGAACAGGGTGAAGCCGACCGTCACCAGCATCGCCACGGCGAAGCCCACCAGCAGCGCGATCAAGGAGCGCAGCGCGAGCCGCGGATGACGCTGCACCACGGACGTGCTGATGCCCACCAGCGGGCCGAACTCCGGGCCCACGGCCATCGCGCCGACGATCAGGATCGCGTTGTCGAGCACGACACCGCAGGCCGCGATCATCGTGGCCAGCGTGATGAAGGCGACGTAGGTGACCGACAGGGTCGACTCCTCGTGCGTCGCTTCCGTCAGCCCCTCCCACAGCACCGCGTCCGCGCCCTCGCCGGGGGCGTCCTTCTCGGCCCTGTCGGCCCGCAGGGACAGGCTCAGATCGATGTTGTCGACGGCGATCGAGCCCTCTTCGCGCAGGCCCAACGCCCGCAGCTCGCCGATGAGTTCGTCGCCGGCCTCGCGCGCGACGTCGCACAGCACGAGGTCGCCCGCGGGGTCGCGGGCGGCACCGGGCAGCACGACCAGATGCGCGGTGCCGACGGTCCGCTCGAGCAGGCGGACCACGTCGTCGGTCGTGCCGGACGGCGTGATCAGGCGCAGATGCAGCATGGGGGCAGGCTAGCGGTCACAGTTTGCGCAGGCTGAGCCGCTGCACCTTGTGGTCCGGGCCCTTGCGCAGGACCAGGGTGGCCCGGCCGCGGGTGGGCGCGATGTTCTCCACCAGGTTGGGCTTGTTGATGGTGCGCCACATCGTGCGGGCGTAGTCGAGTGCCTCGTCCTCGGAGACCTGCGTGTACTTGCGGAAGTACGAGGACGGGTTCTGGAAGGCCGTCTCGCGCAGCTTGCGGAAGCGGTTGAGGTACCAGCGCTCGATGTCCTCGGTGCGGGCGTCGACGTAGACGCTGAAGTCGAAGTAGTCGGCGAGGCCGACGCGGGTGCGGCCGTCCTTGCCGGGGAGCGCGGGCTGCAGGACGTTCAGGCCCTCGACGATGAGGATGTCGGGGCGGCGGACCGAGAGCTTGCGGTCCGGGACGATGTCGTAGATCAGGTGTGAGTAGACGGGGGCCGTCACCTCGTCCTTGCCGGCCTTGATGTCGGCGACGAAGCGGGTGAGGGCGCGGCGGTCGTAGGACTCGGGGAAGCCCTTGCGCGACATCAGGCCGCGGGCCTGGAGCTCCTTGGTGGGCAGCAGGAAGCCGTCCGTGGTCACCAGCTCCACGCGCGGGTGCTCGGGCCAGCGGGAGAGCAGGGCGCGCAGGAGGCGGGCGACGGTGGACTTGCCCACGGCCACCGAACCGGCGACCCCTATGACGAAGGGGGTGCCGGACTGGGAGCCCTGCTCGCCGAGGAAGGTGTTCAGGGCGCCCCGCAGGCCGTCCGTGGCGCCGACGTACAGGTTGAGCAGCCGGGACAGCGGGAGGTAGATGTCCCGCACCTCGTCGAGGTCGATCACGTCGCCGAGGCCGCGCAGCTTCTCGACCTCCTCGGCGGTGAGCGGCAGCGGCGTCTTCTCGCGCAGCGCGCTCCACTCGGCTCGGGTGAGGTCGACGTAGGGAGTCGCCTCCGGCCTGGACCGGTGGGCGCTCCGGGGCATCGGGGAGACCGGAGAGATCACATTCCATTGTTAACGGAGTTTGAACGGCTCGGCGGGTGGGCTGTGTCACGTTGGCCGGACGCTGTCGTACGACGGTGGGAATTTCCGATTTCGGGCACGCAGCGCCTCTTTTCGGCGGCCGGCGGACCGTAGGCTGCGGCGCATGTGCGGAATCGTGGGATACGTGGGGCCGCAGGCTGCGCTCGAGGTCGTCATGGCCGGGCTGAAGCGGCTGGAGTACCGGGGATACGACTCGGCGGGCGTCTCGGTGCTCGCGGACGGCGGGCTGGCGGCCGCGAAGCGGGCCGGAAAGCTCGTCAACCTGGAGAAGGAGCTGCAGGAGCGGCCGCTGCCGACCGGGGGCACGGGGATCGGGCACACGCGCTGGGCCACGCACGGCGGGCCCACGGACGCGAACGCGCATCCCCATCTCGACAACGCGGGGCGCGTCGCCGTCGTGCACAACGGGATCATCGAGAACTTCGCGGCGCTGCGGGCCGAGCTGGCCGAGCGCGGGCACGACCTGGCCTCCGAGACCGACACCGAGGTCGTGGCGCATCTGCTCGCGGAGGAGTTCTCCGCGACGGCCGACCTCGCGGAGGCGATGCGGCTGGTGTGCCGGCGGCTGGACGGGGCGTTCACGCTGGTCGCCGTGCACGCGGACGAGCCGGACGTGGTGGTGGGCGCGCGGCGGAACTCGCCGCTCGTGGTGGGGATCGGGGAGGGCGAGGCGTTCCTCGCCTCGGACGTCGCGGCGTTCATCGCCCACACGCGCTCGGCCCTCGAACTGGGGCAGGACCAGGTCGTCGAGCTGCGGCGGGACAGGGTGACGGTGACCGGCTTCGACGGCCGGCCCGCGGACGCCCGGCCGTACCACGTCGACTGGGACGCCTCGGCCGCCGAGAAGGGCGGCTACGACTACTTCATGCTCAAGGAGATCGCCGAGCAGCCCAAGGCGGTCGCCGACACCCTGCTGGGGCGCATCGACGAGGGCGGCTCGCTGCGGCTGGACGAGGTGCGCATCCCCGCCGGGGTGCTGCGGGAGGTCGACAAGGTCGTCGTGGTCGCGTGCGGTACGGCCTTCCACGCCGGGATGATCGCCAAGTACGCCATCGAGCACTGGACGCGGATTCCGTGCGAGGTGGAGCTGGCGAGCGAGTTCCGCTACCGGGACCCGATCCTGGGCCCCCGGTCGCTGGTGATCGCCATCTCGCAGTCCGGCGAGACCATGGACACGCTGATGGCGGTGCGGCACGCGCGTGAGCAGGGTTCCCACGTGCTGGCGATCTGCAACACGAACGGCTCGACGATCCCGCGCGAGTCGGACGCCGTCCTCTACACGCACGCCGGGCCGGAGGTAGCCGTCGCCTCGACCAAGGCGTTCCTCACCCAGCTGGTCGCCTGCTACCTGGTCGCGCTGTACCTCGGGCAGGTGCGCGGCACCAAGTGGGGCGACGAGATCGGCGCCGTCATCCGTGACCTGTCGCAGATCTCGGGTGCGGTCGAACGGGTGCTGGAGACCATGGAGCCGGTCCGGGAGCTGGCGCGGTCCCTGGCGGCGAAGAACACGGTGCTCTTCCTCGGGCGGCACGTCGGCTACCCCGTCGCCCTGGAGGGTGCGCTGAAGCTGAAGGAGCTGGCGTACATGCACGCCGAGGGCTTCGCGGCGGGGGAGTTGAAGCACGGGCCGATCGCGCTGATCGAGGAGGACATGCCGGTCGTGGTCGTGGTGCCCTCGCCCCGGGGGCGGTCCGTGCTCCACGACAAGATCGTCTCCAACATCCAGGAGATCCGGGCCCGCGGAGCGCGCACCATCGTCATCGCGGAGGAGGGCGACGAGGCGGTCGTGCCCTACGCCGACCACCTGATCCGGACCCCGCTCACCCCGACCCTGCTCCAGCCGCTCGTGGCGACGGTGCCCCTCCAGGTCTTCGCCTGCGAACTGGCGACGGCCCGGGGCAACGAGGTGGACCAGCCGCGGAATCTGGCCAAGTCGGTCACGGTGGAGTGAGGTTGCCCCGTGGTGATCAGCTCGTAAGGTGCTCGCCATGAGCATCATCGGCGTCGGGATCGACGTGGCGGAGATCGAGCGGTTCGAGGCGTCGCTGAAGCGGACGCCCGGGATGGCGCAACGGCTGTTCGTCGAGGACGAGTTGCTGCTGCCCAGCGGCGAGCGCCGGGGTGTCGCCTCGCTCGCCGCCCGCTTCGCCGCGAAGGAGGCGCTGGCCAAGGCCCTCGGGGCGCCGGCCGGACTGCTCTGGACGGACGCCGAGGTGTTCGTCGAGGACAGCGGGCGGCCGCGGCTGCGGGTGAAGGGCACGGTGGCGGCCCGGGCGGCCGAACTCGGCGTGAAGACCTGGCACGTGTCGCTCAGCCACGACGCCGGGGTCGCCTCGGCCGTGGTGGTCGCCGAGGGGTGAGCCCGCGGCCGCTGCTGCTACGGGCAGATCCAGCAGTACAGGCGGTGGCCGCGGGCGGTCGCACGGTCCGCGAGGTCCGCGAGGCCGCGCAGGAAACCGGCCAGGTCGGACGGGTCGGGCGGGGTGGCGAAGTCGCCGGAGGCGACCCATCCCACGGCCACGTCCTCCAGCAGCCTCCTGTCGAAGGCGGCGAGCGCGTCACGGAACGCGTCGGTCAGCGACACGCTGACGGCTTCGCCCTCTCCGACCATGGCGATCAGCGAGCCGTGCCGCGGGTCGGCCTTCACCTCGTCCGCCGGCCGGCCCGTTATCAGCGTCTCGGCCGGCAGCAGGTCGACCACCGGGTCGATGCCCTTCACCACGAGCTCGTCGAACCCCGTCCCGAGAGGTTCCCCGTCCTCGCGCACCACCGCGCGGGCGGCGTGCTCGTCGTCGGCGGCGGCGTAGTACCCGTACAAGACTCCCATGCGTCGATCATGGCAGCCGCCACTGACAATCGGCCCGGGCGGCGGGACGGGCGGGGGTGCGGCCGGGGCGGGGATCGGGGGAGACTCGACCGCATGCGTACTGCGTACAGCGTGGAGACGGTAAGGACGGCCGAACGTGCGCTGATGGCGCGGCTTCCCGAGGGGGCGCTGATGCAGCGCGCCGCCGCCGGGCTCGCCGCCGCCTGCGCCGAGTTGCTCGGGCGGGTGTACGGCAGCAGGGTCGTGCTGCTCGTCGGCAGCGGCGACAACGGCGGCGACGCCCTGTACGCCGGCGCCCGGCTCGCCCGGCGCGGAGCGGGGGTCGCCGCCGTGCTGCTCGCGCCCGAACGGGCCCACGCCGCGGGGCTCGCGGCGCTGCTGCGGGCCGGCGGGCGGGTGGTCGGCGCGGGAGAGGGCCCGGACGGGGACGCGGGCCGCTCCGCCGGTGCCGCCGCCGCGGCGGGTGTCGGCGCCGTGGAGGAGGCGATCCTGCGGGCCGATCTCGTCGTCGACGGGATCGTGGGGATCGGCGGCAAGGGCGGACTGCGGCCCGGGGCCGCCCAGTTGGCGGCCTGCGCCGCCGAGTCCCGTGCCGCCGTGGTCGCCGTGGACCTGCCGAGCGGAGTCGACGCCGACACCGGGGAGGTGAGCGGCGGCGCCGTACGGGCCGACCTCACCGTCACGTTCGGCACGCACAAGCCGGGGCTGCTGATCGACCCCGCGCGGGAGTACGCCGGTTCGGTGCGGCTCGTCGACATCGGGCTCGGGCCCGAACTGCCCGAGGAGCCCGAGCTGGAGGCGCTGCAGCACGCCGACGTGGCCCGGCTGCTGCCGCTGCCCGCCGCGGAGAGCGACAAGTACCGGCGCGGGGTCGTGGGCATCGCCGCCGGGTCCGCCCGGTACCCCGGTGCCGCCGTGCTCGCCGTGTCCGGGGCCCTGCGGGGCGGGGCGGGCGCCGTGCGGTACGTCGGGCCCGCCGGGGACGCGGTGATCTCCCGGTTCCCCGAGACCCTCGTGTCGGACCAGGGGCCGAAGCACGCCGGGCGGGTGCAGGCGTGGGTCGTGGGGCCCGGTGCCGGGGACGACGCGTCCGCCGTGGGCGAGGTGCTCTCGTCCGACGTGCCGGTGCTCATCGACGCGGACGGCCTGCGGCTCGCCGACGCCGACGCCGTACGCGCGCGCACAGCACCCACCCTGATGACCCCTCACGCCGGGGAGGCCGCCGCCCTGCTGGGCGTCTCCCGGGAGACCGTCGAGGCGGCACGCCTGACCTGGGCGCGCGAACTCGCCTCGCGGTACGGGGCGACCGTGCTCCTCAAGGGCTCGACCACCCTCGTCGCCGACGCGCGGGGCGGCGCCGTACGGGTGAATGCCACGGGCACGCCCTGGCTGGCCACGGCCGGCAGCGGGGACGTGCTGTCGGGCCTGGCCGGATCGCTCCTGGCGTCCGGGCTGTCGGCGCGGGACGCGGGAAGCGCGGCGGCGTATCTGCACGGCCTGGCGGGGCGTTACGCGGCCGACGGCGCACCGGCGGGCGCCCACGACGTGGCGGCGGCGATCCCCGCGGCCTGGCGGGACGTACGGGACTGACGGGACGGGCGGGCACCGGGTTCACACGGTGCGTCGCCCCAGCTCACGGCAGTTTCACGGGACCGGTACCGCAAGGGTGTCCGACCCCTCTGCGACACTGGGGCTGCCATGACTGAGACAGCCGCTGCCCCGACCGCGCCCCTGCGCGCCCGCGCCGAGATCGACCTGGGCGCGCTGCGCGCCAACGTGCGGGCCCTGCGCGCGCTGGCGCCCGGCGCCGCCCTCATGGCCGTGGTCAAGTCCGACGGGTACGGCCACGGGGCCGTGCCGTGCGCGCGGGCGGCCGTCGAGGCGGGGGCCACCTGGCTGGGCACCGCCACGCCCGAGGAGGCCCTCGCGCTGCGGGCCGCCGGGCTGTCCGGACGCATCATGTGCTGGCTGTGGACGCCGGGCGGACCCTGGCAGGAGGCCGTGGAGGCCGACCTCGACGTGTCGGTGAGCGGTATGTGGGCCCTCGCGGAGGTCACGGACGCCGCCCGCCGCGCCGGCGTGCCCGCGCGCGTGCAGCTCAAGGCCGACACCGGCCTGGGGCGTGGCGGCTGCCAGCCGGGCGAGGACTGGACCGAGCTGGTCGCGGCCGCCCTGCGGGCCGAGGCCGGGGGGCTGATCCGCGTCACCGGGCTCTGGTCCCACTTCGCCTGCGCCGACGAACCCGGCCATCCCTCCATCGCCCGCCAGCTCACCACCTTCCGCGAGATGCTGGCGTACGCCGAGGGCGAGGGGGTGCGCCCCGAGGTCCGGCACATCGCCAACTCGCCCGCCACGCTCACCCTTCCCGAGACCCACTTCGACCTCGTACGCACCGGGATCGCGCTCTACGGCATCTCGCCGAGCCCCGAGGTCGGCACCTCGGCGGACTTCGGGCTGCGGCCGGTCATGACACTGTCGGCCTCACTCGCGCTGGTGAAGCACGTTCCGGGGGGTCACGGCGTCAGTTACGGGCATCACTACATCACCCCCGGTGAGACCACCCTCGGACTCGTGCCGGTCGGATACGCCGACGGCATCCCGCGGCACGCCTCCGGCTCGGGACCGGTGCTGGTCGGGGGGAAGTGGCGGACCGTCGCGGGGCGGGTCGCCATGGACCAGTTCGTCGTCGACCTCGGCGGGGACGAGCCCGCGGCCGGCACCGAAGCCGTCCTGTTCGGGCCCGGCGACCGCGGCGAGCCCACCGCCGAGGACTGGGCCCAGGCGGCGGGCACCATCGCCTACGAAATCGTGACGCGGATCGGAAAGCGCGTTCCCCGCGTCTATGTGAACGAGGAACAAAGCGGGTAACCCGCACAGGGACCCCCGCGGTCCGGACAGACGCAGCACCCGCAGGTCCCGCACCACCCGCCGGCCGACCGGCAGCACCGACCGGCAGTGAGATCGCACGAACACCATCTGCACCATCCGACCCAACCGGCAACAGCAGTCAGGCGAGAAGGAGCGGTACGTGAGCGAGAGCAGTGCCGAGGCCGTCACGGCCCTCGCCTCCGCCACGGGGGCGGCCGGCAACTGGCGCAGGGCCACCGGCATCGCCGGCGCGGCGATAGGCGTGGTCGCGGCGGGCGCCGCGGCCGGTGTCGCCATCGAGCGGCTCACCGTCGGCCGCGGCATGCGCAGGAAGGCCCGGCTGGCCCTCGACTCGACGGGACCGTACGGCTCGCTGCGCGGCACCCCCGGCAAGGCCACGGCCGACGACGGCACCGAGCTGTACTACGAGGTCGACGACGTCGACCCCGCCGCCGTGCCCGCGCTCGGCCCGCGCCGCCGGCGGCTGTTCGGGCGCAAGGCGCCCGCGCCCGTCACCGTCGTCTTCAGCCACGGCTACTGCCTCAACCAGGACTCCTGGCACTTCCAGCGCGCGGCCCTGCGGGGCGTCGTACGGACCGTGCACTGGGACCAGCGCAGCCACGGCCGCTCCGAGCGGGGCGTGCAGCAGGCGCAGGACGGCGTGCCGGTCAGCATCGACCAGCTGGGCCGCGATCTGAAGGCCGTGATCGACGCCGCCGTGCCGGAGGGGCCGATCGTGCTCGTCGGGCACTCCATGGGCGGCATGACGGTGATGGCGCTGGCCGACCAGTACCCGGAGCTCGTCCGCGACCGGGTGGTCGCCGTGGCACTCGTGGGTACGTCGTCCGGGCGACTCGGCGAGGTCAACTTCGGGCTGCCCGTCGCCGGCGTCAACGCGGTGCGCCGGGTGCTGCCCGGAGTGCTGAAGGCGCTCGGCACGCAGGCCGCGCTGGTGGAGAAGGGGCGCCGGGCGACCGCCGACCTGTTCACCGGGGTCATCAAGCGGTACTCGTTCGCCTCGCGGGACGTCGACCCGGCGGTCGCGCGGTTCGCCGAGCGGATGATCGAGAGCACGCCGATCGACGTGGTCGCCGAGTTCTACCCGGCCTTCACCGACCACGACAAGACCGAGGCGCTCGGGCACTTCGCGGGCCTGCCGGTGCTGGTGCTGGCCGGGATCGGCGACCTGGTCACGCCGAGCGAGCACAGCGAGGCCATCGCCGACCTGCTGCCGGACGCGGAACTGGTGCTGGTGCCGGACGCCGGGCATCTGGTCATGCTGGAACACCCGGAAGTGGTCACCGACCGGCTGGCGGACCTCCTCACCCGTGCGGGTGCAGTGCCGGCAGGGGCTACCGTGGGTGGCTATGGAAGCACCAGCAGCACCGCACAGCCCGGTTGAGACCGAGCTGACCGTCACCTCCCCCGAGCAGATGCGCGACCTCGGCCGGCGCCTGGCCAAACTGCTGCGCGCCGGCGACCTCGTGATGCTCAACGGCGAGCTCGGTGCGGGCAAGACGACGCTCACGCGCGGGCTCGGCGAGGGGCTCGGCGTCCGGGGCGCGATGACCTCGCCGACCTTCGTGATCGCCCGGGTGCATCCGTCGCTGGGCGACGGACCGCCGCTCGTGCACGCCGACGCCTACCGCCTGTCCGGCGGGCTCGACGAGATGGAGGACCTCGACCTCGACGTCTCGCTGACCGACTCGGTGATCGTCGTGGAGTGGGGCGAGGGCAAGGTCGAGGGGCTGACCGAGGACCGGCTGAACCTCGTCATCCACCGGGCCGTCGGGGACACGACGGACGAGGTCCGGCATGTGACGGTGACCGGGCTCGGCGCGCGCTGGTCGGCGACGGACCTCAGCGTCCTGTCCGCCTGAGGCGTCCGGCCCGCCCGAACCGCCGCCCGAGCCGTCCGTTCCGCCGGAAAGCCGTCGGCGGACGCGCATTTCCGTGAACGTTCCGACAAGACGTCGGCAAGCTGTTGCATTAATTGTCTTGTGCGTGGTCACATGGTACCCAGTTCGTAGTTAGGTCTACCTAACTACGCCCGCCCCCGGTCCTCAGGAGGCGTCCATGCCGGCCACCGAGAGCAGCGAGCAGCAGCACAAGCCCCACGCCGTCGCAGCCGGCGTCTCCATGCGCGACCTGCTGGCGTCGTGCGCCGCGGCGACCACGATCTCCACTCCACCACGGCTGCCGGACCCCGAACTGGCCGCGCCGCCGGCCCGGCGTCCGGAAGCCGCCTAGGGGATCACGGCGACCTGCGCGCCGATCGTGGCGAACTCCCACATCGCCGTGCCGTCCTCACGGCCCTCGCGGATGCCGCCCGTGCGGACGCCGGGATCGGTCTCCTCGGAGGTCTTGCCGACCGCGGCGCTGAAGCCGACGGCCACGCCGTCGACGTCGGCGAAGCGCACCACGTGCTCGATGGGCACGCCGTCGGTGCCGACGATCGAGTTCGAGCGGGAGGTGACCCGGTAGACGCCGGGCGCCGGGTCGACGCTGCCGGGGGTGACCGGGTAGCTGCGCGTGACCTCGTTGCGCGCCCCCACCAGCCAGACCCGGTCGGCGCCCGTGGAGTACACGACGCGTTCGCCCACGCCGGAACCGGCCGGCGGGACGCCGGGGCTCACCTTGCCGCGGGGCGCCTTGGAGACGACGGCCGCCGGTGAGCTGCTCGCCTGCGGTTTGGCGAGCGCGGCGGGGACGGTCGCCTGCGCCTGGTAGCCGAGGAAGCCGACCGCCGCGAGGGCGGCCGCGGTGAGCCCGAACACCAATCCGGAGCTGCTGCTTGGCACCGTCGCCCACCTGACCCATCACGTCGTGCGTCGTACTTGCGGCGACCGTAGCAGCCCTCACCCGCCCGACCGGGGCGGCGATACCGGAGGCGCGGGAGCCGTAGGCTGTTTGCGTGCTCTTGCTCGCTCTGGATACCGCAACCCCTGCCGTGACCGTCGCCCTGCACGACGGCACGGACGTCATCGCCTCCTCCAGCCAGGTGGACGCCCGCCGGCACGGCGAGCTGCTGCTGCCGGCCGTCGACCGGGTGCTCGCCGAGGCGGGCCGCAGGCTCGACGCCGTCACCGGCATCGTCGTGGGCATCGGTCCCGGCCCCTACACCGGCCTGCGCGTCGGACTGATGACCGCGGACACCTTCGGGCTGGCGCTCGGCGTCCCCGTGCACGGCGTGTGCACGCTGGACGGCCTGGCGTACGCGGCCGACATCGACGAAGGCCCGTTCGTGGTGGCGACCGACGCCCGGCGCAAGGAGGTCTACTGGGCGCGCTACGCCGACTCGCGTACGCGCCTGACCGACCCGGCCGTCGACCGGCCCGCCGACATCGCCGACCAGGTCGCCGGGCTGCCCGCCGTCGGCGCGGGCGCGCTGCTGTACCCCGACACCTTTCCCAGGGTGCACGAGCCGGAGCACGTCTCCGCCGCGGCGCTGGCGAGCCTGGCCGCCGAGCGGCTGGAGCGGGGCGGGGAACTGCCCGCGCCGCGGCCGCTGTACCTGCGCCGGCCGGACGCCCAGGTCCCCAAGAACTACAAGGTGGTCACCCCCAAGTGACCGGACCCGTGACCGCTCGGCTGCGCGAGATGCGCTGGTGGGACATCGACCGCGTGCTCGGGCTGGAGAAGGACCTCTTCCCCGAGGACGCCTGGTCCCGGGGCATGTTCTGGTCCGAACTGGCCCATGCGCGCGGGCCCGGGGCGACCCGCCGCTACCTCGTCGCCGAGGACGCCGAGGGCCGGCTGGTCGGGTACGCGGGCCTCGCCTCCTCCGGCGACCTCGCCGACATCCAGACCATCGCCGTCGCCCGCGACCAGTGGGGCACCGGGCTCGGCGGGCTGCTGCTGACCGAGCTGCTGAAGGCCGCCACCGCCTTCGAGTGCGCCGAAGTGATGCTGGAGTGCCGGATCGACAACATCCGGGCCCAGAAGCTGTACGAGCGCTTCGGCTTCGAGGCCATCGGGTTCCGGCGCGGCTACTACCAGCCCGGGAACGTGGACGCCCTGGTCATGCGACTGACCGACCCTGCAACCTCCGTACAAGGAACCGAGATCAATGGCTGACCAACGCGACGAGCCGCTCGTCCTCGGCATCGAGACCTCCTGCGACGAGACCGGCGTCGGCATCGTCCGCGGTACCACGCTGCTGGCCGACGCCGTCGCGTCCAGCGTCGACGAGCACGCCCGCTTCGGCGGTGTCGTCCCCGAGGTCGCCTCCCGCGCCCACCTCGAGGCGATGGTGCCGACGATCGAGCGCGCGCTGAAGGACGCCGGAGTCAGCGCCCGCGACCTGGACGGCATCGCGGTCACCGCGGGCCCGGGGCTCGCCGGCGCCCTGCTGGTCGGCGTCTCGGCGGCGAAGGCGTACGCCTACGCCCTCGGCAAGCCCCTCTACGGCGTCAACCACCTGGCGTCACACATCTGTGTGGACCAGCTGGAGCACGGGGCGCTGCCCGAGCCCACGATGGCGCTGCTGGTGTCCGGCGGGCACAGCTCCCTGCTGCTGTCGACCGACATCACCTCGGACGTGCGGCCGCTCGGCTCGACCATCGACGACGCGGCCGGCGAGGCGTTCGACAAGATCGCGCGCGTGCTGGACCTCGGCTTCCCCGGCGGCCCGGTCATCGACCGCTACGCGCGCGAGGGCGACCCGGCGTCGATCGCGTTCCCGCGCGGTCTGACCGGCCCGCGCGATGCGGCGTACGACTTCTCCTTCTCCGGTCTGAAGACGTCCGTGGCCCGCTGGATCGAGGCCAAGCGGGCGGCGGGCGAGGAGGTGCCGGTGCGTGACGTGGCGGCGTCCTTCCAGGAGGCGGTCGTCGACGTGCTGACCCGCAAGGCCGTACGGGCCTGCAAGGACGAGGGCGTCGACCACCTGATGATCGGCGGCGGCGTGGCCGCCAACTCCCGGCTGCGGGCGCTCGCGCAGGAGCGCTGCGAGGCCGCCGGGATCCGGCTCAGGGTGCCGCGCCCGAAGCTGTGCACCGACAACGGCGCGATGGTGGCGGCGCTCGGCGCGGAGATGGTCGCCCGCAACCGGGTGGCGTCGAGCTGGGACCTGTCGGCGGACTCCTCGCTGCCGGTGACCGACCCGCACGTGCCCGGCCACCACCACGACCACGTGCACGAGGTCAGCAAGGAGAACCTCTACTCGTGACGGTCGCGTTGATGTGGGAGGCGCGGGCGGCCGAGGGCCGCGGCGAGGAGCTGCTGGCCTGGGCGCGCGGGCAGGAGCTGCCCGCCGCGCCGCTGCGCCGGGAGACCTTCCGCGCCCCGCAGGACCGCGTCCTCGTCATCACCTGGTGGGACGCGCCCTACGACGCCGACCTGCCCGAACTGCCCGAACCCGGCGGTGACCTGGTCACCCGGACGGTGCATCGGTGGCGGTTCGAGTCGACGGGGGCGGAGTGACGGGGGAGTAGGACAGCCGGTTCGGATCGGCCGGGTCGTGGCCCAGCCACAGGCGCCGGCCGGTCCGGCGCTCCCAGCGGACGGCCACCGCCGCCTTGGCGACCCAGTCCAGGGACAGCGCCAGGGCGACCAGCAGCACCGACGGCAGCCCCAGCAGGCCGATGGCCACGCTCGGCAGCAGGAACAGCGAGAAGCGCAGCGCCTTGCGGAGGGTGTGGTCGGGCCGGTCCGCGCCGTCGCGCGGCAGCGGGTCGGCGGCCTCGAACTCCCTGAGATCTCCGAGCCACTTGAGCCGGGAGGAGCGCACCCGCACCGAGGCCGCGAGGAACGCGAGCGCGGCGGCGGTCACCCACGCCACCGTCCCCGCCCGCACCGACGTACCGCCCTCGACGGAGATCCCCACCGCGACACCGGCCACGGCGGAGGTCAGCAGAGCGACGGCGGCCATCAGTTCGTGGTGCACGTACCGGATCATCGCAACCCCCGTCGCTCCGGCGCGAGGGTCACCTCACCGCCGACACCTCCGTCTCGCAGCGCAGTCGCCGGTCGGTGCCGAGGACCCTCACCGGTCCCGTGAGGTGCAGGCGTGCCGTGTGCCGTACGTCGGCGCTGGATGCCGCCAACCGTAGTTCCAGCGCGCCGGGTTCGACCACCCGCGCGCCGGAACGGTCCGTGAAGGCGGACAGGTCGGCGTGGAAGCGGAAGGTGACCTCGGCCGCCTCGCCCGGGTCCAGTTCCAGCCGCCGGTAGCCGATCAGGCGCACGTCCGGACGCGTCACCGAGGCCACCGGGTCGTGCAGGTACAGCTGCACCACCTCCGCGCCCGCGCGGTCGCCGGTGTTGCGGACGGTGACCGACACGTCGTACGAGCCGTCCGTGCCGATCTCGGCCTCGGCCGGCTCCGACTCCCAGGCGAAGCTGGTGTACGAGCGGCCGTGGCCGAAGGCGTACAGCGGGGTCGGGTCGAGGTTGCTGACCTCGCCCGCGAGGCCCAGCGGGGGCTGGAGGTACGTCCACGGCTGGCCACCCGGGTCCTGCGGGACGCTCACCGGCAGGCGGCCTGAGGGGTTCACCCGCCCGGACAGCACGCCGGCGACCGCGGGACCGCCCTCCTCGCCGGGGAAGAACGCCTGCACCACGGCGGCCAGCCGGCCCTGCCAGCGGCCCAGCGCGTACGGGCGGCCGGTCAGCAGGACCAGGACCACGGGCACGCCGGTGGCGACCAGGGCGTCCAGCAGCTCGGCCTGCACGCCGGGGAGCCGCAGGTCCGTCACGTCGCAGCCCTCGCCCGAGGTGCCGCGCCCGAACAGGCCCGCGCGGTCGCCCAGGACGGCCACGCACACGTCCGCCTCGGCGGTCCGCGCCACCGCCTCCTCGAAGCCCGAGGTGTCCGGGTCCGAGGTGTCGCAGCCCTCCGCGAACGTCACCTTGGCGTCCGGGAGTTCGGTGCGCAGCGCCTCCAGGACGGTCGGGATCTCCACCCCCATCTCCACGTCGGGGTGGTGCGGCAGCACATGGGACGGGAAGGAGTAGCAGCCGAGCATCGCGAGCGCGTCGGCCGCCCGCGGGCCGACCACCGCGATACGCGTGTCGGGCGAGAGGGGCAGGGCCCCGTCCGGGTTGTCCAGGAGCACCACCGACTCCTCGGCCAGCCGGCGGGCCAGCGCCCGGTTCGCGGCCGAGTCGAGGTCGATCGCGGAGGCCGGCTCGGGGTCCCAGTCCTCGTCCAGCAGGCCCAGTTCGCACTTCTGGATCAGGACCCGGCGGGCCGCGCGGTCGACCAGCGACTCGGGCACCGTGCCCGCCCGCACCGCCTCCAGCAGCGGTGTGCCGTAGCACTTGAGGGTCGGCAGCTCGACATCGATGCCGGCCGCGAGCGCCGCGTGCGCGGCCTCGGCGGGGGAGCCCGCCACCCGGTGCAGGGTCTGCAGGAAGCCGATGCCGAAGTAGTCGGCGACGACCGTGCCGGTGAACCCCCACTGCTCCCGCAGGAGTTCGGTCAGCAGGCCCGGGTCCGCCGAGGCCGGGATGCCGTCCGTGTCGTTGTAGGCGGCCATGACCGAGCGGGGGCCGCCCTCGCGCAGGGCCATCTCGAAGGGCGGCAGCGTCACGTCGGCGAGCTCGCGGACGCCCGCCCGGACGGGGGCGAGGTTGCGGGCGCCCGCCGAGGAGGCGTACCCGGCGAAGTGCTTGAGCGTGGCGACGATCCCGGCGGACTCCAGCCCCCGGACGTAGGCCGCGCCGATCGTGCCGACCAGGTACGGGTCCTCGCCGATGGTCTCCTCGACCCGGCCCCAGCGCGGATCGCGTACGACGTCCAGGACCGGGGCGAGGCCCTGGTGGACGCCCGCGGAGCGGAGGTCGGCCCCGATACGGCGGGCCATGTCCTCGACGAGGGCCGGGTCGAAGGAGGCGCCCCAGGCGAGCGGCACCGGATACGCGGTGGCGCCCCAGGCCGTGAAGCCGGCCAGGCACTCCTCGTGGGCGACGGCCGGGATGCCGAAACGGCCGGCCGCGACGATACGGCGCTGGGCGCGGGGCAGGGGCCGCGGGACCAGTGGCGGGTTGCAGGGGGGAGTGCAGAAGGAGCGGGGGGGGTGGCACAAGGCATGCGTGATAGGGTCGTC
>NZ_JBHVGU010000005.1:139400-296663 GCF_042800575.1 Streptomyces sp. NPDC057616
TGCCCCCCCGGCCCGTAAACCCTACAGGCCCCTCTTTGTGGGCGACGATCGGGCTACAAAAATGCCCCCCCCCAACATTCTGCTCTTGGCCTCCCCCCGTCCCCTCCCCCCCCCCCCCCGGGTCGACGGGGGCGGTGCCGAAGGAGCGGGTGAGCTGGCCCAGGCCGTGCGTGATCAGCTCGTCCCAGTCGTAGTCGGCCGTCATCTCCGACTGCAGGGGGGCGACTCCGTCGCCGTCCGTGGCGGCGCCCACCCAGACGCCGTAGAGCTGGGCGGTCTTCTCCTGCAGGGTCATCCGGGAGAGGAGGTCGTCGACGCGGGAGGCGGCGGGCAGGGCGGGGTCACGCCAGGGCGCGATGGTCATGGAACTCCTGTCGGGGGAGAGGGGGGTGGGCTGCCCGGACGGGTTCGCTGTCACTTGCCACCCACACCCATCAGGCCGCCCACCAGGGCTCGGCGGGCCACCAGGTACACGGCGAAGATGGGGATGCCGGAGAGGACGACCGAGGCGAGCAGGGCGGGGATGTTCACGCCGAACTGGCTCACGTAGTTGAACAGGCCGAGGGTCAGCACGCGCGGACCGTCGGACTGGGTGAAGATCAGCGGGAAGAGGAAGCCGTTCCAGGCCTGCAGCGCCGCGTAGATGACCACGGTGCTGATGCCGCCCTTGGTCATCGGGATGACCAGCTGGAACAGCATGCGGGTGGTGGAGGCGCCGTCCAGGGCCATGGCCTCGTACATCTCCTCCGAGATGTCCCGCAGGGTGCTGGTGAGGATCAGCACCGACACCGGCATCGCGAAGGCGGCCGTCGGCAGGATGATCGCGAGGAGGCTGTCGTACAGGTTCAGCTTGGCGATCATCAGGTAGAGGGGGACCACGACGGCCTGCGCCGGGATCGCCACACCCATCAGGAACATCCGGAACGCGGAGGTCGACCAGATGTTCCGGGTCCGTACGGCGACATAGGCGAACGGCACGCACAGGACGAGGACGATCGCCACGACCGCCGCGGCCACGACGACCGTGTTCCACAGGAAGTGGCCGAATCCGTTGTGCAGGACGGTGTTGTAGTTGTCCAGGGTCGGATCGCTCGGCGGCTTCAGGGCGTTGCTGCCGAGCGCCTTGTCCTGCTTGGTGAGCGAGGCCGAGATCATCGCGTAGATCGGGACGATCACGACGACGAGCCAGATCGCCGAGCTGATTCCGGCGAGGGGGTTGGCACGCCTGGTCCAGTGGGTGCGGCGGCGGCCGGCGGGTTGCCCGGCGGGCGGCCGGGCGGTCTTCACGGGACGGGGCAACGTGTCGTGTGACATCGCGTCACATTCCTTCCCGGGTGCTGCGCATCGCGCCGAAGCCGGACAGCTTCACCATCAGCAGGGACAGCGCGGTCGCGATCACCACCAGGGAGGAGGCGATGGCGCTGGCGTAGCCGAAGTCGTAGCTCTTGAAGCCCGCCTCGTACATCAGGTACGGCAGGATCGCCGTGTCGGTGCCGGGGCCGCCCTGGGTCAGAATCAGGACGGTCTCGAAGTAGGTCAGGGAGCCGACCACCATCAGCACGCTCGACGTGGCCGCGGTGTTGCGCAGCTGGGGCAGGGTGATCGAGAAGAACTGGCGCAGGCGTCCCGCGCCGTCGATGGCCGCGGCCTGGTACAGGACCTCGGGGATCTGCCGCGCCCCGCCCTGGTAGATCAGGGTGTGGAAGGGGATGAACTGCCAGCCGCCGACGAACACGATCGCCAGGAAGGCGCCGTTGGTCGAACCAAGGGTGTCCCCGTGGACGATGCCGAAGTTCGGGTCCAGCAGTGCGTAGAAGAGCAGTGAGATCGCCGTCGAGGACAGCAGGAACGGCACGAAGAAGATCGCCGACAGGATCGCGCGGTTCTTCTGCCTGCCCGCCGCCCAGACGCCGAGCAGCAGGGAGACGACCGTCTGGAAGGCCCAGCTCACCACGGTCAGCAGGACGGTGACCGTGAGGGACTGGGTGAGCCGGTCGTCGCTCAGCAGCTTCTGCCAGTTGGCGAGGCCGACCGGCTGGGGGTCGCCGAGGCCGTTCCACTTGGTGAAGGACAGGTAGAACGCCAGCGCCATGGGGGTGACGGCGAAGAGCGCGAAGAACAGGACGCCGGGCAGGGCCCAGGCGGCGTGCGGGCGGCCCGCGCCGGAGCGCGAGCCGCCCTTCACTGCGGTGGTGCTCACTTCAGGCCTTTCAGAGCCGCCACGAACTGGCTCGGTGAGGACTTGCCGACGAACAGCTTGTTGATCTCGGTGAGCATCGGCGTCGACACGTTCGGGTCGACCGCCTGGTCCCAGCTCAGCGTGAACGCCGGGGCCTGCTGCACCATCCGGTACTGGAACTTGGCGAACTCCGGGTTCGGCGAGGCGTCGAGCAGCTTCTCGGCGTTCGCCGTGGCCGGGATGTCACCGTTGGCGATCAGGTCCTTGGCGTACTGCTCCGAGGCGCAGTCGCGCAGGAACGCCAGTGCCGCGTCCTTGTTGGACGTACGGGCGTTGACCGTCCAGTAGTTGGTCGGGTTGCCGACCACGTTGCGGATGTCGCCGGCGCCGCCGTCGAAGGACGGGAACGCGCACCAGCCGAGGTCCTTCTTGGCGAAGTCGGGGAACTTGCCGAGCTGCGTGGAGTACTCCCACGAGCCCATCAGGTGCATCGCGGCCTTGCCCTTGGCGAAGACGGCCGGGGCGCCGCCGTTGGTGTAGGCGACCGAGCTGTAGCCCTTGCCGAAGGCGCCGTCGTCGATGAGCTGCTTGACCGTCTGGGCGGCCTTGAGGACGGCCGGGTCGCCCCAGCCGGAGGCGTCGCCGTTCTTGATGCGGTCGAAGACCTGGGGGCCGCCGATGCGGTCGACCAGGTACTCCAGCCACATCAGCTCGGGCCAGATGTCCGCGCCGCCGAGCGCGAACGGGGTGATCTTCGCCTTCTTGAGCTTGGCGTTGATGTCGAGGAGCTGGTCCCAGGTCTTGGGCGGGGTGAGCTTGTGCTCGGCGAAGAGGGACTTGTTGTAGAACAGGATCACGGGCTGCATGCCGCGCATGGGTATGCCGTAGTTGCGCCCGTTGAGACCGCCCGCCGCGAGGACCGCGGGCAGGAAGCCGTCCTTGAGGACCGGGTCCGACGTGATGGTGTCGGTGAGGTCGACGAGCTGGTCGGCGTCCTTGTACGCCTTGATCGAGCCGCCGCCCCAGTTGAAGAACACGTCGGGGGCGTTGGGCGAGCCCATCGCGGTACGCAGCTTGGCCGGGTACTCGGCGCCGGGCACCTTCTCGATCTTGACCTTGCCCTTGGCCTTCTTGGCGGCGGCCGAGGCGTTGAACCGGTCGACGGCCTTGACCTGGACCTTCACGGCGTCGTCGCCGTACACGAAGGCGGTGATGGTGCCACCGCCCCCGCTGCCGGTGCCTCCGGAGGAGCCGCAGGCCGAGAGTCCGGCGGTGAGAACTGTGGTGGCACCTGCGCCTAGCACCCAGCGTCTGCTGAACGTGCGCCCGCCGTTGGACGTGGTGGACTCCATGGACCGTGGCTCCTAGCGAATGTTTCGAGTTGCTTTTCGAATGTTCCGGGAACGTATGGTGGAAGAGTGGCTTCGTCAAGGGGTCTCGCAGCGTTACGATCCCGGGCATGAAGTCTGGGAAGCCCACAGAAACGCAGACGGCGACGCTCGCCGAAATCGCTCGCGAGGCCGGAGTTTCCGCCCCGACTGTTTCGAAGGTCCTCAACGGCCGCGCCGATGTCGCACCCTCGACCCGCACCCGCGTCGAGGAGCTGCTGCGTTCGTACGGCTACCGGCGGCGGCGTGCCGAGGCTTCCCGTTCACCCTTGATCGACCTGGTCTTCCACGAGCTGGAGAGCGCCTGGGCGATGGAGGTCATCAGAGGCGTGGAGAACGTGGCCCGGGACGCGGGCCTGAGCGTGGTCCTGTCCGAGTCCGCCGGGCGGCTCACCCCCGGCCGGACCTGGGCCGACCAGGTCGCCGCGCGCCGTCCGCACGGCGTGGTCCTCGTGCTGTCCGGCCTCGACGACTCCCAGCGCGCACTGCTGACCAGCCGGTCGATCCCGTTCGTGGTGATGGACCCGGCCGGCGATCCCGGGGCCGATGTGCCGTCGATCGGCGCCACCAACTGGCAGGGCGGCCTCGCCGCGACCCGGCACCTGGTCGAACTCGGCCACACCCGTATCGGCGCGCTGAGCGGACCGTCCCAGATGATGTGCAGCCGCGCCCGGGTGGACGGCTACCGGGCGGCCCTGGAGACGGCCGGACTGCCCTTCGACCCCTCGCTGATCGTCCCGGGTGACTTCCATCACGAGGCGGGCTACCGGCAGGGCCTGGAGCTGCTGCGCCGCCCGGACCGCCCCACGGCGATCTTCGCGGGCAACGACCTGATGGCGCTCGGCCTGTACGAGGCCGCGCGCGAGCTGGGCCTGCGCATCCCGGAGGACCTGAGCGTGGTCGGCTTCGACGACCTGCCGGTCGCCCGCTGGGTGGGACCGCCGCTGACGACCGTGCGGCAGCCGCTGACCGAGATGGCGGAGGCGGCCGCCAAGCTGGTGCTCGACCTGGGGCGGCAGGACCAGCCGCCGGTGGCGACCCGGGTGGAGCTGGCCACGAGCCTGGTGGTGCGCAGCAGCACGGGAGCGCCGCCGGCGCTCTAGCGGGACCGTGCCGAGGGCCGTGGGGCTGTGGCGACGGCTGTGACGGACGCCCCCACACTGCTCCGACGCCAATCGGTTGCCCAACCGAAACTTTCGGAGGCATCCGCGATGAGATCTCCGAGAACGGGCTTATCCCTGGCGGCACTTGTCACCGGCGCCGCGCTGCCGTTCACGGCGCCCGTGGCACACGCCGCCGACACTTTCCTCCGCGACCTGGCCGACGCCCGGGGCAAGGCCGTCGGCACGGCGGTGACCGGCTCCAAGCTCACCGGGAGGTACGGCGACATCGCCGGGGCGCAGTTCAACTCGCTCACCCCCGGCAACACCCTGGTCCGGCACAGCCAGAACCCGAGCTGGCCGACCAGCGGGGACCTGGACGCCCGCCCAGCTCGGCAGCCTGCTGCGGAACCACATCAGCACCGAGGTCGGCCGCTGCAAGGGCGAGATCGCCGCCTGGGACGTGGTCAACGAGCCGTTCAACGAGGACGGCACCTACCGCTCGACGCTCTGGTACGACGGCCTCGGCGCCGACTACATCGCCAACGCCCTGACCTGGGCCCACGTCCGCCGACCAGGCGGCCAAGCTCTGCATCAACGACTACAACGTCGAGGGCGTCAACGCGAAGTCCACCGCCCTCTACAACCTGGTCGGGGGGGGCAGGCGCATCTGATCCTCGGCCAGGTGCCGTCGTCGCTGCAGCAGAACATCCAGCGCTTCGCCGACCTCGGCGTGGACGTGGCGATCACCGAGCTCGACGTCCGCATGGCGCTCCCGCCGGACGCCACGAAGCTCGCGCAGCAGGCCACCGACTACAGGTCGGTGGTCAACGCCTGTGTGGCGGTGGCCCGTTGCGCCGGCGTCACCGTCTGGGGCTTCACCGACGCCGACTCCTGGGTGCCGAGCACCTTCCCGGGCTACGGGGCGGCGACCCCGTACGACGAGAACTACGCGCCCAAACCGGCGTACTCCGCGATCGCCGCCCACCGGCGCCGGCGCGGCGGCGTACAGCGTGACGAGCCGGTGGAACACCGGGTTCACCGGCCAGGTCACGATCGCCTGTTCCGGGGCGTCGCTCTCGTCCTGGAGGTGAGCTGGACCTTCGGTGCGGGGCAGCGGATCACCCAGGCGTGGAACGCGACGTGCACGCAGAGGGATTCGGCGGTCAGTTGCGCCAACGCGTCCTACAACGGCCCGGTCGCGGACGGCGGTTCGGTGACGTTCGGCTTCAACGGCTCCTGGAGCGGCGGCAATCCGGCACCGGCCGTGACGCCGGGCTGAGAAACATGAAATTCTCCGAAGAAATCCGCCTCACGTTCCCGTCCCTAACAATCCCCTAATAATTCGGACTTACGTTCCTGCCCGTGACGGGACACGACGAGAACGGCGACGCGGGCAGACCCAGGGGCCGGCGGTCGAGATTGCTGAAGGCCGCCGGCCTCACCCTGGCGGGCCTGCTGGTGCTGGGCGCGGGTGCGGCGGGCTGGGCGTACTGGCACCTCAACGGCAACATCAAGAGCGTCGACATCAACAACGCACTCGGCGACGACCGCCCGGCGAAGCCGGTGACGACCCCGTCCGCCGGCGCGTCCGCCTCGGCCTCCCCGCTCCCGACCGGCTCCCTGAACATCCTGGTCCTGGGCTCGGACTCGCGCAGCGGCAAGGAGAACAAGGCGCTCGGCGGGGGCGACAGCTCCGGCGCCCGGTCCGACACGGCGATGGTGGTGCACATCGACGCGGGCCGCCGGAAGGCCACCGTCGTCAGCATCCCGCGCGACACCCTGGTCACACGCCCGTCCTGCCCGCTGAAGTCCGGCGGCTCGACGGCGGTGGCGTACGGTGCGATGTTCAACAGCGCGTACTCGGTGGGCGGGGCGGTGTGCGCGGTCAAGACCGTCGAGTCGATCACGGACGTACGCATGGACCACTACGTCGAGATCGACTTCTCCGGGTTCGCCCGGCTGGTGGACGCGCTGGGCGGCGTCACCGTGACGCTCGACCAGGACATCGACGACGACGACAGCCACCTGCACATCAAGGCGGGCACCCGCAGGCTCGACGGCACGCAGGCCCTGGCCCTCGCCCGCACCCGGCACGGCATAGGCGACGGCAGCGACCTGGGCCGCATAGGACTGCAGCAGAAGCTGGTCAAGGCCCTGCTGGAGCGGATCTCCTCGACCGACCTGTTCACCGACCCGGCGAAGCTCTACACCGTCGCCGAGGCGGTGACCAGCAGCCTGACCACCGACACCGGCCTCGACTCGCTGAAGGAACTCGTCGACCTCGGCCGGAGCCTGGAGGGCCTGTCCGCCGCCGACGTGAAGACCGTGATGATGCCGGTGGTGCCGGCTCCCTCGGATCCCAACCGCGTGGTGGCGAAGGAACCGGCGGCGAGCGAGCTGTGGAAGTCGCTGCGCTGAGCGCCGGTACAACTCCCGCACCGGGTCACGTGTCTCCCAGGGTGTCGGCGTCACGAGGGAGGTCACCCGGTGTTCTCCGTTCCCCTGCCCGCCCGCTGGACGATCCCGGTCGTCGCGGGGCTGGTCGCGCTCGGCGTGGCTCCGCCCCAGGACCTCGGCCGCGCCCAGGCGGCGCCGTCCGCCCCCGTCCGTGAGGACTTCGACGGCGACGGCTACGGCGACCTCGTGGTCGGCGCCCCCGGCGCCACGGTCGACGGGAGGAAGGCGGCGGGCTACGTCACCGTGCTGTACGGCGGCCCGCACGGCCTGTCGACCGGCCGGCGGTCCGTCATCAGCCGTGCCACGCAAGGGATTCCAGGCGGCCCGACGGCGAACGAGGGCTTCGGGAAGCAGCTCTCCCGGGGCGATCTGGACGGGGACGGCTACGCGGACCTGGTCGTCGGCCTGCGCACCAAGGGCGACGCGGTGATCGTGTGGGGCGGCGGACGGGGCCTGTCCGGCGCGGCCACCTCCATCCCCGCGAGCCGTACCGTCCAGGGCGACTACGACGGCGACGGCCACCTCGACCTCGCCGCCTTCCGCACCTCCGAGTCGCCGGGCGACGATCCCATGGGCACCACGGCGGCCGTCTGGTCCGGCCCGTTCACCCGGGCCGGGAAACCGGCCGCCACCGGCGGCCTGGACGGTGTGGGGGGCTACGACGTCGTCGACGGCGCGAGCGGCGACGTGACGGCGACGGCCGCGACGACCTCGCGCTCAACGTCCACATCGGCGACGGCGGCTTCTCCACGGCCTTCTACCTCGCCTCCACCACGCACCTGACGGCGCTCGGGTCCGAGGCGGTGCCCCAAGGGGTCCACGCCGACGCCGTCGCGCTGGGCGACTTCGACCACGACGGGTACGACGACCTCGTGGTCGGCCTCTGCGGCGACCAGCGGATCGAGGTCGCCCGGGGCTTCGCGAACGGCCTGCGGCCACGGTCCACCTGGACGTCGTACAGCCTGGACACCCCGGGCGTGCCGCGCGCGGCCGAACCGAACGACTGCTTCGGGTCCGCCCTCTCCGCCGGGGACGTCACCGGCGACGGCGTCGACGACCTGGCCGTCGGGGTGAGCGGCGAGGAGATCGGCCACGCCGACGGCGCGGGCGCCGTCACGCTGCTGCACGGCGGCCGCGCCGGCCTGACCGGCAAGGGTGCCCAGACCCTCACCCAGGACACCGCCGGCATCGTCGGCACCTCGGAGGCCGGCGACGGGTTCGGCAGCGCCGTACGGCTCCTCGACGTCAACGGCAACGGGTACGCGGACCTGGCGGTCGCGGCGGCCGGCGAGGACAAGGGCGACGGCCGCGTCTGGGAGCTGCGGGGCAGGCCGGAGGGCATCGTGACGGACGCGGCGCTGCGCTTCGACGGGCGGTCGGTCGGGGCGCCGTACGCGCGCGCGGGCTTCGGGGCCGCGCTCCAGTAGCCCTCCGCGGACGCCTCTGACCTGCGCAGACGTACCCGCCGGAAAATTCTTCGAAGAAATCCGGTGAGTGTGTCGATCCGGCGGGGTCCCGATCGACGCACAGGTGAGAGGCCGGGAGGGACCGGCCGCGCCGACCGAGGAGGCAGTCATGCCGCGTTACCTGTCGCTCGTGAAGATCGACGAGTCCACCGCCCCCGCCGAGGGCCCGAGCCCGGCGCTGATGCAGCGCATGGGCGAGCTGATCGAGGAGGTCACCAAGGCGGGGGTCATGCTCGACACCGCAGGGCTGACGCCGTCCGCGCAGGGCACCCAGGTGCACTGGGAGGGCGGGCGGATCTCCGTCACCGACGGCCCGTTCACCGAGGCCAAGGAGGTCGTCGGCGGCTACGCGATCATGCAGTGCAAGGACATGGCCGAGGCGCTGGAGTGGACCAAGAAGTTCCTGAAGGTGCACGAGGAGTTCTGGACCGTGACGTGCGAGGTCCGGGAGATCGCGGAGGGCTGAGAGCCTGTGAACAGGCTCTGAACGTCTTTCCTTGGCCGTGGGCCGGGAGCGGTGTCGAATGGAGGGCTGTGAGCACACAGCCCTCCGCCGGCGCCGACCCGCGCCACGCCATCGAGACGGTCTTCCGCATCGAGTCGCCCCGCATCATCGCCGGCGTCGCACGCATCGTGCGCGACGTCGGCATCGCCGAGGAGCTCGCGCAGGACGCCCTGGTCGCCGCCCTGGAGCAGTGGCCGCGGGACGGCGTGCCGGACAACCCGGGCGCCTGGCTCATGTCCACCGCGCGGCACCGCGCCGTCGACCTGGTCCGGCGCCGGGAGAACTACGCCCGCAAGCTCGCGGAGATCGGCCGCAGCCTGGAGACGGCGGCCCCGCCCGAGGAGCCCGCCGACCCCGAGGACATCGACGACGACCTGCTGCGCCTGGTCTTCACCGCCTGTCACCCGGTCCTGTCGGCCGAGGCCCGCATCGCGCTGACCCTGCGCCTGCTCGGCGGTCTGACGACGGCCGAGATCGCTCGCGCCTTCCTGGTCCCCGAGCCGACCGTCGCCCAGCGCATCGTCCGCGCGAAGAAGACCCTCGCCACCAGGAACGTCGCCTTCGAGGTGCCCTACGGCCCCGAGCGCGAGGCCCGGCTCGGCTCGGTGCTCGACGTCATCTACCTGATCTTCAACGAGGGGTACGCCGCCACGGCCGGCGACGACTGGGTGCGCCCGGCCCTGTGCGAGGACGCGCTGCGGCTGGCCCGCGTGCTGGCGGGCCTGATGCCCAAGGAGCCCGAAGTGCACGCGCTGGCCTCCCTCCTGGAGTTCCAGGCGTCCCGCACGGCCGCCCGCACCGGCCCCGACGGCGAGCCCGTGCTCCTGAAGGACCAGAACCGGCGCCGCTGGAACCGCATGCTCGTCGCCCGCGGCATCACCGCCCTGCACCACGCCGACGCCACCGCCACCGGCGCCCCGGGCCCGTACGCCCTCCAGGCCGCCATCGCCGCCTGCCACGCGCACGCCTACACCTACGAGGAGACCGACTGGGTGAGCATCGCGACGCTCTACGGCCTGCTCGCCGTCCGCGCGCCCTCACCGGTCGTCGAACTCAACCGCGCCGTCGCCGTGTCGATGGCGCGGGGCCCCGCCGAGGGCCTCGTGATCGCCGACGCGCTCGCCGCCGAACCCGCCCTGCGCGACTACCACTTGCTGCCCAGCGTGCGCGGCGACCTGCTGGCCCGGCTCGGCCGCACGGCCGAGGCCCGCGAGGAGTTCGCCCGCGCCGCGGAACTCGCCCGCAACGAACGCGAACGGGAGCTGCTGCGCGGCAAGCTCCGGTCCCTCGACGTCTAGGGCCCGTCGCGAACGGTCCTACAGGGGAGCGCCGATCAGCATGGTCGGTGCCCCCGCGACCCGGGTCAGGAACACGGTGGCCGCCTTCGAACCCTGCGCCTTCGGGAGGGCCTTGCGGCGCAGCTCCTCCGGCTCGACGGCCGAGCCGCGCTTCTTCACCGTCAGCACCCCGACCTCCCGCTCCCGCAGCAGCGCCTTCAACTTCTTCACGTTGAAGGGGAGTTGGTCGGTGATCTCGTAGCCGGAGGCGTACGGGCTCACGTGCCGTTCGTCCGAAGTGACGTAGGCGATGGTCGCGTCGATCAGCCCGCCGTTCAGCTCCTCGGCCACCTCGGCGACCAGGTGGGCGCGGATGACGGCGCCGTCCGGCTCGTACAAGTACCGCCCGACGGAGCGCACTTGGGGGTCTGGAAGCCCCCTGCCGAGCAGGGTGCGCGGTCCGGGCAGCAGCGTGGCGCGCACGGCGCCCGGCCGGGTCCCGAACCACAGCACCGCCTCCTTGACGTCCCCGCCGTCCGAGATCCACTCGGCCTCGGCGTCCTCCGGCACGGCCTCGTGCGGGATGCCGGGCGCCACCTTCAGCGCCGCGTGCGGGGCCCTGCGGGCGGCCTCGACGGCCCACGACAGCGGCGGCGAGTAGGCCTCGGGGTCGAAGATCCGCCCCCGTCCGCCCCGTCTGGCCGGGTCCACGAACACGGCGTCCCAGCCGTCCGTACTCACCTGGGTGACATCGTCCTCGCGCACCTCGATCAGCTCGCCCAGCCCCAGCGCCTCGGCGTTCGCCCGGGCCGTGGCCGCGGTCACCGGGTCCCGGTCCACGGCGAGAACGCGGATGCCCGCCCGGGCGAGCGCGATCGCGTCCCCGCCGATCCCGCAGCACAGGTCGGCGACGGACGTCACCCCCAGCGCCCGCAGCCGCTGCGCGCGATACGTGGCCACGCTCGCCCGCGTGGACTGCTCCACCCCGTTCGGCGTGAAGAACATCCGCTCCGCGTCCTCGGCGCCGAACTTGGCCGCCGCCCGCTGCCGCAGCCGCGCCTGCCCGATCGCCGCCGACACCAGGTCGGCGGGGTGCGCACGGCGCAGCCGGGTGGCGACGGCGAGTTCGTCGGCGGGGGCCGTGCCGCGCACCTCGTCGAGGAGGGCACGGCCTTCGGGGGTGAGGAGAGGGGCGAGGTCGTTCACCGGGTCATTGTGGGCCAGTCGGTGGACGGTCCGCCGCGAGCAGCGGTGTCGGGCCCGTTTCGACGCTTCGGCCTGCGAGGATCCGGCGCCATGCGAGCAGTAGGACAAAATGAAAAAAATCGGGCTCACCGTGACATGTGGGTCCGCGGCGGCCTCGCCGCCCTCGCCGCCGCGGCCGTCGTCTCGGGCTGCGCCTCGCCCGGCGGCCGCGACGCGCGCCCCGCCGCCGGACCGCAGGCGCTCAAGGCGCCTCCCGCCCGCGCCCTGGACTCCTACGCCACGAAGCTGCGCGCGGCCCACGCCGCCCGCGTCGCCGCGGCGCGGCACTGGAGCCTGGCGAGGGTCCCGCTCACGGCCCCGCCGCCACCCGAACACAAGCCGCGGATCACCGCCCGCGAGGGCTTCGAGGTGCGGGACCAGGAGGAACTGGACCTCCCGCCCGTCTTCACGACGATCCCCACCCGGCAGAAGATCGTCTTCCTGACCATCGACGACGGGTCCGACAAGGACCCGGACTTCTTGCGCATGATGAGTGACCTGAAGATCCCGTACACCGCGTTCCTGACCGACAAGGAGATCAAGGACGACTACGGGTACTTCCGCCGGATGCAGGCCGAGGGCCACACCCTGAACAACCACACCCTCACCCACCCCTACCTGCCCGGGCTGTCCTACGAGGAGCAGAAGCACGAGATCTGCGGCATGCAGGCCGTCATGAGGAAGCAGTTCGGCAGGGCGCCGACCGTCCTGCGCCCGCCGTTCGGCAACTACAACCGCGACACCCTGCGCGCCGCCAAGTCCTGCGGCATCAAGTACGCGCCCATCTGGGACGAGGAGGTCTACGTCGACCACTGGGAGTACCGCGAGGACGACCAGGACCTGCACCCCGGCGACATCGTGCTCACCCACTTCCGCGGCCGCGACGAGTGGAAGGGAACGATGGTCGACGACATGCGCCGCTTCCTGAACATGGTCACGGCCAAGGGCTACGCGGTGGCCCGCCTGGAGGACTACCTGTGAGGCCGAGGGTCCTGGCGGCCGGCGGGCTGGCCCTCGCCCTGCTCACCGGCTGCGCCCAGTCCGTCGACCCCATCGAGCGGCTGAGCGAGAAGGCGGCCCAGCGGGTGCGGCCGCACGAGCCGGCCGGGCGGGCGTACCACCGCTGGGGCCTCGCGGCCCCGCTGGCGCCCGCCCCGACGCCGTCCCGCGCCTCACCGGCCCGGGCGGCGGGCCGCGGCCTGCCCCCGGTCGTGCACCGCGTCCGCACCCGCGACAAGGTCGTCTTCCTGACCTACGACGACGGGGCCGAGAAGGACCCGCGGTTCGTCGACATGGTCCGCGAACTGCGCCTGCCCGTCAGCGTGTTCCTCACCGACAGCGTCGTGGGACCGGACTACGGCCACTTCGCCCGGCTCCGCTCGGCCGGCGCGGGCATCGAGAACCACACCCTGGACCACCCGTCCCTGCGCGGCCTGCCCTACGCCCGCCAGCGCGCCGAGATCTGCGGCCAGCAGGACAGGCTCCGCGCCCGCCTCGGCACCCGCCCCCGCCTCTTCCGCCCGCCCTACGGCGCCTACGACACCACCACCCGCCGGGCGGCCGCCGACTGCGGCATCTCGGGCCTGGTCCTGTGGCACGCGTCCATGACGGGCACCGGCGACCTGACGTACCCGCGGGGCGGCGAGAGCCTCCGGCCCGGCGACGTCGTCGCGGTGGACCCGGACGAGGGCACCGGCCTGACCCTCCGCCAGCGCACCGCGCGCCTGCTGCGCCGCGTGCAGGAGCAGGGGCTGACGGTGGGCCGCCTCGAGGATTACGTCTGACGTCCCCGGTGCCGGTCCGCTGCATTCAGGCCCGTCCGGCGTTCGAGGACGAGGCCCTTCAGGCCGGCAATCCCGGCCGACGCGCCGCGGGCATTGGCACTCCGCTTGACCGAGTGCTAATCCCGGTCATAGTCTCGGCCCTGGCACTCCCCACCGGAGAGTGCCAACAGCGACGGGCAGGTCCGGCACCCGCGACGACGGATCGACCTGGTCGCCACCTCAGACAGTTAACCCCGTGAGATCTCCGAAGGGGGAGGTCGGATCGTGACGACCGCCAGCTCCAAGGTTGCCATCAAGCCGCTCGAGGACCGCATCGTGGTCCAGCCGCTGGACGCCGAGCAGACCACGGCCTCTGGCCTGGTCATTCCGGACACCGCCAAGGAGAAGCCCCAGGAGGGCGTCGTCCTGGCCGTGGGCCCGGGCCGTTTCGAGAACGGCGAGCGTCTTCCGCTCGACGTCAAGACCGGCGACATCGTGCTGTACAGCAAGTACGGCGGCACCGAGGTGAAGTACAACGGCGAGGAGTACCTCGTCCTCTCGGCTCGCGACGTGCTCGCGATCGTCGAGAAGTAAGTCATCTCGCACACATTGCTTTGAGCTGCGCCCCTGGCCCCCGCGACCTTTAACAAGCCGGGCGCCCGGGGCGCAGCGCATTTTCCACCCCTGAAATCCGAGAGGGCTCCCGCTGTCATGGCGAAGATCCTGAAGTTCGACGAGGACGCCCGTCGCGCCCTCGAGCGCGGCGTCAACAAGCTGGCCGACACGGTCAAGGTGACGATCGGCCCCAAGGGCCGCAACGTCGTCATCGACAAGAAGTTCGGCGCTCCCACCATCACCAACGACGGCGTCACCATCGCCCGTGAGGTCGAGGTCGAGGACCCGTACGAGAACCTCGGTGCGCAGCTGGTGAAGGAGGTGGCGACCAAGACCAACGACATCGCGGGCGACGGCACCACCACCGCCACCGTGCTCGCCCAGGCGCTGGTGCGCGAGGGCCTGCGCAACGTCGCCGCGGGTGCCTCCCCGGCGCTGCTGAAGAAGGGCATCGACGCGGCCGTGGCCGCCGTCTCCGAGGACCTCCTCGCGACGGCCCGCCCGATCGACGAGAAGTCCGACATCGCCGCCGTGGCCGCGCTGTCCGCCCAGGACCAGCAGGTCGGCGAGCTCATCGCCGAGGCCATGGACAAGGTCGGCAAGGACGGTGTCATCACCGTCGAGGAGTCCAACACCTTCGGTCTGGAGCTGGACTTCACCGAGGGCATGGCCTTCGACAAGGGCTACCTGTCGCCGTACTTCGTGACGGACCAGGAGCGCATGGAAGCCGTCCTGGAGGACCCCTACATCCTCATCAACCAGGGCAAGATCGGCTCCATCTCCGACCTGCTGCCGCTGCTGGAGAAGGTCATCCAGGCCGGCTCCTCCAAGCCGCTGCTGATCATCGCCGAGGACGTCGAGGGCGAGGCCCTGTCGACCCTGGTGGTCAACAAGATCCGCGGCACCTTCAACGCCGTCGCGGTGAAGGCCCCCGGCTTCGGCGACCGCCGCAAGGCGATGCTGCAGGACATGGCCACCCTCACCGGTGCCACGGTCATCTCCGAGGAGGTCGGCCTCAAGCTCGACCAGGTCGGCCTGGACGTGCTGGGCTCCGCCCGCCGCATCACGGTCACCAAGGACGACACGACCATCGTGGACGGCGCCGGTGACTCCGCCGACGTCCAGGGCCGCATCGCCCAGATCAAGGCCGAGATCGAGAACACGGACTCCGACTGGGACCGCGAGAAGCTCCAGGAGCGCCTCGCGAAGCTGGCCGGCGGCGTGTGCGTGATCAAGGTCGGCGCCGCCACCGAGGTGGAGCTGAAGGAGAAGAAGCACCGTCTGGAGGACGCCATCTCCGCGACCCGCGCCGCGGTCGAGGAGGGCATCGTCTCCGGTGGTGGCTCCGCTCTGGTCCACGCCGTGAAGGTGCTCGAGGACAACCTCGGCAAGACCGGCGACGAGGCCACGGGTGTCGCGGTCGTCCGCCGCGCCGCCGTCGAGCCGCTGCGCTGGATCGCCGAGAACGCCGGCCTGGAGGGCTACGTCATCACCTCCAAGGTCGCCGAGCTCGAGAAGGGCCAGGGCTTCAACGCCGCCACCGGCGAGTACGGCGACCTGGTCAAGGCCGGCGTCATCGACCCGGTCAAGGTCACCCGCTCCGCCCTGGAGAACGCCGCCTCCATCGCCTCCCTGCTGCTCACGACCGAGACCCTGGTCGTCGAGAAGAAGGAAGAGGAAGAGCCGGCGGCCGCGGGCCACGGCCACGGCCACGCCCACTGACACCGGTCAGTACGAAGGCCCGGCACCCCGAGGGTGCCGGGCCTTCGCCCTTTTCCGCTGCCTAGCGCTCGAGCCCTTCCAGCGCTCCCAGCTGCGCCATCAGCCCGAGCCGGTCGTACTGCCACCAGCCCTCCACGATCTTCCCGTGGTCGCCGAACCGGAAGACGGTGGTGCCGGTCATGACCACCTTCCGGCCGGTGGGTGCGAGCCCCATGAACTCGCCCTTGTGCAGGGCGTTCCCGGTCCAGCGGGTGCACACGCGGTCGCCGTCGCAGATCTGGTCCTCGATCGTGAAGTCGAGGTCGAAGCCGCCCCGCCACATCTCGACCTCGCGCCGCATGGCGTCCATGCCCACGGCGTCCTGCTCGTTGCCGGGGTCGTGGTCGTGGTAGTTCTCGGCGAACAGGTTGTCGAGCGGCGGCAGCTCGCCGCGGGTGGCCACCGTCTCGAAGAACCGCCGCGCGGTGGCCGCGTACAGCTGCTCGTCCCGTACGACGTCGAGATCCGTGAAGGTGGGCATCTCGTCGCACAGGGCGACCATCTCCCGGAAGATCTTGTCGGTCTCCGGCAGGCCGGAGTTCCGCATCGCCTCCTCGTACGACGGGAACTCCACGATCTCGATGTAGTGCGACGCGTCCGACCGGTCCTTGCCGATCACGCTGTGCGTCGCCGTCCGCTTCCCCCTGGTCTGCTCGACCCATGTGTCCATCAGCCGGTTCATGTCGTCGAACCGGCTCGTCCTGCAGTCGATGATCTGAACGAAGGTCATGGTCGCCTCCGGTCCCTCCGGGTCCGGTTGAACAGCACCATTTTCCCACCATGGCGCCCTCGCGCCCGCTCACCGGAGGACTACTGCGGCCCGTACTTCCGCCCGGTGCGCGAGGTGATGCCGCCCAGCAGCCCGCGCGGGGTCACCTTCACGAGCCCCATCAGCGCCTTGTACCGCGGATCCGGGATCGACAGCGACTTCCCGCGCGCCAGGTCCGCGAGCGCGGCCGCCACCAGCTTGTCCGCGTCCAGCCACATCCAGCCGGGGATGTTGTCCGTCCCCATGCCGGCCCGCTGGTGGAACTCCGTCCGCACGAACCCCGGGCACAGCGCCATCAAGCGCACGCCGCTGCCCGCCAGATCGCGCGCGGCCCCCTGTGTGAACTGCACGACCCACGCCTTGGAGGCGCCGTAGGTGCCGCGCGGCACGAAGGCGGCCACGGACGCGACGTTGACGACGCCGCCGCGGCCGCGCTCCCGCATCGCCTCGGTGGCCGCCGCCGTGAGCCGCAGCACCGCCTCGCAGTGGACCTTCAGCATGGTCAGCTCGTCGGCCATCGCCACGTCGAGGAAACGGCCCTTGTTGCCGAAGCCGGCGTTGTTGATCAGCAGGTCGACGGGGTTTCTGCGGTCGGACACGCGCGCGGCGACGGCCTCGATGCCGTCGTCCGTGGCGAGGTCCGCGGTGAGGACCTCCGCCTCGATGCCGTGCCGGTCGTGCAGTTCGGTCGCCTGCTCCTGGAGCCGCTTGGTGTCGCGCGCGACGAGAACCAGGTTGTGCCCGTCGGCCGCCAGCCGACGTGCGAACGCGGCACCGATGCCCGCGGTCGATCCCGTAATCAGAGCCGTTGTCATGGCCCAAGGGTAGTGACCAGGACCGACAGTCCCCGCCTCGCGGGGCGCCGTGCGCCGGCCGTGCTCTGACGCTACGTCAGCCGCCGTTCCGTGCCACGTACTTGTGGGCCAGCGCCCGTGCCTCCGAGTGCAGCGCGGGTCCGGCGGCGAGCAGGCGCGGCAGCAGCTCGCGCTCCGTGGTGACCGCGCGGAACTGCAGCGCGGCCGTCACCCCGTGGTCCGGCCGGTGCACGATCTCGACCGGGTCGCCGGCCCGGATCTCACCCGCTTCGACGACCCTCAGATAGGCGCCGGTCACGCCCTTTCGGGTGAACCTCCTCACCCAGCCCCGCTCGTCCATGTGGCCCTGGAACGTACGGCACGGGATCCGCCCCGAGGTGACCTCCAGGACCACCTGCGAGCCGATCCGCCAGCGCTCGCCGATCAGCGCGTGGGTCACGTCCAGGCCGTCGGTCGTGAGGTTCTCGCCGAAGCAGCCGTTGGCCAGCGGCCGGCCCAGCTCGCGCTCCCAGTCGTCGAGGTCCTCGCGCGCGTAGGCGTACACCGCCTGTTCGTCGCCGCCGTGGTGGCGGGTGTCGCACACGGCGTCCCCGCCGAGCCCGCTCGCCCCGACCCCCTTCAGCCCCGGCGCCGCCACCCGCACCGGCCCGTCCACCGGCTGCTTGTCGATGCCGGTCAGACCCTGCGGCTGGTCCGTGTACGGCACGGGCCGGGCGCGGCCGACGTTCACAGACAGAAGCTTCATGCCCGGCACGTTAGGCCACCGGACACCAAAGCGTCGACGCATTATCGGGTGCCGTATCAAAGGATCTCTTATCCTTGGTCCTGTGATCGAAGCCCGTCATCTGCGTGTCCTGCGCGCCGTCGCCGCCACCGGCTCCTTCTCGGCGGCCGGCCGTGAACTCGGCTGCACCCAGCCCGCCGTGAGCCAGCAGATGAAGGCCCTGGAGTCGTCCGTGGGCACCCCGCTGCTGGTGCGCAGCGGGCGCGAGATGCGGCTGACCCAGGCCGGCGAGGCCCTCGTCCGGCACGCCAACGGCATCCTCGCCGGGCTCACCGCCGCCGAGGAGGAGGTCGCGGCCATCGCCGGGCTGCGCGCGGGACGCGTCCGGCTCGTCTCCTTCCCCAGCGGCAGCTCCACGCTCGTCCCCACCGCCCTGGCCGCGCTGCGCGCCGCGCACCCCGGCACCCGGGTCTCGCTGGAGGAGGCGGAGCCCCCCGCCTCCGTCGAGCTGCTGCGCGAGGGCGACTGCGACGTGGCCCTGGCCTTCCGATACGAGGGCGCCGCGGGCGCGGAGGAATGGGACGACCTCGTCGTACGGCCGCTGCTGAGCGACCGCCTGGTGGGGCTCGTGCCGGAGCGCCACCGGCTCGCGGGGGCCGGCTCGGTCGCCATCGGCGACCTCGCGCGCGAGCCGTGGATCGCGGGATGCCCGCGCTGCCGCGGCCAGTTGGTGGAGGTGTGCGAGAGCGCCGGCTTCACCCCGCGCATCGACTTCGCCACCGACGACTACCCGGCGGTGGTCGGCCTGGTCGGTGCGGGCCTGGGCGTCGCCGTGCTGCCGCAGCTCGCCATCGAGTCCGTCCGGCCGCGGCACGCGCGCGTGCTGGAGCTGCGGCCGGCGGTGCGCCGGGAGATCGTGGCGCTGACCCTGCCCGACCTGGCCCAGGTGCCGGCGGTCGCGGCGACCCTGGAGCACCTCGCCAGCGCGGCGGCCCGCCAGCAAAAATGATGGGCACGCGGCGCGTGCCCATCACCAATAGGAAGAAACGTTCCTTCAGGTGTTCGATGCGCTGTCCCCACCAGCCGCAACCACCAGCCGGTTTCGCGCGCGCCCCATGAGTTCTTCGCGCTCGTCCTCGGTCAGGCCGCCCCACACGCCGTACGGCTCTCTCACCGCGAGCGCGTGCGCCGCGCACTGCGCGCGCACGGGGCACCTCATGCAGACCTCCTTGGCCGAGTTCTCGCGAGCGCTCCGGGCCGCACCGCGCTCACCCTCCGGGTGAAAAAAGAGGGAGCTGTCCACCCCACGACAGGCAGCCAGAAGCTGCCAGTCCCAAAGGTCCGCGTTCGGTCCGGGAAGGCGGGAGAAATCTGCCATTACGTGACCCCTTGTAGCCGTTCTGAGCGGATACGGTGCCAACGACCGTACATCTACGATCTAAGGAGATGAAAATATGACTCATTGCGAATCTAGCCTCAGACACCACTAGGTGGGAAGAAAAGGGGTCTAAATGGGGCATGGGTTGTGATGAAACATTGAGGGTCCGCGCCGCATGACTCCACCGTGTCCGGGCCCTCACGTAGAGTGCCGAAGATGGCACACGGCCCCGTAACTCTTTCGAGTGACCGTCGTTGAGAGGGCGAGGCGGTTGAAACAACAAGTGCTCGGGCAGGCGTCCGAGACGGTCGACCGCACAGGTGACGATTTCGTACCAGCCTGGAGGCTCAAGGTGACGCGCATCAGCTGCGGAGGGCGGCCATGACATCCGTCCTCGTCTGCGACGACTCCCCGCTTGCCCGAGAGGCGCTCCGCCGCGCGGTCGCAACCGTGCCCGGCGTCGAGCGCGTGACGACCGCGGCCAACGGCGAGGAAGTCCTCCGCCGCTGGGGCGCGGACCGCTCGGACCTGATTCTGATGGATGTGCGCATGCCCGGCCTGGGCGGCGTCGAGACCGTGCGGCGGCTGCTGTCCGCCGACCCCGGTGCGCGCATCATCATGCTGACCGTCGCGGAGGACCTGGACGGCGTGGCCCTCGCGGTCGCCGCGGGTGCGCGCGGCTATCTGCACAAGGACGCCTCGCGCGCGGAGCTGCGCGCGACGGTCACCCAGGCGCTCGCCGACCCGACCTGGCGGCTGGCACCGCGCCGGCTGCGCTCCGCCGAGATGGGCGCCGCGCCCACGCTCACCGCCCGTGAGATCCAGGTGCTCGAGGGCATGAGTCACGGCCGGTCCAACGCGGAGATCGGCCGCGAGCTGTTCCTCTCCGAGGACACGGTCAAGACGCACGCGCGGCGGCTGTTCAAGAAGCTCGGCGCCTCGGACCGGGCACACGCGGTGGCGCTCGGCTTCCGCTGGGGCCTGGTCCGTTAGGGCCTTGTGTGTGTCACAGCGGGGGTCCGGGAAATCCCCGCCTACCGCACGGTGGGCGGGGGTGGCAAAACGACCCGCCGGGTGCCCGCTGCTCGTTTCGGCGCGGATGCCGCATCCTTGAGGTGTGGAGTCTCTCGGGGACGAGTCGGTCGAGCGGAAGGGGAGGGCGCAAGGGATGAGTTCCGGCGCACCTGCTCATAACGCTTCGGTGCACAACATCGAGCGCGGTGCCACGGACCGTGCAGCCGCAAGGCACCATGGACCGATGCGCGACGACGAGGCGGCCAATGCCGCAGGGGCGATCGGTGCACTCGTCCATCGCGCCGTCGACGGGGACGAACAGGCGACACACGACCTGCTCGCCCACGTCCACCCCCTCGCGCTGCGCTACTGCCGCACCCGTCTGTCCCGTCTGCCGGGCGACGCGCGGCACTTCGTGGAGGACCTCGCGCAGGAGGTCTGCGTCGCCGTCCTGCTCGCGCTGCCGCGCTACAAGGACACCGGCCGCCCCTTCGAGGCGTTCGTCTTCGCCATCGCCGCGCACAAGGTCGCGGACCTGCAGCGCGCGGCGATGCGGCACCCGGGATCGACGGCGGTGCCGTCGGACGAGATGCCGGAGCGGCCCGACGACTCCCTCGGTCCCGAGGAGCGCGCGCTGCTCAGCAGCGACGCCGAGTGGGCCAAGAAACTCCTGGCCAACCTGCCCGAGAACCAGCGCGAACTGCTGCTGCTGCGCATCGCGGTGGGCCTCACGGCGGAGGAGACGGGCCAGATGTTGGGAATGTCACCCGGGGCGGTGCGGGTCGCACAGCACCGGGCCCTGAGCCGGCTCAGGGCGCTCGCCGAGCAGTGACACCCCCGTGTGGGCGCCTTCTTTGAACAGGTGGCTCACCGATTCCGTACGAACATACGAAGCCCGAGGTCATGCGGAACCGTGGAATTTGAGAAGCGCGCTTCCCGTTAGCATGGACATCCGCACCGATCAAGGCCATTTGGGGAAGGTGTCATGACTGCGAACGTCGACGGAGTGCCCGGAAAATTCGCGACACTCGGGCTGACCTACGACGACGTGCTGCTGCTGCCGGGCGCATCCGAGGTGCTGCCCAACGCGGTCGACACCTCGTCCCGCATCTCCCGCAACGTGCGGGTCAACATCCCGCTCCTGTCGGCGGCGATGGACAAGGTGACCGAGTCCCGCATGGCGATCGCGATGGCCCGCCTCGGCGGCGTCGGCGTGCTGCACCGCAACCTGTCGGTCGAGGACCAGGTCAACCAGGTCGACCTGGTCAAGCGGTCCGAGTCCGGCATGGTCACCGACCCCATCACCGTGCACCCCGAGGCGACGCTCGCGGACGCGGACGCCCTGTGCGCCAAGTTCCGGATCAGCGGCGTGCCCGTGACCGACCCGGCCGGCAAGCTCCTCGGCATCGTCACCAACCGCGACATGGCCTTCGAGACCGACCGCACCCGTCAGGTGCGCGACGTCATGACGCCGATGCCGCTGGTCACCGGCAAGGTCGGCATCTCCGGTGTCGACGCCATGCAACTGCTGCGCAAGCACAAGATCGAGAAGCTGCCGCTGGTCGACGACTCGGGCGTCCTCAAGGGCCTGATCACCGTCAAGGACTTCGTCAAGGCCGAGAAGTACCCGAACGCCGCCAAGGACGCCGAGGGCCGGCTGCTCGTCGGCGCCGCCGTGGGCGCCAGCCCCGAGGCCCTGGAGCGGGCCCAGGCTCTCGCCGGGGCCGGCGTGGACTTCCTGGTCGTCGACACCTCGCACGGCCACAACAGCAACGCCCTCAGCTGGATGGCGAAGATCAAGTCGAGCGTCTCGGTCGACGTGATCGGCGGCAACGTCGCCACGCGTGACGGCGCGCAGGCACTGATCGACGCCGGTGTCGACGGCATCAAGGTGGGCGTGGGCCCCGGTTCGATCTGCACCACGCGCGTGGTCGCCGGCATCGGCGTCCCGCAGGTCACGGCCATCTACGAGGCCTCCCTCGCCGCCCGCCCGGCGGGTATCCCGCTGATCGGCGACGGCGGCCTGCAGTACTCCGGCGACATCGGCAAGGCGCTCGCCGCCGGTGCCGACACCGTCATGCTGGGCAGCCTGCTCGCGGGTTGCGAGGAGTCGCCCGGCGAGCTGCTCTTCATCAACGGCAAGCAGTTCAAGTCGTACCGCGGCATGGGCTCGCTCGGCGCGATGCAGTCCCGCGGCCAGGCGAAGTCGTTCTCGAAGGACCGCTACTTCCAGGCCGAGGTCGCCTCCGACGACAAGCTCGTGCCCGAGGGCGTCGAGGGCCAGGTGCCCTACCGGGGTCCGCTGGCCAACGTCCTGCACCAGCTCGTCGGGGGTCTGCGCCAGACCATGGGCTACGTGGGCGCGGCCACCATCGAGGAGATGGAGTCCAAGGGCCGCTTCGTGCGGATCACCTCGGCGGGCCTCAAGGAGAGCCACCCGCACGACATCCAGATGACGGTCGAGGCGCCGAACTACAGCAGGCAGTGACGCGCACGCGCGCGTAGCGGTCGCACAAGGGCGGTCCCGGTACATCCGGGGCCGCCCTCGCCGTGCCCGTCGGCGATACTGGAAGACGCTGCAACGCATCAGGGAAAGGCCACAGACGTGACTGAGATCGAGATCGGGCGCGGCAAGCGCGGCCGCCGGGCGTACGCCTTCGACGACATCGCCGTCGTCCCCAGCCGCCGTACGCGGGACCCGAAGGAGGTCTCGATCGCCTGGCAGATCGACGCCTACCGCTTCGAGCTGCCGTTCCTGGCCGCTCCCATGGACTCGGTCGTCTCGCCGGCCACCGCGATCCGCATCGGCGAGCTCGGCGGCCTCGGCGTGCTCAACCTCGAGGGTCTGTGGACGCGGTACGAGGACCCGCAGCCGCTGCTCGACGAGATCGCCGGACTGGACGCGGACACCGCGACCCGCCGCCTCCAGGAGATCTACACGGCTCCGATCAAGGAGGAGCTGATCGGCCGGCGCATCAAGGAGGTGCGCGACTCCGGCGTGGTCACGGCGGCCGCGCTCTCCCCGCAGCGCACGGCGCAGTTCTCCAAGGCGGTCGTGGACGCGGGCGTGGACATCTTCGTCATCCGCGGCACGACGGTCTCGGCGGAGCACGTCTCCGGCTCGCACGAGCCGCTGAACCTCAAGCAGTTCATCTACGAGCTCGACGTCCCGGTGATCGTCGGCGGCTGCGCCACCTACACCGCGGCCCTGCACCTCATGCGTACGGGCGCGGCGGGCGTGCTCGTCGGCTTCGGCGGCGGCGCGGCGCACACCACGCGCAACGTCCTGGGCATCCAGGTCCCGATGGCCACGGCGGTCGCGGACGTGGCCGCGGCCCGCCGCGACTACATGGACGAGTCCGGCGGCCGGTACGTGCACGTGATCGCCGACGGCGGTGTCGGCTGGTCCGGCGACCTCCCGAAGGCGATCGCCTGCGGCGCCGACTCGGTGATGATGGGCTCCCCGCTGGCCCGCGCGACGGACGCGCCGGGCCGCGGCCACCACTGGGGCATGGAGGCCGTCAACGAGGAGCTGCCGCGCGGCAAGAAGGTCGACCTGGGCACGGTCGGCACGATCGAGGAGGTCCTGACGGGCCCCTCGCACACCCCCGACGGCTCCATGAACTTCTTCGGCGCCCTGCGCCGCGCGATGGCCACGACCGGCTACAGCGAGCTCAAGGAGTTCCAGCGCGTCGAGGTCACGGTGGCGGACTCGCAGCACAAGCGGTAGGGCGTACGGCGCCCCGAAGGCCGGTCACCGCGCTGCGGTGACCGGCCTTTCGCCTGCCCGAGGGGACGGACGCCGTCACAACCGGTGGGCCACCCCGGTGGGTGCGGCGCCCCTCGTGTCCAGCAGCAGCTGTGCCTTCACCGACAGGCCCTGGAGGTCGTACGTGCGGTGCTGCTGGAGCAGGATCGTCAGATCGGCGTCGGCCGCGGCCTCGTAGAGGGAGTCGGCGCGGGGGACCGGGCGGTCGAGGACGTTCCAGGACGGGACGTGCGGGTCGTGGTAGCTGACGGCGGCGCCGAGTTCCATGAGGCGGACCGCGATCTCCCGTGCGGGGGTGCCCTGTTGGTCGGCGAGGTCGGGCTTGTAGGTGACGCCGAGGAGCAGCACGCGGGCGCCCCGGGCCGACTTGCCGTGCTCGTTGAGGAGCGTGGCCGCGCGCCGGACGACGTAACGGGGCATCTGGCTGTTGACCTGCTGGGCCAGTTCGACCATGCGCAGGGTGCGGCCGGTGTGCCCGGTGAGGTCCTGGGGGACGGCGTGGCCGCCGACGCCGGGGCCGGGCCGGAAGGCCTCGAAGCCGAACGGCTTGGTCTCCGCGCAGCGGATGACGTCCCACAGGTCGACGCCGAGGCCGTGGCAGAGGACGGCCATCTCGTTGACGAGAGCGATGTTGACGTGCCGGAAGTTGGTCTCCAGGAGCTGCACGGTCTCCGCCTCGCGCAGCCCACGCGCGCGTACCACCTTGTCGGTGAGGCGGCCGTAGAACGCGGCGGCCGACTCGGTGCACGCGGGCGTGAGGCCGCCGATCACCTTGGGGGTGTTGGCCGGGGTGAAGTCGCGGTTGCCCGGATCCACCCGACTGGGGGAGTAGGCGAGGTGGAAGTCGCGGCCCGCGCGCAGCCCGGAGCCCTGCTCCAGGACCGGGCGCAGGAACTCCTCGGTCGTTCCGGGGGGAACGGGCGACTCCAGGATCACCGTGGTGTGCGGGCGCATGTGGGCCGCCAGCGTGTGGGCCGCCGCCTCCACCTGGCCGAGGTCGAGGCCGCCGTCCGCGCCGCGCGGCGTCGGCGCGCAGATCACCGCCGTGCGGACCCGGCCGAGCTCGGCGGGGGTGGTGGCGTGCTTGAAGCCCCCCGAGAACATGCGGCGCAGTTCGGCGGGGCTGAGGGACCCGGGTTCGGGACCGGTCCGGTAGCCGAGCGTGGGGATGCCCGCGGCGACGGCTGCCTGGGCCAGGGGCAGGCCGAACGGGCCGAGTCCGATGACGGCGAGATCTGCGGGCATGGCGTGGGCCGTCCTTCCCAGTAGCCGAAGCGGGACAGGTGCGCAAGCCCTGTGGACAGGACAGGTGAAGCGCAATGTCACACTAGGAGTAAATATGACCGTCTTGCGGTATTGGCCGACCGTGTTTTCCGCAGGTCCCGGGAATGTTGTCCACAGGCTGGGGGTGAGTGGTGGCTGAACTCGGGCAAGCCGGTCAGAATTTTGGGCAGGGGGGATAGAACACGGGCTTCGCCCGATGGGTGCGGCCGGCGCTATCGATAGCGGGAGGCAGCAGTGAGGACAGCGACACTGGGGCCGGCGCAGCGCGCCGAGTCACTGGCGGCAATGGCCGAGCGCGAGCTGGACGTGCTGGTCGTGGGCGGTGGCGTGGTCGGTGCGGGAACCGCCCTCGACGCCGTGACCCGCGGCCTGTCCACCGGCCTGGTCGAGGCGCGTGACTGGGCTTCGGGCACTTCCAGCAGGTCCAGCAAGCTGGTCCACGGCGGGCTGCGCTATCTGGAGATGCTCGACTTCGCGCTCGTGCGGGAGGCGCTGAAGGAGCGCGGCCTGCTGCTGGAGCGGCTGGCCCCGCACCTGGTGAAGCCGGTGCCGTTCCTCTACCCGCTGCAGCACCAGGGCTGGGAGCGGCTCTACGCGGGCTCGGGCGTCGCGCTCTACGACGCCATGTCGATGGCCCGCGGTCACGGCCGCGGCCTGCCCCTGCACCGTCACCTGACCCGCCGTCACGCCCTTCGCGTGGCTCCGGCCTTGAAGAAGGACGCGCTGGTCGGGGCCCTGCAGTACTACGACGCCCAGATGGACGACGCGCGCTATGTGGCCACGCTGGTGCGCACGGCGGCCTCCTACGGCGCGAAGGCCGCCAACCGTGCGCGGGTGACGGGCTTCCTCCGCGAGGGCGAACGGGTCGTCGGCGCGCGCGTGCAGGACGTCGAGGGAGGCGGGGAGTACGAGATCCACGCCAAGCAGATCGTCAACGCGACGGGCGTGTGGACCGACGACACCCAGGCGATGGTGGGCGAGCGCGGGCAGTTCCACGTCCGGGCGTCCAAGGGCATCCATCTGGTCGTGCCGAAGGACCGCATCAGCTCCTCCTCCGGGCTGATCCTGCGCACGGAGAAGTCCGTGCTGTTCGTCATCCCCTGGGGGCGGCACTGGATCGTCGGCACGACGGACACCGACTGGGACCTCGACAAGGCGCACCCCGCCGCCTCCAGCGCGGACATCGACTACCTGCTGGAGCATGTGAACTCGGTCCTCGCGGTGCCGCTGACCCGGGACGACGTGCAGGGGGTGTACGCGGGCCTGCGCCCGCTGCTGGCCGGTGAGTCGGACGCCACCAGCAAGCTGTCGCGCGAGCACACCGTGGCGCATCCGGCGCCCGGCCTGGTCGTGGTGGCGGGCGGCAAGTACACGACGTACCGGGTGATGGCCAAGGACGCGGTGGACGAGGCGGTGCACG
Source organism: Streptomyces sp. NPDC057616 (assembly GCF_042800575.1). NCBI lineage: Bacteria > Bacillati > Actinomycetota > Actinomycetes > Kitasatosporales > Streptomycetaceae > Streptomyces > Streptomyces sp. NPDC057616. The sequence goes on from NZ_JBHVGU010000005.1 coordinate 166,333, forward strand.
GCCTCGACATGCGGGTCGCCGAGTGCGTGACGGAGGACGTGCCGCTGCTGGGCGCCGAGGGCTACCGGGCGCTGTGGAACGCCCGGGCGCGGATCGCGGCCCGGACCGGACTCCACGTGGTGCGCGTGGAGCACCTGCTGAATCGGTACGGCGCGATGGCCGAGGAGGTCCTCGACCTCATCGCCGCCGAGTCGTCCCTCGGCGATCCCCTCCAGGCCGCCGACGACTATCTGCGCGCCGAGATCGTCTACGCCGCCTCGCACGAGGGCGCCCGGCACCTGGACGACGTGCTCACCCGGCGCACCCGCATCTCCATCGAGACCTTCGACCGGGGGACGCGCAGCGCACGGGAGGCGGCCGAGCTCATGGCCCCGGTGCTCGGCTGGGACAAGGACCAGATCGAGCGCGAGGTCGAGCACTACGAGAAGCGGGTGGAGGCCGAGCGCGAGTCGCAGCGGCAGCCCGACGACCTCACGGCGGACGCGGCGCGACTGGGGGCGCCGGACATCGTGCCGCTGTAAATCCCGTCCTCGTCCCGGGCCTGACCTCGTATCACGCGAGGTCACCCGGGATCACCCCTGGTCATCCTTGGTCACCCGAGGTGTCACCCGAACGAGTGTCAGGATCTGGGATCTTCGTTCGGGACCCGGTCGTTCTACTGGGTGCGGGGGCAGAACTCGGCGTCGAGCAGCCGGGGTTCGAGACCGGGATCCGCGATCCCCGCCGTGTTCACGCGGAAGGTGAGGACACGACGGCCGTCGGCGGTGGCTGCGGTGCGCACGTAGCTGCCGAGGATGCGTCCGTTGTGTCCCCACACCGTGGTGCCGCACGGCAGCTTCACGGGAAACAGGCCCATGCCGTACGAGCCGTGTGCGGTGCGGGTGTCGAGCATCTCGCGCAGCCAGCGCGAGGGCAGCAGTTCGCCGTCGAGCAGGGCCGCGTAGAAGCGGTCCAGGTCGGCGAGCGTGGTCACCATCTCGCCCGCGGCCCCGGCCACCCGCGGGTCGAGATCGGTGACGTCGGTTCCGCCGGCGGTGTAGGCGCGGCCGTGCGGGGAGGGCAGAGAGGTGCGCGAGCCGGGAAAGGAGGTGCCCGTCAGACCCAGCGGGGCGATGATGCGCCGCTCGGCCTCCGTGGCGTAGGAGCGGCCGGTGACCTGCTCGATGACCAGGCCGAGCAGGACGTAGTTGGTGTTCGAGTACGAGAAGCGGCCGGAGTGGGCCGGGGGGTGGGTGAGCGCGATGTGCATGGCCTGAGGAGCGGTGACGGGGGTGACGCCTCGGGTGTCCCGGGTGTAGTCGTACAGGCCGCTGGTGTGGGTGAGCAGGGACCGCAGTGTCAGTGACCGGCCGTCGTTGCCCGCTCCGCGCACCAGTCCGGGCAGGTGCCGCTCGACGGTGTCGGACAGGGAGAGCCGGTGCTGCGCGGCGAGTTGCAGGACGACCGTGGCGACGAAGGTCTTGGTGATGCTGCCGGCGCGGAAGTGGTCGGCGCGGGCGATGCCGCGACCCGCCCGGGCGTAGCGGGTGCCGGACTGTTCCTGGGCCAGCAGGGCCGCGGCGGGCGCTCCACCCTGCGTGACCAGCAGCGGAAGGATCGCGTCCGTGGCGGGTGCCGGGGGAGTCGGCGAGCTGCCGGGGACGAGGGCGAGCAGGGCCAGGGACACAGGTACGGCCAGTAGTGTCCGAAGCGGCGTCATCACGCCTCCTCCCTAGTCACGGCCCATCATGCAGGGTGGCGGAATGCGAGGTTCAGCGGGGTCTTCGGGGCGCAAATCCCCCGTACGGCACCACGGGCACCCTGGGCACTGGGCACTTGTCGGGTGAGGGACAATGGAGGCTCTGTCAGGGCGGGTTGCATGAGGGGACGCATGTCGGAGGCGGAGCGGGCGGGGTCATCTCGTCAGGACACTCGTCAGGACAACCGTGATCGTCTACTCGCCGGGCGCTACCGGCTGGGACGGGTGCTCGGCCGAGGCGGCATGGGCACGGTGTGGCGGGCCGAGGACGAGACCCTCGGCCGGACGGTCGCCGTCAAGGAGTTGAGGTTCCCGTCGAACATCGACGAGGACGAGAAGCGGCGGCTGATCACGCGGACGCTGCGCGAGGCCAAGGCGATCGCGCGCATCCGCAACAACAGCGCGGTGACGGTCTTCGACGTGGTCGACGAGGACGACCGGCCGTGGATCGTGATGGAGCTCGTCGAGGGCAAGTCGCTCGCCGAGGTCATCCGGGAGGACGGCCTGCTGGAACCGAAGCGGGCGGCCGAGGTCGGGCTCGCGGTGCTCGACGTGCTGCGTTCGGCGCACCGCGAGGGCATCCTGCACCGTGACGTGAAGCCGTCCAACGTGCTGCTGGAGTCCGAGACCGGCAGGGTCGTGCTCACCGACTTCGGTATCGCCCAGGTCGAGGGCGACCCGTCCATCACCTCGACCGGCATGCTCGTCGGAGCGCCCTCCTACATCTCCCCCGAGCGGGCCCGCGGGCACAAGCCGGGCCCCGCGGCCGACCTCTGGTCGCTCGGCGGACTGCTGTACGCGGCGGTCGAGGGACTGCCGCCGTACGACAAGGGCTCGGCCATAGCGACGCTGACCGCGGTGATGACGGAGCCGCTGGAGGAGCCGAAGAACGCGGGGCCGCTGAAGGACGTCATCTACGGTCTGCTCACCAAGGACCCGGCCCAGCGGCTCGACGACGCGGGTGCGCGGGCCATGCTCAACGCGGTGATCCACGCGCCCGAGCGCAAGGAGGAGCCGGAGCCGCCGGCGGACGCGACCAAGGTCGTGCCGTTGCCGACGCAGCCCGACGGGCCCGAGGGCGGGCGGAGTTCGGGCGGCTCCGGCGGGAAGCGGGCCGAGGAGGCGGCGGAGAAGCTGCGCGGGGCGCTGCGTTCCGTGCGCAAGGCCGCGACGGCGGCGGGAGCGGCAGCCGGTGCGGCGGCCGCGGCGCGCGGCAAGTCCGGTGGCTCCGATGCCGGTTCGGGCTCCGGCGGTGCGTCCAAGGGGGCGGCGGGGACCGCTGGTTCCACGGCTCCGTTGCCGCCGGTGCCTCCCGGGTCCGCGTCGGCCTCGGCGCCGTCCTCGGCGCCGTCGGCTCCGGGAGGGACATCGGGCTCCGCGGCCTCTTCCGGGACCTCGGGTGCGCCGGCCGCGTCGCGCGGTGCGGACTCCGCGGGCGGGAAGAGTGCGGCGCCGAGCGCGAACACGCCGTCGGGCGGGCGCAGTTCGGGGTGGCCGGTCATGACGCCGCCGGACCTGCCGCCGCGGCCCGTGCCCAGGGCGCCGCTCAGCGACGTGGTGCCGAAGCGGACGCTGGTGATCATCGCGGTGGTGGTCGTGCTGGCCGTGCTGGGTACCGTGCTGGCGCTCACGCTCGGCGGGGACGACGGCAAGGACTCCAACGGCGCGAAGAGCGGTGGCGGGAAGGTCGCGGCGAGCGCGTCCGCCAAGGCCAGCACCAAGGAGGACACGAGCGGGGGGACCAGCAAGGACAAGGGCGACGGTGCCGCGCAGTCCGGCGGGGCCTCGCCGTCTTCCGGCACGCCGGGTGACAACCCGACCGCGACCGGCGGCAGCGCGGGCGACGGGTCGTCCGGGGGCGGCGGCGCGGTGGAGTCGACGTACAAGGGGAGCCAGGGCTACTCGATCGGGCTGCCCAAGGGGTGGAAGTACCAGTCCAACGGCGCGGCGGGGGACCGGTTCACCGGGCCCGACGGGCAGAAGCTGCTCATCGCCTGGACGTCCACGCCCAAGGGCGACCCGGTCGCCGACTGGAAGAACCAGGAGCGCTACATGGTGCGCTCGCAGTACCAGAAGATCCGAATAGAGAAGGTGGACTACCGCGGCTGGAACGCGGCCGACTGGGAATTCACCTACGTGGACGGCGGGACGAAGTACCGGACCATAGACCGGGGATTCGTCGTCAACGACCATCTCGGATATGCGCTGATGTACACGGCGAAAGCGGCCAATTGGGGCAGTGAACTCCGTAAGGACACGTGGAAGACACTCGCGAAGACGTTCGAGCCGAAGTCGTGATGTGACCGTCCCGGCGTTTGGGCCGTGAGATCTGGCATCCCCTCTTTGCGGGTTGCCTCCGGCACGTATCGTGAGTGCTTGCGGACCGTACGCATCCGGGTATCGGTCCGGAACGGCGCGCAAGGCGAACGGAATTGACCGACCGGGCTGCCGGGGGAGGCAACGTGGACGACTATGCGGGTCGGGTGCTCGCCGACCGCTACCGCCTTCCGCTGCCGCCCGCCGACGAGTACGAACTGACCGACACCCGCGCCTTCGACACCTACAGCGGACAGGAAGTCCTGGTCAGGCAGATTCCGCTGCCGGAGGTCGTCGAGGCCGAGGTGATCGACGCCGACGGCCTGCCCGACGGTTTCACGGCCCGTGGCCCGCGGGAGCGGGGCGCCCGGTCCGCGGCACGCAGCGGGACGCGGCGGCCTACCGATCCGGCCGTGCGGCGTGCGGTGGAGGCCGCCCAGGCGGCGGCCCGGATTCCCGACCATCCACGGCTCGACCAGGTCTTCGACGTGTTCGCCGAGGGCGGTTCGCTGTGGATCGTCAGCGAGTTGGTGGAGGCCCGCCCGCTGGCGGCGCTGCTCGCCGAGAAGCCGCTGACGCCGTATCGCGCGGCCGAGGTGGCCTCCGACGTCCTCATGGCACTGCGCGTGCTGCACGCCCACGGCTGGGTGCACCGCAACATCACGGCCAAGACGGTGCTCGTGTGCGACGACGGCCGGGTGATGCTGACCGGGCTCGCGGTCGGTGCCGCGGAGGAGGCACTGTGCGGGTACGACCCGGTGCCGGCTCCGGAGAGTGACGAGAACGGCGGCTTGGGCACCGTGCCCGGGCAGTCCTCGGGCTCGGCCGGGTCCGCTCCCGCCGGCGGCCTGGAGTTGCCGGGCGCCAAGGGGCAGCCGAGCGCTCAGGGCGGTCCCGGCGGCGATCCCGAGGCCGCTCGGCGCGCGGCGATCGCGGCACGGGCGGCCGGGGGACTGGCCGCGGCCGGCCCGGACGCGGCACATGCGGCGGGGGCGCCGGGCGCGGGCGGTGCCTTCGCGCCCAAGGCCCTGGAAAGCGGCGGGGACGTCCGGGCCGCGCGGGCGGGCGCGATCGCCGCGTACCGGGCGGGCGCCCGGGCCGCGGCCAGGGTGCAGCAGGCGCAGCAGAGTCAGCGGGCGGCCCTGCCGGGAGCCCGTTCCGCGCCCGAGGGCGGCCCCGCCTCCCAGGCCAACGGTTCGGCGCAGACGCACACTTCGGGCGACACGGCACCCGCGCCTCCGGGCCAGATAGCCGACCCCTACGGCGTGGGCGGCGCCCCCTGGCACGGCGCCGCACCGCGCCCCGGCGTCAACGGCGCGGCCGGCCTCACGAGCGGCCAGGGCGGACGCACGGCACTACCGCCCGGCGGCACGGAGCCCGGCGGCATGGAGACCACTGCTTTCGGCGGCGCGGAGTTCGGCGGATCGCCCCTCGACGACGGTGCCCCCCAGACCGGTGCCCCTCAAGCGGGCGGCGCCTACGGTGCCACCCAGCCGGGCGGCGCCCACGGTGCCACCGCTCCAGGATCCATGGCTGCCGGATCCACCGCTCCCGGAGCCCCCGCGCCGGGTCTGGACACCGCGCCCCCGGCGGGAGTTCCGCAGCCGTCCGGCGCGACGCCGCCGAGCCGGTGGGACGACCTGGTGGCCGGCAGTCCCTCGTCCCGGGGTCCCGCCACTCCGCTCGCCGCGGAGCGGGCGCGTCAGGCGCGGATGGCCGTCGTCGGGCCGGTGACCGAGCGCTGGGCGCCCGAGCAGGCCGGACCGGTGCACGAGAACTGGCAGTTGGCGCCGCCCATCGGCCCCGCGACCGACCTGTGGGCGCTGGGCGCGCTGCTCTTCCGGGCCGTACAGGGGCATGCGCCGTATCCCGAGGAGTCGACGGCCGAGCTGGTGCAGATGGTCTGCGCCGAGCCGCCCGCCTTCGCCGAGGAGTGCGGGCCGCTGAGGCCGGTCGTCGAGTCGCTGCTGCGCCAGGACCCCACCGAGCGGCTGGAGTTCGAGGAGCTGCGCGGCTGGCTGCGGTCGCTCGTGCGGTCCGCGCCCGAGCCCGACGCCGGCGCGCACGTCATCGCGGCACCGCCGACCGACACCAGCCGACTGCCGGTCGTACGGCGGCGGGGCGAGCTGGTGCGCAGGCGGCGCGCCGGACTCCCCGCGACCAGCCCGCACGGCCGGCACAAGCGGGCCAAGCAGGACGTCAAGTCACCGCGCAGACTGGGCCGCACGCTGCTTCTGCTGGTCCTGCTCCTGCTCGCCGCGGCGATCGCGTACGCCGTGCTGTTCATGCCGAAGGCCGGGGAGAACGGCGCGGCGGGCGACCGTACCGGCAGCGCCGGGGACGTCGGCCCCGTGCCCACGCAGTCGGAGCAGGGCGCGAGCAGCCAGCCGCGGCCCGACCAGACCTCGCCCGGGTCCAAGGACAGCCCCAGCAGCTCCAAGTCGGCCGGTGCGACGGAGAGTCAGACCACCGGCCCCGACCTGCCGGGCGGCTTCACCCTGCGCAAGGACCCGGAGGGCTTCCGGGTCGCGGTGGCCAAGGGCTGGTCGCGGACGCCGAGGAACGCGTGGAACCAAGTCGTCTACTCCCACGGCGACTTCCAGCTCATCGTGGTCAAGGGGCGGGACGGCGCGGTCACCTACGGCAAGGACCCGATGGCCTACCAGCGGGACACGGAGCACGAGTTGCAGCCGTACCGCAGCTCCAGCTGGGCCACCGCGACCGGGCTGCGTACCGTCACCGTGGGCACACGCACCATGGCCGAGGGGCAGTTCACCTGGACCGACGGCGCCGGACGCGACCTGTACGTGCGCAACCTCGCGATGCTCATCGACGGGCGGTACCACATCGTGCAGGTGCGCGGGCCCGAGTCGCAGCGCGACGAGGTGACGAAGCTGTACGAGCAGGCGTCGACCACGTACCAGGTGACTGGCTGAACTCATCCGTGAAGGCTCCGTGAAGGACCCGGATGGTTGCGCCATACGCACGGAAGCGACAACCGTCACAGTGCGGTCTCCTTGGCACCCCCCTGGTTCCGTGCGGGCGGCCCTGTCCTTAGTCTGACCCTGTCAAGAGCATTGCGGGGCAACGTGAATCAGATGCAGGGCCAGCTAGTCGCGGGCCGCTACCGGCTCGCCGACTCGATCGGCAGCGGTGGCATGGGCCGCGTGTGGCGCGCGCACGACGAGGTGCTGCACCGGGCCGTCGCGATCAAGGAGTTGACCGCCGCGCTCTACGTCTCCGAGAGCGACCAGGAACGGCTGCTCGCGCGGACGCGGGCGGAGGCGCGCGCCGCCGCGCGCATCAACCACTCCGCCGTGGTCACCGTGCACGACGTGCTCGAGCACGACGGCCGCCCGTGGATCGTGATGGAGCTGGTCGAGGGGTACTCGCTGGCCGACGCGGTCAAGGAGCGCGGCCGGGTCGAGCCCGCGGAGGCCGCGCGCATCGGGATGTGGGTGCTGCGGGCGCTGCGCGCCGCGCACTCCGCCGGCGTGCTGCACCGCGACGTGAAGCCCGGCAACGTCCTCATCGGGCACGACGGCCGCGTCCTGCTCACCGACTTCGGCATCGCCCAGATAGAGGGCGACTCCACCATCACGCGCACCGGAGAGGTCGTCGGCTCGGTCGACTACCTCGCCCCCGAGCGCGTCCGCGGCCACGACCCGGGCCCCGCCTCGGACCTGTGGGCGCTCGGCGCGACGCTCTACACGGCGGTGGAGGGCAGGTCGCCGTTCCGGCGCACCTCGCCGCTGTCCACGATGCAGGCGGTCGTCGAGGAGGACGCGGCCGCACCGCAGTTCGCCGGCCCGCTCGGGCCCGTCATGGCCGCACTGCTGCACAAGGACCCGGCGGCCCGGCCGGGCGCCGTCGAGGCCGAGCAGATGCTCGCCGAGGTGGCGGAGGGCCGGCGTTCCGACGCGGCCCAGGCGTACGTGGCGACGCAACACGGCGGGTCCCGCTACGAGACGGCGACCGGCACCGGTGCGCAGACGGGCTCCGCGACGCCGTATCCCTCGGCGACGGCGCCCACCATGCTCGGGCCGAACGGCGCGCCGGCGGGCCCCGCCGTCCGGCCGAAGCGCCGCCGGCTGCGCACCCTGCTGCTCACGGTCGCGCTCGCCGCGATCGTCGGCGGCGGCGCGGCCGTCGCCTGGCAGAAGTGGGAGGCCGGGCGGCCGGCCGGCGGCGGGCCCTCCTCGTCGCAGAGCCCCGCCCCGTCCAAGAGCGACGACAGCCGCCCGGTCGGCGGCGTGCCCGCCTCCTGGAAGCAGTACGACGACCCCTGGGGCTTCAGCGTCTGGCTGCCCAAGGGCTGGAAGCGCTCGGTCGTGGGCGTCCAGGGCGACCTGCGGCAGGTCGACTACTCGCCCGACAACGGCCGGCACTTCGTCCGGATCGCCCTCGACACCTCGCCGGACTTCAAGGACGCCTACTCGCACCAGCTCGACCTGGACCAGCAGCTCGACGACCGGCTGGTCAACTACACGCGCCTGCAGCTGCAGAAGAACATCTACCGCGACCGCGACGGCTCGGTGTGGGAGTACACCTGGACGGCGCTGCAGAAGGACTCGCCCAACGGCTACGGCCCGCGGCGCGCCATCGAGGAGACGTACTTCTCGCGTGACAACACGGAGTACGCGATCTACATGAGCACGCCCGCGAAGGACTGGGCCAAGACGAGCAAGCAGTTCGCCGCGGTCCTGCAGGGCTGGCAGGAAAAGACCTCGCAGTAGCCGGAGTTGGCCGATCACCGCCCCGGAGCCGGTCCGTCCGGTGGGGCATGATGGGGCGCATGGGGACCGAGGGGGAGAACGTCCGCGTCATCGCGGGCCGCTACCGGCTCGAGGCCAGGCTCGGGCGCGGCGGCATGGGCGTGGTGTGGCGGGCGACCGACGAGCTGCTCGGCCGGCGGGTGGCGGTCAAGGAGATCCCGCTCGACCTCGACGAGACGCTCTCCGCCGAGGAGGCCCAGCGACAGCGCGAGCGCACGCTGCGCGAGGCCCGCGCGGTGGCCCAGCTGCGCCATCCGCACATCATCGTGGTGCACGACGTCGTGGTGCACGACGAACGCCCCTACCTGGTCATGGAGTTGATCGACGGCGGCACGCTGGCCGACCGGGTCTCCGCGCACGGGCCGGTCGACGCCGCGGAGGCCGCCCGGATCGGCATCGGCCTGCTGAGCGCGCTGCGCACGGCGCACGCGGCCGGTGTCCTGCACCGCGACATCAAACCCGCCAACGTCCTGCTGGAGTCCGGCTCCCGGCGCGTCGTCCTCACCGACTTCGGCATCGCGCAGGTCGCGGGTGCCACCACGCTCACCGAGACGGGGTCCTTCGTCGGCTCGCCCGAGTACACCGCGCCGGAACGGATGTCCGGGGCGCGCACCGGCCCGGAGTCCGACCTGTGGTCCGTCGGCGCGCTGCTGTGCACCGTGCTGAGCGGCGAATCCCCCTTCAGGCGGGACTCGCTGGGCGGCATCCTGCACGCGGTGGTGTTCGACGAGATACGGCCACCGCCGCAGGCCGAGCCGCTCCTGCCTGTCGTACGGGGCCTGCTGGAGCGCGATCCGGACCGGCGGCTGGACGCGGACCAGGCCGAGCGGATGCTGCGCGCGTACCGTTCCACGGGCCGCATCCCGGCGGCCGACTACACCCCGACCCAGCGGGACGTGCCGCGTCCGCGTCCCGCGCCGGCCGCGGCACCGGCGCCGGTGGCATCGCCGCCGGTCACGGTGGAGCAGCCCCGGCACTCCACCCGCGGCATGCTCGTGGCCGCGCTGCTCGTCGCCGCGATGGCCGGGGCGGGGGTGTCGGCGGCGGCGCTGCTGATGCACCGCGGCGGCGAAGGGGGCGGCACACCGGCGAGTTCAAGCCCCGGGACGTCCGTGAGCGCGTCGGCCTCGCCCGGTGGTTCCGCCTCCCCTTCGACCGGCGGTACCGGCAGGACGCCGTCGCCCAGCACCTCCAGCGCGACCCCCTCGGCCCGTACGACCGTCGGTCGCCACCCCTCCGCCCCGTCCGGCTACCGCGTCGCGGACGACCCGGCCGGTTTCTCCCTCGCCGTACCGGAGGGCTTCACGCGGGAGCCGCAGGGGGAGCGTGTCTTCTACATGTCGCCCGGAGAGACGTTCCGCCTCAGCATCAAGGCCGTCGCACCGGACCCGGGCGGTCCGCTCGCGGTGATGCGGCGTTCCGCCGCCAAGGGCCCGGACACCAATCCCGGCTACCACGACGGCCGGGTCACCTCGACCGCGCAGCACGGACACCCGGCCGCCCTCTGGGAGTTCACCTGGAACGGCTTCAGCACGGCGGAGGGTCCCCGGCACACCTACGACCTGTGCTGGGAGGAAGGCGGGCGGATGTACGACGTGTGGGTGTCGGCGCCCGTCGGCAAGGTGCGGGAGGCCAAGGAGTACTTCGACGTCGCGATCGACACGTTCGTACGTACCTGAAAGTACGTTCTCAAAAGGGAGATAAACGGCAGGGTGCGTCACGGGTCTGTGACCGGAAAGCATTCCCTGTGGATACGGGAGCGCCTGACGCGATATGGATGGATCCATGAGCAGCAACGGGGGCGCGGGCCGGGAGTCCGACGAGACGACGAGTTTTGTTCTGCAACCGCCGCAGGAGCCGAACCCGTACGCGGTGCCGACCCAGGTCGCCGCGCCGCCCGACCCGGGCACCGGCCGCCTCATCGCGGGCCGTTACCGGCTGCTGGCGAAGCTCGGGCACGGCGGCATGGGCACGGTGTGGCGCGCCAAGGACGAGACGGTCGACCGTGAGGTCGCGGTCAAGGAGCCCCGCGTCCCGGATCACCTTCCCGACCGCGAACGCGCCAACGTCTTCGAGCGGATGCGCCGCGAGGCGCGTGCCGCGGCCCGGCTGGACCATCCCGCGGTCGTCGACGTCCATGACGTGGCGGTCGTGGACGGCCGGCCGTGGATCGTCATGGAGCTGGTGCGGGGCCGCTCGCTCGGCAGCGCCCTCCAGGAGGGCACGCTCGACGCGCGTGAGGCCGCCAGGATCGGCCTGGAGGTGCTCGGCGCGCTGGAGGCCGCGCACGAGGCGGGCATCCTGCACCGCGACGTCAAACCCGACAACGTCCTCCTCGGCCGCTACGACCGCGTCGTCCTCACCGACTTCGGCATCGCGCAGATCGAGGGCGAGACCAATCTGACGGACACCGGTGGCTTCGTCGGCTCGCCCGAGTACATCGCCCCCGAGCGCGTGCTGGGCCAGCGCCCCGGCCCGGCCGCCGACCTCTGGTCGCTGGGCGTGGTGCTCTACGCGGCCACCGAGGGCGTGTCGCCGTTCCGCCGCAGCAACACGCCGGCCACGCTCCAGTCCGTCCTCAACGCCACGCCCGCACCGCCCGCCTCGGCGTCCGGGCCGCTGGCCGAGGTGATCACCGGCCTGCTCCAGAAGGACCCGGCGAGACGGCCGGGCGCCGCCCAGGTCAGGGCCCTGCTGACGCTGGCCGCGAACCCGCCGGAGCCCGCGCCCGTGGCGCCCACCGCGCCGCTGCAGCCGGTCCATGTCGCCGAGCGGGGGATCCGGCTCGGGCGCAGGACGCTGCTGGGCATCGGCGCGGGCGTCGTCGTGGCGGCGGTGGCGGCGTACCTGGTGCTCGCGGACCCGTTCGCCGGACCGCTGCCCGACGGCTGGAAGAAGCGGGCGAACCCCAAGCTGGGCGTGAGTGTCGGCGTGCCGGCGGCCTACGAGGTGGGCCGTCCGGGCAAGGACGACTCCGACAAGAACTGGGTCACGTACACCGACCCGAGCGGCGCCGTCTGGATCGGCGTGAATCTGGCGCGGAAGAGCGAGGACCAGTCGGGCGACATCAAGAACTCCGCCGCCGCCCAGATGTACGCCGACAACGAGCACTTCAAGAGCGACGGCGAGTACGACCTCGACATGCCCTCCGGGGCGAGGACGAGGACGCACACGAACGGCAACATCACGCACGACGGCAGGCCCGCGGCCGAGAACACCGTCGTCTACACCACCGACGACAGCCAGAACCCGCGCCCGCGCGAACTCCAGATCTGGTACTACCGCACCAAGTCCGGCGACATGTACAAGGTGACCGTCAGCTACCCGGGCAAGGGGGACTTCACGGCCCGCGGGCGCGAGGTGGCGAAGACGGCGCTGGCCAACATCACGATCGACAAGCCGTAGCCGCCGGGCGGCGCGCGAGGTGCCGGGATGCGCGTCGACAACTCGCCGTGCCGCACGGTACTGATGGGGCATGAGCGAAGGCGGCGAACGTGTGCGCGACGGCCGGCTCGTCGGCGGGCGCTACCGGCTGACCGAGCGCATCGGCTCCGGCGGGATGGGCACGGTCTGGCAGGCATACGACGAACTCGTGGAGCGCGAGGTCGCCGTCAAGCAGCCGCGGCTGCCGGGCGATCCGGACGACGAGCAGCATCGGCGGGCCGCCCACCGCCTCTACCGCGAGGCGCGCGCGGCCGCCCGCGTCGACCATCCCGCCGCCGTCTCCATCCACGACGTGGTGGAGGAGGACGGACTGCCGTGGATCGTCATGGAGCTGGTCCGCGGCGAGTCGCTGCACGAGGTGCTGCGGCGCGGGCCGGTCGAGGCCGCCGAGGCCGCCCGGATCGGTCTCGCCGTCCTCGGCGCGCTGCGCGCCGCGAACGCCGTCGGCATCGTGCACCGGGACGTGAAGCCCGCCAACGTGCTGCTCGGCGCCCACGGCCGCGTCGTCCTCACGGACTTCGGCATCGCCCACGTCCAGGGCGAGGAATCCCTCACCGTGAGCGGGGAGTTCGTCGGGTCGCTGGAGTTCGTCGCGCCCGAGCGGATGTCGGGCCGGAGCGCGGGGCCCGCGTCCGACCTGTGGTCCCTCGGCGTCCTGCTGTACGCGGCCGTGGAGGGCGCCTCGCCGTTCCGGCGGACGACGGTGGAGTCCACGCTCGCCGCGGTCATCGCCGCGGATCCGCCGGAGCCGAAACAGGCGGGTCCGCTGGGCCCGTTGATATCCCGCCTGCTGACGAAGAACCCCGACGGCCGCCCCTGCGCGGAGGAGACGGCGACGGTACTGGAGGCGGTGACGGAGGGCCGGCCGGTCCCGCTGATCGAGCCCGGCCGGTCGGAGCCCCAGGACGCCGGGGACCTGAGGGAGTTCGCGGACGACTCGGGGACCGTGCGGTTGCAAGGGAAGGCGGCGTCGAGCGGAGTCGAGGTCGAGGTCGAGCCGCCCCCGGAGTCCGCCGCAACCCCGGAACCGCTCCCCGAACCCCCCACCACAACCCTCCCCGCACCGGCACCCCACCCCACCCCCACCACTACCCCCACCCCCCAACACCCCTTCCGTCGCCCCGTCTTACTCGCCGCCCTCGCCGCGCTGCTCGTAGGCGGTACCTGGGCCGCCGCGTCCTACGCCAACTCGCCCGACGGGAACGGAGCCACCGAGCGGGCCGCCACCCTCACCGAGGCCCCGGCCCGTGTCGCGACGCCGACGCCGACCGCCGTGCCCGCCGGATGGACCGCGCACCGTGAGGCCGCGATGGACGCCGTGCTCGCTCTTCCGGGCCGGTACCGGGAGTCCGCCCGGGAGGGGGACGCCGCCGACCCGCCCCGCCTGGTCGAGTACGACGCGGCAGAGGGCGCGGACGGCGGCGTCAGCGTCCGCCTCACCGAGTGGGACAAGGCCCCCCGCACCCCGATGGCCGAGGCGCAGGCCGCGCACGCCACCTGGAACGGCTACGCAGGGGGCGCCCGCACCCAGTACACGCGCACCACCTTCCACGGCGCCGAGGCCGTCCTCGCCGACACCACCTACGGCGCCTCCGGCACCCCGACCCGGGTCATGCAGCTGCTGATCGGCACCGACGGCGGCCGCCTGTACGAACTGCGCGTCGACATGCCCAAGGGCACCCCGGACGAGAAGAAGGGCACGGCGCTCTTCAAGGGCGCGCGTGACCTCCTCGTCATCGGAAAAAGCTGAACCGTGTCGGGCCGTCCCCGCACAAGTCCTGATCAGCGCATTCGTTGCCAGTGAGCACTGGCATCGTGTGAGCAGTCGGTGAAGTCGCGTTACCGACGGGTACCCAAAGGCTGCGCACCGGCATACCCTGCGCCTCATGACGGACGCGCAAGCCCCGGCCAAGACCGGCACGAATCCCCTCGCCCCCGCTCCGGAGGGCGCCCGTACCGCCGCCGACGTGGTGACGCCCGAACTGGTCGCCCAGCTGACCAAGGGCGTGGTCGGCTCCGGCCGCACCGCCAACCACACGCCGTTCACCGGCGAGAAGCTCGCCGACCTGCCGGAGTCCACCCCCGAGGACGTCGCCAAGGCCTTCGACGCGGCCCGCGCGGCACAGGCGGTGTGGGCGCAGACGCCGGTCCGGCAGCGCGCGGCCGTCCTGCTCCGCTTCCACGACCTGATGCTGGCCCGGCAGGCCGAGGTCCTCGACCTCATCCAGCTGGAGACCGGCAAGGCCCGCCTGCACGCCCACGAGGAGGTCCAGGCCGTCGCCGTGGCCTCCCGCCACTACGGGCGCAAGGCCCCCTCGTACCTCAGGCCGAAGCGGCACACCGGCGCCATCCCGACGCTGACGAAGGTCACCGAACTGCGCCACGCGCGCGGCGTCGTGGGTCAGATCGCCCCCTGGAACTACCCGCTGGAACTGTCGGTCGGCGACGCCCTCCCGGCGTTCGTGGCGGGCAACGCCGTGGTGATGAAGCCCGACACCGAGACCTGCCTCACCGCCCTGTGGGCCCGTGACCTGCTGATCGAGGCCGGCCTGCCCGCGGACGTCTTCCAGGTCGTGCTCGGTGACGGCCCGGTCGTCGGCCCCGAGGTCGTCCGGCACGCCGACTACGTCTCCTTCACCGGCTCCACCCGCACCGGCCGCGAGGTGGCCCAGGGCGCCGCCGCCCGTCTGGTCGGCGTCTCCCTCGAACTCGGCGGCAAGAACGCGATGCTCGTCCTGGAGGACGCCGACATCGAGAAGGCGGCCGCGGGCGCGATCCGCGCCTGCTTCTCCTCGGCCGGCCAACTCTGCATCTCCATCGAGCGGTTGTACGTCCACGAGTCGATCGCCGACGCCTTCCTGGAGCGCTTCGCCGCCCGCACCAAGGCCATGCGCCTCGGCAAGTCCCTCGCCTACGGCGCCGACATGGGCTCGCTGGTGGGGGAGCGGCAGCTGGAGACGGTCACCCGGCATGTCGAGGAGGCCGTCGCCAAGGGCGCGAAGGTCGTCGCCGGCGGTGTGGCCCGCCCGGAGATCGGACCGTACTTCTTCGAGCCGACCATCCTCGACGGCGTGACCGAGCCGATGTCGGTGTGCACGGAGGAGACCTTCGGCCCGGTCGTCTCGATCTACCGCTTCCGCACCGACGA
Organism: Streptomyces sp. NPDC057616; assembly: GCF_042800575.1. NCBI lineage: Bacteria > Bacillati > Actinomycetota > Actinomycetes > Kitasatosporales > Streptomycetaceae > Streptomyces > Streptomyces sp. NPDC057616. Next base: position 181,754 of record NZ_JBHVGU010000005.1, read on the forward strand.
CGAGGCGGTCGAGCACGCCAACTCGACGCCGTACGGCCTCAATTCCTCGGTCTGGACGAAGGACGGCGGCCGCGGCCGCGCGGTCGCCGCGCGCCTGCGCACGGGAACGGTGAACGTCAACGAGGGCTACGCCCCCGCCTACGGCAGCGTCCAGTCCCCGATGGGCGGCATGAAGGACTCCGGCCTCGGCCGCCGGCACGGCTCCGAGGGCATCCTCAAGTACACCGAGGCCCAGACGGTGGCCCAGCAGCGCCTGCTGCCGATGGCGCCGTCGCTGGGGATGGACGACGAGAAGTACGCCCAGTTCATGAGCCGGAGTCTGCGGCTCATGAAGGCGTTCCGGTTCCGGTAGAGGAGAGAGTGCGCGTGAGCAACGACGCTTACGACTACGACGTCATCGTTGTCGGATCCGGTTTCGGCGGTTCCGTCACCGCCCTGCGCCTCACCGAGAAGGGCTATCGCGTAGGGGTCCTGGAGGCGGGCCGGCGCTGGACCCGCGAGTCTCTGCCCAGGAACTCCTGGGACCTGAAGAACTACCTCTGGGCGCCGAAGCTCGGCATGTTCGGCATCCAGCGCATCCACCTGCTCGGCAACGTCATGGTGCTGGCCGGCGCCGGCGTCGGCGGCGGCTCCCTGAACTACGCCAACACCCTCTACGTACCGCCGAAGCCGTTCTTCGACGACCCGCAGTGGCGTGACATCACGGACTGGCAGGAAGAGCTCAAGCCGTACTACGACCAGGCGCAGCGCATGCTCGGCGTGCGGCTGAACCCGACGATGACGCCGTCCGACGTGCATCTGAAGGCCGCCGCCGAGCGGATGGGCGTGGGCGACACCTTCCACATGGCTCCGGTCGGCGTCTTCTTCGGCGACGGCAAGGACGCCGAGGGGAAGTCGAGGACCGCCCCCGGCCAGGAGGTCGACGACCCCTACTTCGGCGGCGCGGGCCCGGCCCGCAACGCCTGCACCGAGTGCGGCGAGTGCATGACGGGCTGCCGCCACGGGGCGAAGAACACCCTCAACGAGAACTACCTGTACCTCGCCGAGAAGGCGGGCGCGGTCGTGCACCCGATGACCACCGTCGTCTCGGTCACGGACGACTCGCAGGGCGGGTACGCGATCGCGACCCTGCCCACCGACAACCGGAAGAAGGGCGCGGGGCGCACCTTCAAGGCGCGCCGGGTGGTGCTGGCGGCCGGCACCTACGGCACCCAGACCCTGCTGCACCGGATGAAGGCCGGCGGTCAACTGCCGTACATCTCCCCGAAGCTGGGTGAGCTGACCCGGACCAACTCCGAGGCGCTGGTCGGCGCCCAGACGGACAACCGCCGCTACCGCAGGGCGACGGGCGAGCCGAAGGTCGACTTCACGCGGGGCGTCGCCATCACCTCGTCCATCCACCCGGACGAGAACACCCACATCGAGCCGGTCCGCTACGGCAAGGGCTCCAACTCGATGGGTGGCCTGTCCATCCTCCAGGTGCCGTACGCGGAGGGCTCGTCCCGGGTGCTGGCCTGGCTGCGCAACGCCGTCCGCCACCCGATGCTCGTCCTGCGCTCGCTGTCCAACCGCCGCTGGTCGGAGCGGACCATCATCGGCCTGGTGATGCAGTCCCTGGACAACTCCCTGACCACGTACCTGAAGCCGGACGGCATGGGCAAGGGCCTGCTCACCGCCCGCCAGGGCCACGGCGCCCCCAACCCCAAGCAGATCAAGGCCGCTTCGGAGAGCGCCTCGGTCATCGCCGCCGACATCAACGGCTTCGCGGGCTCCAACGTCGGCGAACTCATGGGCACCCCGCTCACCGCGCACTTCCTCGGCGGCTGCCCGATCGGCTCCTCCCGCGAGACCGGCGTGATCGACCCGTACCACCGGCTCTACGGCCACCCGGGCATCTCGGTGGTCGACGGCGCCGCGGTCTCGGCCAACCTGGGCGTGAACCCCTCGCTCACCATCACCGCCCAGGCCGAGCGTGCGATGTCGTACTGGCCCAACAAGGGCGAGGCGGACCAGCGTCCGGAGCAGGGGGCGGCCTACGAACGCCTGAAGCCGGTCGAGCCGATGGCGCCGGCGGTCCCGGCGGACGCCTTCGGCGCGCTGAAGCTGCCCTTCCTGGGGATGCCGGCGGTGCCGAAGAAGTAACGCGGTCCGCGCGAGGCGGCAAAGAAGACGGAAGGACCCGCACCCCCCTCCGAGTGCGGGTCCTTCCGTTTCTTTCCGCCGGCTTCGTTACGCCTGCGCGCCGGCCTTGCGGCGGCGCACCACGAAGACCGCGCCGGCGCCCAGCGCGACGGCGAGGCCGCCGGTGAGGCCGATCATCGGCAGTGCGGAGCTGGAGCCGGTCTCGGCGAGGCTGCCGGTGGCGTCGACCTCGTTCACGTTCTTGATCGGCTTCATGCCACCGGTCTGCGGCTTGGCGTCGCCCGGCTTCCCGGGGTCGGAGCCGGCGGCGAGGATGTCGAAGAAGTAGACCCAGCCGTTCGGGTCGTCGGCGAGCCAGCAGCCCTGCTCGTCGGCGTACTCGGCGAGGCCGCCGGTCAGACCGAGCGAGTCCGGCACCTTGCCGCTGACGCTGAGGCGCAGCTGGTAGGAGACCGACTGGCCGGCGCCGAGCGAGAACGCGGTGAACGTGCCGCCCTCGCCCGCCGCGTCCGCGATGGTCTGCCACGACTTGGTGGACTTGTCGAAGACCTGGACCTTGATCTGGCCCGAGTAGTCCTGCGCGTCCTCCCAGCCGACGGCGGCGACGCCGATCAGCGGCTTGATGTCCTTGATCTCCTGGTCACCGTGGTTGGAGACGTTGAAGGAGAAGGCGGTCCAGCCGCTGCCCGCGACGATCGTGTCGGGCAGGCCGGACAGGCCGCTCTTGAGGGCGTCGCTCAGCTCGGCGGTGCTGTCGCCGTTCTCGTCGACGCACAGCTCGCCGCCGGCGGGGGTGCTCGCGCTCGGGCTCGGCGACGGGGAGGCGCTGCTGCTCTCGTCCCCGGCCGGGGTGCTCTCGTCCGCGGCGGGCGTGCTCTCGTCGGCCGCCGGGGTGCTCTCGTCGCCGGCGGGGGTGCTCTCGTCCGCGGCGGGCGTGCTCTCGTCGCCGGCGGGGGTGCTCTCGTCCGCGGCCGGGGTGGTCTCGTCGGCCGCGGGGGTGCTCTCGTCGGCGGCAGGGCTGCTCGTGGAGGTGCTGGGAGTCTCGTCCGCGAAGGCAGTCGGGGCCGAGAGCAGGGCGAGGGGCGCTATGACAGCGGTCGCGGCCGCAGTGGCCATGGCACGACGCAGCTTCATGAAAACCTCAAGGGAGTCCGTGTGGAGGGCTCCGCGTGTGGGGCGCGGCTGTTGGCCCTGGTTCGCCTGGTTGGATTCGTGACGCCAGTGAATGGTTGTGCCGAGGCTGACAGAATTCTTATGTGGCCTGGATCACCCTTGATGCGGGCAAGCGAAGGGCCCCGCGGGCTCGAGCCGCGGGGCCCTTCTCCGTCAGCACCGACGTCAGGGCAGCGCCGGTGCCTGGGAGCGGCGCCGGGGGGTTGCGCCGCTTGTCCTGTGTGCCCTGGGTCGCCTCCCCGGCGCAGGTGTGCACACGGGTGGTCTCGACCTCTGGCGGTACGGAAGTGCAAGCAATGCAGTTGTCTGCGGGGGGACTTGGGCTTTGTACGCATCGTGCTGGATGGGCGGTGGCTACGCAACCGTTTCACCCAGGGTTGTGCATTTTTGCATTTTCCGCCGGTCGGCCCCGGGCGTCCCCGGAGCCGACCGTTCTCTTGGGTGACCGGGCTGCTGTCCCCTGCCGTCCGGTCACATCCCTGGAGCGAGGTCCCACGACGCACGGCACGACCCGTGCGTCTCATCGCTCCAGCAAGCCACGCGTGGTTCTTTCGGGCCCGCCCCTGGCTGGCACGGACACCTCCACAACGAAGGGGTCCGCGGGGCGGTCACGCGCCGTACGGGTGAGAGGCGGCCCGAACTCAGATGCGACCGCGGCACAGTTCGAGCAGCGTCATGGCGAGCGCGGTTCCGGGCCTGCCGAGGGCCTCGCTGTAGTGGCCGAGGACCTCCATCTCGCGGGAGAGGTTCACGCGCCGCCCGCCGGAGGCGATGCGCGCCTCCTGGATGACGGCGGAGACGGCCATCCGTTCCTGGATCAGGCCGATGATCCGGTCGTCGAGCGCGTCGATGCGCTCACGGGCGCCGGTGATCACGCCGGCGGCCTCGGGGGTACGGGCACCGGTCTTCTCGTTCGCGACGGCGGTCATGTCGGGGCTCCTCGAAGGGTCGGAGGTCGGTGCCCCGGAGCGGCAGGATCCGGTGAAACGCCAGGCGCCCCGGACCTTGTCGGCCCGGGGCGCCTGGGAAGTCGCTTGTCAGTTGCTCAAGCAGCACGACCATGGCAGCCGGTGGGCCGGTTGCCATAGGTAAAGAGGAAGGTCGTCTGCGTAAGCATGAGGTCAGTATGCACGGGCGGCGGGCCGCGTCCAAGGCGCGTCCACGATCCGGGCGGGAGGTGCCCCACGGGCACCCCGTTAGAATCGGAGACCACAGACCCCCGCCCCACCGCCGGAAGGCACCCCGTGTCATCAGCGACCCCCGCTGCCGCCGCCCCCGACACCGTCCTGGTGGTCGACTTCGGCGCGCAGTACGCCCAGCTCATCGCCCGTCGCGTCCGCGAGGCCCGGGTCTACAGCGAGATCGTGCCGAGCACCATGCCGGTCGCCGAGATGCTCGCCAAGAACCCGGCGGCGATCATCCTCTCCGGCGGCCCCTCGTCCGTGTACGAGGAGGGCGCCCCCGGCCTCGACCGCGCGATCTTCGAGGCCGGCGTCCCCGTGTTCGGCATGTGCTACGGCTTCCAGCTGATGGCGCGCTCCCTCGGCGGCACGGTGGACAACACCGGCGCCCGCGAGTACGGCCGTACCGATCTGCACGTATCGAAGTCGTCCTCCACCCTCTTCGAGGGCACCCCGGCCGAGCAGCACGTGTGGATGTCGCACGGCGACGCCTGCTCCGCCGCCCCCGAGGGCTTCACCGTCACCGCCTCCACCGAGGTCGTCCCGGTCGCCGCCTTCGAGAACGACGAGAAGAAGCTCTACGGCGTCCAGTACCACCCCGAGGTCATGCACTCCACGCACGGCCAGCAGGTGCTGGAGCACTTCCTGTACCGGGGCGCGGGCCTGAGCCCCGACTGGACCACCGGCAACGTCATCGACGAGCAGGTCGCCGCGATCCGCGAGCAGGTCGGCGACCGGCGCGCGATCTGCGGCCTGTCCGGCGGCGTCGACTCCGCCGTGGCCGCGGCCCTCGTGCAGAAGGCCATCGGCTCCCAGCTGACCTGCGTCTACGTCGACCACGGCCTGATGCGCAAGGGCGAGACCGAGCAGGTCGAGAAGGACTTCGTGGCCGCGACCGGCGTCCAGCTGAAGGTCGTCGACGCGGAGGAGCGCTTCCTGACCGCGCTGAAGGGCGTCTCGGACCCGGAGCAGAAGCGGAAGATCATCGGCCGTGAGTTCATCCGCGTCTTCGAGCAGGCGCAGGCCGAGATCATCGCGGACGAGGGGCCCGAGGTCGCCTTCCTGGTGCAGGGCACGCTCTACCCGGACGTCGTCGAGTCCGGCGGCGGCACCGGCACCGCGAACATCAAGTCCCACCACAACGTGGGCGGCCTGCCCGAGGACCTCGAGTTCCAGCTGATCGAGCCGCTGCGCAAGCTGTTCAAGGACGAGGTCCGGATGGTCGGCCAGGAGCTCGGCCTGCCGGACGAGATCGTCCAGCGCCAGCCCTTCCCGGGCCCCGGCCTCGGCATCCGCATCGTCGGCGAGGTCACCAAGGAGCGCCTGGATCTGCTGCGCGAGGCCGACGCCATCGCCCGCGAGGAGCTGACCGCGGCCGGCCTCGACCGCGACATCTGGCAGTGCCCGGTGGTCCTGCTCGCGGACGTCCGCAGCGTCGGCGTCCAGGGCGACGGCCGCACCTACGGCCACCCGATCGTGCTGCGCCCCGTCTCCAGCGAGGACGCCATGACGGCCGACTGGTCGCGGCTGCCGTACGACGTCCTCGCCCGGATCTCCACGCGGATCACCAACGAGGTCGCCGAGGTCAACCGGGTCGTGCTCGACGTGACGTCGAAGCCGCCGGGCACCATCGAGTGGGAGTAGTCCCCGCTAGGTCCGCCTGAGAGTGCGCACCGGCTCTCCGGGCTTCCAGACCTGGGCGACCAGATACGTGTCGTCCTCGACGTAGGTCCGTACGACCTCCGTCAGCTCGGTGCGGAAGAGGTGGAACGGCTCCGGCGGTTCCACCTCTTTCGTGTAGGCGCCCTTCGCGGCCGGGTCCTCGACCTCGACCGCGCGGCCGCCCACCCGGATGTCGCCCGCGCCCGGGTCCTTGCCGGGGCCCGGGTTCGCCTGCAGCGCGAACCGCGGGTCGCGGCGCAGGTCCAGCGCCTTGAGCGAGTCCGGCATCATGCCGAGCCAGAGCTCGCCGTCCAGGAAGCGGACCTCCAGGCCGCTGGTGCGCGGGGAGCCGTCCCTGCGAAGGGTGGCGAGCACGTGGTGGGTGAAGGCGCCGAAGCGTTCCTCGGCGATCTTCGCCAGTTCGGGTTCGGCGGCCGTGAAGGCCGCCCAGTTCCATGCCATACGCCGAGTCTCGCCCCGATACCGGACATCTGCTGTCGGGTATCGGCCGCGCGCGTCATCTTTACAAAACAGCTCTGTTCTCCTTCGCTGACCGGCGGTAACTTCCGCCCCGTACAACAATCCAGTCCTGGAGGACACATGCACGGCACCCCCGGGGCCGGGCCCACTCCGCCCCCCGCCCTCCCGTCCGACCGGCTCCAGTTCGCGATGCCGCCGATGCACGACTCGGTCGACGACGAACGGCGCCACCGCAAGGAGCGGCTCGCGGGCGCGCTGCGGATCTTCGGGCGGCTCGGCTTCGAGGACGGCGTCTCCGGACACATCACGGCGCGCGACCCCGAGTACAGCGACTGCTTCTGGGTCAACCCGTTCGGGATGCCCTTCAAGCACGTCACCGTGAGCGATCTGGTGCTCGCCAACTCGGAGGGGCAGGTCATCGAGGGCCGCTACCACGTCAACCAGGCCGCCTTCACCGTCCACTCCCAGGTCCACGCGGCCCGCCCCGACGTCGTCTCGGTGGCCCACTGCCACTCCGTGCACGGCCGCGCCCTGTCCGCGCTGGGCGAGCTGCTCGACCCGATCACCCAGGAGAGCTGCGCCTTCTACGAGGACCACGCCCTCTACGACGCCTACACCGGTGTCGCCGTCGACGCCGAGGAGGGCCGCCGGATCGCCACCGCGCTCGGCACCCGCAAGGCGCTCGTGCTGCGCAACCACGGCCTGCTGACGGTCGGCGACTCGGTGGACGCCGCGGCCTGGTGGTTCGTGTCCATGGAGCGTTCCGCCCAGGTGCAGCTGACCGCCAAGGCCGCGGGCCGCCCGGTCCTCATCGACCACCGGGCGGCGGTGGCGACCCGGGAACAGCTCGGCGGCGACCTGGTCGCCTGGATCAACTACCAGCCCCTGTGGCAGGACATCAGCCGCAGCGAGCCCGACCTGCTGAGCTGAGCACACCGGCGGCGGCCCCGCACCCCGCCGCCGTCTAGAAACCCCGCAGCACGGCCGCCTTGGTCATCGCGAACTCCTCGTCCGTGAGCACGCCGTCCCGGTGCAGCTCGCCCAACTCCCGCAACCGCCGCAGGAGTACGTCGTGGTGGTCGGCCGGGGGCGCCACGGCCGCCTGCTGGCGCCGGTCGACCAACTCGCCGCCCCGGGTGGACGGGTGCGGCAGACGCGCGGTGATCGCGGTGGCGACGAGCGCGGTGAGCAGGTCACGGCGGGCGCTGCCCCACAGGTCCAGGGCGTAGGGGTCCTTCTCCGGCGGTAGTTTGGAGAACGCCGTCTCGCGGGTCACGAAGCGCAGGAAGCCGTCCTCGTAACCGGAGTTGGGCAGCCACTCGACCTGCACCAGATCCGCCACGGAGATGATCCGCGGCCCGGTCGCCCGCTTGACCCGGTCGGAGGTGTCGGCCCAGTCGATGCGCACCTGGTTGCCGTCGAAGGAGATGGTGCCGTCGGAGGAGCGGACCGAGACCGGGACGGGTGGCCCGGGCAGCAGGTACGCCTTGGTCGGCTCCTTGGGGATCTGGTCCAGCATCAGCGCCCGGCGGATCTCCTCGGCGACGTACTCGGCGACGCCGGCCCGGTCCACGTCCACCACCAGCCGGTACGGATCGGCCGGATCCGGCAGCCGCCCGCCGGTCGCCTGGAGCAGCGGATCCGCCCCCTCGCGCAGCCGCATCCGCAGCCGTCCGCGCTTGCGCTCGGGCTCGAAGACCACGCCCGCGACGGCTTCGAGGGGTACGGCGACCTCCCCGTACGTCTGCCGGAACAGTGGCACGGAGCGGTGGAGACCCGGCGTGATCCTGACCATGGTGCCGTCGAAGGCCCAGGTCCCGTCCCGCTGGATGATCTCGGCCATAGGGAAATTCTCGCAGCCGGGTCAACACGGCGGCCCTCGCTTCACCCGCGCCGACCGGACCTGCCGGACGCGCAGGGGGTGGTGTAGGGCACAATTCGCTGTCATCACACAGGAGTTGCCGGGCCGGGGCCGACGGCCGCAAGGGCGCCGGCGGCACGGTTCTGGGAAGGCGGGCGTCGGGCGTGGCGGTGCAGGAGGCGAGAGGCGGCGCGGACGCGCCGGGCGGCGTCCATGCGGGCGGCTGCACCTGCGGGGACTGCCCGCACGGGGCGCGGGCGGGGCACCGGCGCGCGGTCGCGGAGTTCCTGCTGCTGCGCGACGGGTTCGCGGCCGGAGAGGGGCTGCCCGCCGCGGTGGCCCACTCGGCCTCGGCCTCCCGCCAGTGGGTCTCGGAGGAACTGCGCCAGTCCGCCGAACTCGTCGCCGAACGCGGCCGCGCCGAGGGCGAGGCCTGGCTGGCCCGCCTGTGGCGCTGGACGGCGTGCACGGTGTGGGCGCTGGTGGTCGCGCTGCTGCTGGTGCAGACGCTGACCGCGATCGGCGCGGGCTGGACCGCGGCCCGCACGGCCGGCCTGGTGGCGGCCCTGGTCACGGGCGTCGCGCTGACCGCCGCGTCCTGGTTCCACCGTGCGCGCGGCGGCGTGCTGGCGCCGGTCATCGGCGAGGACAACCGCCTGTCCACCTCCCGCACGGTGGCCGCGGCCTGGGTGCTGTTCGCCGGCTACGCCGTACTCGTCCTCGCCGGGCGCCTCGCCATGGCCTCCAGCCACGCGGAGCGCGACGCCCTGATCGCCGGCCTCGACCTCGCCCGCGGCGCCGGCATCGTCACCGTCCTCGCCGTGATCTGCGGCGTCGCCGTGCTGGTGCGGCGCGTGGTGGGCCTGCGGGTCCTCGGCCAGCGGCTGCAGAAGGTACGGGCGGACCGGCCCCGCTCCGCCGACCTGCTCACGGACGACGCGGGCCGGGGCACCTTCGCCGACATCCAGTACGTCGTGATCAGCGCCGTGGCCCTCGTGTTCGCCGCGGTGCGGCTGGCCCGCCGCCCGGACCAGCTCCCGGACCTCCCCTGGGGCCTCGCGGTGCTGGTGCTGGTGTCCGCGGCGACCTACGTGGCCGGCAAGTACGCCGAGGGCGGCCGCCCCGTGATCCTCTCCGTGGTGCGCGCCCGCGAGGCCGGCGACCTCGACGCACCCATCCGCACCGGCGACGACATCGAGATCCGCGGCGCGGGCTTCGTGCCCCCCGGTGCGCAGGGCGCCGACCGGCTCACGCGGATGGTGGTCCGCATCGGCGCGGTCAACGTCCATGTGCCCCTGGTCCCCGTCTCCGGAGGCTTCAGCAACCCGACCGACGCCGTCCTGACGGTGCCCGTCCCGGTGGACGTGGAACCGGGGAGGGTCGAGGTGCAAGTGGTGACCGCTGCGGGGGTAGAGACCCATCAGTACGCGATCGACGTGACGGACTGATGTGACCAGCCGGGACGCCGTGGCCGGCCACCTGGCACGCGGCCGGAAATCGGCACGAACGGATTGAGCGCACCGTCCCTTACGTACGTATCGTCTTCTGAGGGGTCCCGGCACTGCGGGCGAGAGGCGAGAGCGATGACTCACGGCATGCGCACGGACACGCACACCCCCTATCTCGAAGGCGACCGGACCTGGCGCGACACCGCCACCCGGTACGCCCTCCTTCCACTTCGCGTCTTCCTCGGTGTCACCTTCATCTACGCGGGCCTGGACAAGCTCACCAACAGCGACTTCCTGAAGGCGTCCGGAGCCGGCTCCATCGGCGACATGATGCACCAGGTGCGCGGCACCGCCGCGATCCCGGCGATGGTCGACATGGCGCTGAAGAACCCGGTGGGCTTCGGCTACGCCATCGCCCTCGGTGAACTCGCCGTCGGCATCGGCACCCTGATCGGCCTGCTCGCGCGCCTCGCGGCGCTCGGCGGCGCACTGATCTCCCTCAGCCTCTGGCTCACGGTCAGCTGGGCCTCGGACCCGTACTACTACGGCAACGATCTCGCCTACCTGATGGCCTGGCTGCCCCTCGTCCTCGCGGGCGCCTCCGTGTTCTCCCTGGACGCGGCCCTGCGCGCGCGGCGAAGGCAGCGGGCGGGAGGTTACCGGTAGCCCCTGTTCGGCGGGGGCTACCGGTGGCGGGTCCCCGGGCGTGACCCGGGGCCGCACCACGGCACCCGCTCCCAAGCGGCCGCCGCCCTCATCACGACGCGTCCTGCGGCGCCTGCGCCGGGTCCGCCGGGTCCATCCGCCCGGCGACGGCCCGGCGCCTGCGTATGCCCCGGCCGATCACCCCCGCGGCCCCGCCGAGGCAGAGCCCACCCACGACCATCGGAATCACCGCGAACCACGGCGTCTCCCACAGCCCGCCCGCGTCCCCGGCGAAGACCGCGCCCGCCAGGGCGAGGAAGAGCCCGGCGACCAGCCTTCCCGGCTGGAACTCATGACGCAGCACGGCTCACCTCCGCCTGTCCGACGCCGACCCGCAGATCCAGGTCGAGCGTGCCGGTGTTCCTGCCCCCCGAGACCGGCGGCAGGGTCAGCTCCTTGTGCTTGCCCGGCTCCACGTCCACGTCCTTCTGGCCGTCGCCCGGCAGCTGGATGTCGCCCACGCCCACGTCGATGCTCAGCTTCACCGCCGCGTCCTTCGGCACGATCACCTTCAGCCGGCCCGCGCCGACCTCGGCGCTCGTGCTCACCGTCTGCCCCTTCGTCACGGACAGGCGGCTCAGGTCCAGGGTGCCGACGCCGCTGCCGAGCTCGTACGCCGGCCGGACGTCCGCGACCGCGGCCGGCTGCCATGTCGTGCGTATCCAGTGGTTGTTGATGTCCTTGGGCAGCGCGGCCGACGCCGCGAGCAGGGCTGCGGTGACGAGGGCCAGGAAGATCGAGCCCGCACCCGTCCGCCCCAGGAACGCGCTGAGCGCGATGCCCAGGCCGAAGACGATCAGTGCGGCGGCGAACCCGGCCTGCAGGCTGGTGCCCAGCGCATCGCCGCCCCACGTCAGGCGGGTGGTGAGGCCGCCCGCGATCAGGGCGAGCAGGAAGACCCAGCCGCCGATCCAGCGCGGTCCGCGCGGCTTCGGCGCCGCGGGACGCGCGGTCCGCGGGCCGGCGCGGTCGGTCCAGGAGTTGCCGAGGCTGATGTTGACCGCGGCGGCGATGTCCCGGTCGCGGGAGTCGCCGGGGCCCCAGAGATAGCCCGTGCCCCCGTCGTGCGTGCCGTCCTTGACGATGGGGTCGCGCCACCACGACGGGTAGGCCGCGGGCACCGGCGGCGCCTGGGCCTCCGGCGGGGCGTCGGCGGCGGCCTGGGCGGCGAGCGGATCCGGATCGAGGGTCCCGCGCTGCCGCGACCAGTACCCGGCGCCGGCGAGGAGCAGGGAGAGGACGACGGCGAAGGCCAGCACCCCGCCGTTCTTCAGCATCGTCAGGAAGACTCCGCAGCCGACCAGCGCGAACAGCACGGCCGCCAGCGCCTGGCCGTCGACGCGGCCGGTCAGCAGCTTGCGCAGCTCGTTCTCCTCCTCGTCCTCGTACGGGACGAGGAGCCAGGCGAAGCCGTAGAAGATCAGGCCGATGCCGCCGGTGGCGGAGAGCACCGCGAGCGTGATCCGGAAGATCACCGGGTCCATGTCGCACTGCCGCCCGAGCCCGGCGCACACGCCCGCGAGTGTCTTGTTGCGGCGGTCGCGGCGGAACCTGCCGGGCGCCGCGGCCTCCGCCTGCGGGCTCCCCTCCTCCTGCGCGCCCGCGCCGGATCCCGTCCCGGCCGCGGGGTCCGCGGCGGGCGCGGCATCCTGCGGCCCGGCACCCCCGGCGGGGTGCGGGCCGGAGCCGGGTCCCGGACCCGTCGCGGCGCGCTCGTGATCTGTCATGTGTCCATGGTGACGGCCGAGCGGCTCCGGCGGGAGTCGGTACGACCCTGGCCGGACCCTGATATCGCCCCTGAGCCGGCGCCGGGGAAGCGTTCGACGGACCGGGCGTTCGAAGATCAGGGGAGTATCGGGGGTCGACCCTGATGCCCGTGTCCGCCGACCGTGTGAGTATCGGTGGCATGCCGGAAGCCGCTGCAGCGCCACTCGCCGAACCGCGGCCGCCGCGCAAGCTCTACCGCAGCAGCGACGGACGCTGGCTGGGTGGCGTGGCGCGGGGGCTGGCCGGACATCTCGGCCTGCCCGTCATCTGGGTGCGGCTCGTGTTCGTCGGCCTGTTCATGGCGGACGGTCTGGGCGCCCTGCTGTATGCCGCGTTCTGGTTCTTCGTGCCGCTCGGCGTCGGCGGCGTGGGCGACCAGAAACCCCCGTCGCTGGTCACCGCCGAGACCTCGGCGGACGGCCGCCGCAGACTCGTCGCCCGCAGGCCGGACCGGGGCCAGATCGTGGCCCTGCTGCTGATGGTCGCGGTCGCCATGATCTTCGTGGGCAACGTCAATCTGAGCGGCGGTGCCAAGGTCTACCTCTGGCCCGCCGTCCTCGTCGGCGCGGGCGTCGCCCTGGTCTGGCGCCAGGCGGACAACGTCCGGCGGGCCCGCTGGGTCGAGGTCGGCGGCCGGCGGCGCACCCTCACCCTGCTCCGCGCGGCGGGCGGTGTCCTCCTCGTCACCGCCGGCGTCTCCGGCATCTTCGTGCTCCAGGGCTCCGCCGCCCATCTCGGTTCCGTCCTCCAGGCCGCCCTCGCGGTCCTCGTCGGCATAACGCTCCTCGCGGGGCCGTACCTCGTGCGCATGACCCAGGACCTCTCCGAGGAGCGCCTGATGCGCATCCGCGCGCAGGAGCGCGCCGAGGTCGCCGCCCACGTCCACGACTCCGTGCTGCACACCCTGACCCTGATCCAGCGCAACGCGGAGAACGCGAACGAGGTGCGCCGCCTGGCCCGCGCCCAGGAGCGCGACCTGCGCACCTGGCTCTACAAGCCCGAGGGCACCGGCAAGGAGGAGGCCGACGAACCCACCACCCTCGCCGACGCGGTGCGGCGCAACGCGGCGGAGGTGGAGGACAAGCACGGCGTCCCGATAGAGGTCGTCGTCGTCGGCGACTGCCCGCTCGACGAGAGAATCGGCCCGCAGATGCAGGCCGCACGCGAGGCGATGGTGAACGCCGCCAAGTACGGTGGCGAGGGCGGCGCGGTGCAGGTCTACGCCGAGGTCGAGGGGAGGACGGTCTTCGTGTCGGTCCGGGACCGCGGTCCCGGCTTCGACCTGGACTCGATACCCGACGACCGCATGGGCGTCAGAGAATCGATCATCGGCCGCATGGAGCGCCACGGCGGCACGGCGCGGCTTCGCGCGGTGCCCGACGGCGGCACGGAGGTCGAGCTGGAGATGGAGAGGGCGGAGAAGACGTGATGAGCGACCCGACCGAGGCGAACGAGCCCATGGAACCGGCCGGCTCGGGCACCGGCGAGCGCCGCGTGCGCGTGGTCCTCGTCGACGACCACCGCATGTTCCGTACGGGAGTGCAGGCCGAGATCGGCCGGACCGACGAGACCGGCGTGGAGGTCGTGGGCGAGGCCGCCGACGTCGACCAGGCGGTCACGGTCATCACCGCGACGCGCCCCGAGGTGGTCCTGCTGGACGTGCACCTGCCGGGTGGCGGCGGGGTCGAAGTCCTGCGCCGCTGCGCGGCGTTGATGGCCGACGCCGAGCAGCCCGTGCGCTTCCTCGCGCTGTCCGTGTCGGACGCGGCGGAGGACGTGATCGGCGTGATCCGGGGCGGTGCCCGCGGCTACGTCACCAAGACCATCACCGGCACCGACCTCGTCGCCTCCATCTTCCGTGTGCAGGAGGGCGACGCCGTCTTCTCGCCGCGGCTGGCCGGGTTCGTGCTGGACGCGTTCGCCTCCACCGACGCCCCGCCGGTCGACGAGGACCTGGACCGTCTCACCCAGCGCGAGCGCGAGGTGCTGCGGCTGATCGCCCGGGGGTACGCGTACAAGGAGATCGCCAAGCAGCTCTTCATCTCCGTGAAGACGGTCGAGTCCCATGTCTCGGCGGTGCTGCGGAAGTTGCAGCTGTCCAACCGGCACGAGCTGACCCGCTGGGCGACGGCGCGACGGCTGGTCTGAGGCGCCGGGCCCGGCAGCCCGCGTCCCACGACCCGCGTCCCACGATCCGGCGTCACACGATCCGCGTCGCCCCCGCGAACGGCATCTCGTCGATCGGCGCGATCCGCACCGGAGCCGACGGGTTCGGGGCGTGGATCATCTGGCCGTTGCCGATGTAGATGCCCACGTGGCTGATGCCGGAGTAGAAGAACACCAGGTCGCCCGGGGCCAGTTCGGAGCGGGAGACACGGCGGCCGGCGTCGATCTGGGCGTAGGTCGTGCGGGGCAGGGAGATGCCGGCGGAGTGGTAGGCGGCCTGGACGAGGCCCGAGCAGTCGAAGGCGTTCGGGCCGGTCGCGCCCCAGACGTAGGGGCTGCCGAGCTTGGAGTAGGCGTACGAGACGGCGGCCGCGGCACGGGAGCTGGGCGCCTCGGCGGCGGAACCGGAAGCCTGCAGAGCGTCGCGCGCGCCCGAGCCGGAGCGTGAGGCACGGCCGGCGGCGCCGGCGGCCCCCGAGTCGCCGCCGAGGCCGAGCCGTTCGCGCTCGGCGGCCGGAAGAGCGGCCAGCAGCCGGCGTGCCGCGTCGAGTTTCCCGGTGATCGTCGTCCTGGTCCGCTTCAGTTCGGCCTGCCGCGCCTTCAGCCCGGCGAGCTCGACGCGGGCCGCTCCACGCAACCGCTCGATCTCCCGCAGCTGTTCGCGTACCCCGGCGACGGCCGCCGCCTGCCGGGTGCCCGCCCGGTCGGCGAACTCGGCACCCTCGAGATAGCGGTCGGGGTCGTCCGACAGGGCGAGTTGCAGCGCCGGATCGAGACCGCCGTCGCGGTACTGCGCGGCGGCCATCGAACCCAGCGCGTCGCGCGCCGAGTTGAGCTTGTCCGTCTTGCGCGCCGCCTCGTCCCGCAGGGTGGAGAGCCGGTGCTCGGCGGCCTTGGACTTCTCCTTCGCGCCGTCGTACTTCTGGGTGGCGGACTCCGCCTCCTGGTACAGCTTGTCCACCTTCGCCTTGACCTGGGCCGGTGTCAGATCGGGCTCCGCGTGGCCCGTGCCGTCGAAGCCGGTCGCGGTCGCCGCGCCCGCCAGGGCGATGGTGAAGGCGGTGCGGGCCGTGCCCCCGCCGAGTGAACGCCGACCGGTCTTGCGGTGCGCTGCCACGTGGACTGCACGTCCTTTCCGTTCGGCCGCCTCGCCCCGGCGGCTTTACGCGTCCGGCGGTGGTGGCCGACTGCCGCCCCTGGCCCGGGCGGCGGTGGGGAGCCGGTCACCTGGGGCAGGACGCTAAACCTGACCGTGACCGTTCGGTGACACGATGTGCGGAAGTGCCGCCGCCGGATCGCCGGGTGACCGTTTGCGACCGTGATCCAGGAGCCGCGCCGTCGACTTCACGCAGCGCGCTGACCGAAACGCCGGTTCCGGGCCACGGCCGTGACGCGGGCTGCTATGCGCCGCATATATGCATGACCGGTGAAAGGGCAGGCCGGTGTCGGGCGCCCCGTGCGTCCCTGTTTAAGCTCCAGCCCCATGGACGTACTCATCCATCTGTTCGTCGCCCTGCACATCATCGGCATCGCCGCGCTGCTCGGCGGGTTCCTCACCCAGATGAAGGCGATGGGGCAGGGCACGGCCCGCTTCGTCCCCGGCATGCTGCACGGGGCGCTGACGATGCTGGTCACCGGCGCGGTCCTGGTCGGCCTCAACCAGGCCGACGACCATCACGTCAACAACATCAAGATCGGCATCAAGCTGGCCATCCTGGTCGTCATCCTCGGCCTGGTCTACGTCAAGCGGGACGACGAGAAGGTGGACAAGGGCCTGTTCGGGCTGGTCGGCCTGCTCACCACCGCGAACATCTTCATCGCGGTGCTGTGGACCTGAGGCCCGCGCGGACCTCCGCCGTGGCGCCGGCGGCGACGGCCCCCCACGCCGCCACCACGATCCACAGCAGCACCTGCCCGGGCCCCCTCAGCCACGGGGCACCCAGGGCCGTGGCGGCGGACAGCACCGCCGCGGCCGTCATCCCGAGCGGGAACACGGTCGCCCAGCGGCGCGCGTCGTAGTCCAGCCGCGGCCGGGCCGCCTCGGCGACGAGCAGCACGGCGTACCAGGCGAGGTCGAGCACGAGCAGGGCCGAGGTGACGAAGCGCAGGACGCCGCGGTCGTCGTCGTTCCACAGGTAGAGGCGCGCACTGTCCGCGGCGAGGAGCTTGGACCCGGCGAGCGCCGAGATGGCGAGCGCGCCGCCCGCCAACCAGTGGTCCCCCTGCCCCTCCGTCACCTGCCGCAGGTCGAAACGGGACAGGGCGAAGCCGTAGAGGACGAGCCCGAGGCCGAACAGCACGAGCGCGGTGTGCGCGAGCCAGGCCGTCGCCTCGGCCCCGGCGAGCGTGGCGCCGAGCACCGCGAGCCCCTCCGTGGCCACGCAGCACAGGAACACCGAACCCGGCATACGGCGCTGCCAGTTCCGTACGACCTCGACCAGCAGCAGCGGCCACAGCACGGCCGCCAGCGCGAGCAGGGTCTCGGCCAGGGTCGGCAGGCCGGCGAGGGAGAACCGGGTCCCGAGCACGGTGGTCGCCGCGACCGCGGTGAGCGACTGCGGCCTGCGCGCGTCCGCCCACCACCGTTCCCGCTCCCGCGCCAGACGCACACCGAAGTCCGCCGCCAGCCCCAGCCAGGCCGCACAGGCCAGGACCA
Organism: Streptomyces sp. NPDC057616; assembly: GCF_042800575.1. Classification (NCBI taxonomy): domain Bacteria; kingdom Bacillati; phylum Actinomycetota; class Actinomycetes; order Kitasatosporales; family Streptomycetaceae; genus Streptomyces; species Streptomyces sp. NPDC057616. Next base: position 198,995 of record NZ_JBHVGU010000005.1, read on the forward strand.
GGGCGATGCGCGACAGCACCTCGTGCGCCGTCAGATGCAGTCCGACCGACACGATGCCGGTCGCCATCACGGCGGCTCCGGCCGCCGGCGGACGCTGCGCCCACCAGGCGCGGAAGGAGGTAGGGCCGGACATGGGGCCGATGCTAGGGAGCGCGAGCGGTGTTGCCCGGCGGGCACGCGCGCGTGCCCGGGAAAATACGTGCGGGGGAGTGCCCCGCGCGTGACTCAGGCGGGCCGCACCACGCTGTGGATGATCGACGAGCCGGCGTAGTAGATCGACTCCTCGCGGACGTACGCGCCGGGCTTCGGGGCGTGGATCATCATGCCGTTGCCGATGTAGATGCCGACGTGGCTGATGTCGTCGTAGAAGAAGATCAGGTCGCCCGGCTGGGCGTCGGTGAGGGAGACCGTGGTGCCGGCGTCGACCTGGTCGTAGGTGGTGCGCGGGAGACTGACGCCGGCGGCCTTCCAGGCGGCCTGGGTGAGCCCGGAGCAGTCGTAGGAGTCGGGGCCGGTGGCGCCCCAGACGTACGGCTTGCCGATCTGCGCGCGGGCGAAGGCGAGCGTCTTGGCGGCCTTGGTCGCGTACGTGGAGTCGCCGTTGGAGGTCGAGGTGGAGCCCGTGTCCGAGGACGAACCGGAGGAGGAGGTGGAGGCGGCCTCCTCCTGGGCCTTCTGCTCGGCCGCCTGCTTCTTGGCCAGCTCGGCGGCCTGGCGCGCGGCCTCCTCCGCCTTCTTCTTCTGGATCGCGGCGAGCCGCGCCTTCTCCTCGGCGTTCAGCTTCGACAGCAGCTCGCGCGCGTCGGAGAGCTTCTTCTGCACCGTGGACTTGGCGGTCCGCAGGTCGCTCTGCGTCGAGGTGAGCGTCTGGAGGTCCTTGGACGCCTGCTCGCGCTTCTTCATCGTCGCGGACTGCTCGGTGAAGTAGTCGTCGACCGCGGTCTTCTGACGGGAGGTCAGACGGCCCATCAGCTGCGTCTGGTCGAAGTAGTCCTGCGGCGAGTCGGCGAGCAGGAAGGTCGCGGTGTCGGGCGCGGCGGCGCCGGTGCGGTACTGGGCCGCGGCGAAGGTGCCGAGCTGCTCCCGCTCGTCGTTGAGCTTCTGGGTGCGCTTGGCGACGTCGTCGAGGAGGGTGTCCACGCGCTTGCGCTGCGTCGTGGTCTTCTCCTTGGCCGCGTTGTACTTCTCGGTGGCCGATTCCGCCTGGCGGTAGAGGTCGTCGACCTTCTTCTCCACCTCCTCCACGCTCGGCTTGCCGTCGGTCACCGGAGCGGCGTTGGCCGACTGGGACAGCAGGGCCACGGAGGTGAGGGCGGCCGTGGCGAGAGCGGGGGTGCGTATGCCTGCGACGCGTGAAGCTGAGGGGCGCGACTTGCGGTGCGACGCCAAGGGAGGCGACTCCTTCCACGTTCCGCCTACCGGGTTAGCTGTCGGGTTCGGGCGGGTGGTTCGGAAGGCTTGCCCTACGGTCCGGGCCCCGTACGGGAGTCGGGCCGATTCACCCCGGGAACGGTGGGTCCCCGGTTCCGGATGCACGGTGGCGTACCGGATTCGGCGGAGGCCGCGCGGCCCGGCGACGTTCGCCGGTGGGGGTCGTACGGCCTGCCCGGAACCGTAGCCAACTCGTGTGGCCCCTGTGAAGGTTGATGTTCGATATGCCCGATACATTTTCGTGACCTTTGGTCAGGACGTCGCGTGCCGCGGTCGTTCCGGAATGATCTGCGTGGATTTATGCGTATTTTGACCGGACTGGCGCCGTGCGCCCGCTTCCGAGCGTTAATTTCCAGCCAGCCGCGGCCGGTGCAGCGGTGGGTGAGGGGGTACGGCCATGAGAACGCGCACAGCACTCGTCGTCGGCACACCGGTCGTCCTGGCGGCCACCGCGGGCGTCGTGCCCGCGAGCGCGTCGGGCGGACACTCCGGCGGGAAGCCGGCCGTCGGCGTGATCGCCAAGGGCCTCGACGATCCGCGCCAGCTCTCCTACGACCACGGCCGTCTGTACGTCGCCGAGGCCGGCCGGGGCGGCGGGACCTGTATCGGCCAGGGCCCCGAGGGCCCGACCTGCGTCGGCCTGACGGCGGCGGTCACCGAGGTCGTCCAGGACGGCCGCGACTGGCACCGCCACCGCCTGGCGGGCGGACTGCCCTCGGCGGGCGCGCCCGACGGCGGCTTCGCGGTCGGCCTGAACGGCGTCTCGGCCCGCCACGGCAGCGTCTGGGGGGCGAGACCTGGGCCGCGCCGGAGACCGGCGTGCCCACGACGCCGCCCTGGAACAAGCTCGGCAAGCTGCTGTCCGTCGAACGGGGCAGGGCGCGGATCGCCGCCGACGTCACCGCCGTGGAGCTGAGGCACAACCCGCACAAGACAGCCGTCGACTCCAACCCGTACGCCGTCCTCGCCCTCCCCGACGGCCGCAGGATCGTCGCGGACGCGGCCGGGAACGACCTGATCGAGGTCTCCCGCCACGGCAGGGCCCGCCCCTTCACGGTCTTCCAGGACCACGACCACCACGAGGCGGTCCCGCCCTCGCTGGCCCTCGGCCCCGACGGCAACCTCTACGTCGGCGAGCTGAACGGCGAGCCCGCGAGGCCCACCGCGCGCGTGTGGAAGGTCGACGCCCGCAGCGGCCGGATCCTCGGCTGGAAGTCCGGCTTCGGCGCGATCACCGGCGTCGCCTTCAACCGGCACGGCGACCTCTACGTCAGCCGGCTCTTCGCCGGCGTCGTGACGAAGGTCTCGCACGGCAGGCGTACCGAGGTGAAGGTGCCCTTCCCGGCGGGCCTCGCCGTGAGCCCGCGGGACGGCAGGGTCTACGTCTGCGCCTGGTCGGTCGCCGACCGTGACGGCACCGTCCTGGACGGCAGGAGGACGCCGGGCGGCCAGGTCCGGCGGATCAGCGGCTTCTGAGCGCCGCACCGCCCCGATCCGGCGAAGTTCCCGGGGTGGCGGCGGGCTGTCAGTGAGGCGCCCTAGACTCGGAAGGCGATGAGCAGCCTCTTTGACGACAGCTTCCTGGCGGACCTCAAGGCCCCTCGTGGCCACGAGGAGGAGCCCCCGCCGCCGCCCGAGGACGAGCACGTACCGGAGCCGGTTCCGGACGATCTGTTCGGTGGGAAGTTCGACGTGCCCCCGGACCGGGACGCCTACTACCGCGACGGCGCCCCGCGCCCGGCCCTCGACCCGGCCGCCCTGCTGGACGGGCTGAACGAGAACCAGCGCGCGGCCGTCGTCCACTCCGGCACGCCCCTGCTCATCGTGGCCGGTGCCGGCTCCGGCAAGACCCGTGTGCTCACGCACCGCATCGCCCACCTGCTCGCCGAGCGGAGCGTGCACCCGGGCCAGGTCCTCGCGATCACCTTCACCAACAAGGCCGCGGGCGAGATGAAGGAGCGCGTCGAGCAGCTCGTCGGCCCGCGCGCGAACGCGATGTGGGTGATGACCTTCCACAGCGCGTGCGTGCGCATCCTGCGCCGCGAGTCGAAGAAGCTCGGCTTCACCTCGTCGTTCTCGATCTACGACGCGGCCGACTCCAAGCGCCTGATGGCCCTGGTCTGCCGCGACCTGGACCTCGACCCCAAGCGCTATCCGCCGAAGTCCTTCAGCGCCAAGATCAGCAACCTGAAGAACGAGCTGATCGACGAGGAGGACTTCGCCGCCCAGGCCACCGACGGCTTCGAGAAGACGCTCGCCCAGGCCTACGCGATGTACCAGTCGCGGCTGCGCGAGGCGAACGCCCTCGACTTCGACGACCTGATCATGACGACGGTCAACCTGCTGCGCGCCTTCCCGGACGTCGCCGAGCACTACCGCCGCCGCTTCCGGCACGTCCTGGTCGACGAGTACCAGGACACCAACCACGCCCAGTACGCACTCGTACGGGAACTGGTCGGGACCGGCGCGCACGACGAGGACGTACCGCCCAGCGAGCACGACCTGCCGCCCGCCGAACTGTGCGTCGTGGGTGACGCGGACCAGTCGATCTACGCCTTCCGCGGCGCGACGATCCGCAACATCCTCCAGTTCGAGGAGGACTACCCGAACGCGACGACGATCCTGCTGGAGCAGAACTACCGCTCCACGCAGACCATCCTGACCGCGGCCAACGCCGTCATCGAGCGCAACGAGTCCCGCCGTCCCAAGAACCTGTGGACCAACGCGGGCGCGGGCGCGCGCATCACGGGCTACGTCGCCGACACCGAGCACGACGAGGCCCAGTTCGTCGCCGACGAGATAGACCGTCTCACCGACGCGGGCGACGCGAAGGCCGGCGACGTCGCCGTCTTCTACCGCACCAACGCGCAGTCCCGTGTCTTCGAAGAGGTCTTCATCCGCGTCGGCCTGCCCTACAAGGTCGTCGGCGGCGTCCGCTTCTACGAGCGCAAGGAGGTCCGGGACGTCCTGGCCTACCTGCGCGTGCTGGCCAACCCGGAGGACTCGGTCCCGCTGCGCCGGATCCTGAACGTCCCCAAGCGCGGCATCGGCGAGCGCGCGGAAGCGATGATCGACGCGCTCTCCCAGCGCGAGAAGATCAGCTTCCCGCAGGCGCTGCGCCGCGTCGACGAGGCGTACGGCATGGCGGCGCGCTCCGCCAACGCCGTCAAGAAGTTCAACACGCTGATGGAGGACCTCCGTACGATCGCCGAGTCCGGCGCGGGCCCGGCGACCGTCCTGGAGGCGATCCTCGAACGGACCGGCTATCTGGCCGAGTTGCAGGCCTCGACCGACCCGCAGGACGAGACCCGCATCGAGAACCTCCAGGAACTCGCGGCCGTGGCCCTGGAGTTCGAGCAGGAGACCGGTGAGGGCGAGCAGTCCCCCGGGCTCGCCGACTTCCTGGAGCGGGTCGCGCTGGTCGCCGACTCCGACCAGATCCCGGACGAAGAGGAGGACGGCTCCGGAGTCATCACCCTGATGACCCTGCACACCGCCAAGGGCCTCGAGTTCCCGGTCGTCTTCCTGACCGGCATGGAGGACGGCGTCTTCCCGCACATGCGTGCCCTCGGCCAGACCAAGGAGCTGGAGGAGGAGCGCCGGCTCGCCTACGTCGGCATCACGCGCGCGCGGGAGCGGCTGTATCTGACGCGCTCGTCGCTGCGCAGCGCCTGGGGCCAGCCGTCGTACAACCCGCCCTCCCGCTTCCTGGAGGAGATCCCGGCCCAGCACGTCGACTGGAAGCGGACGGGTGGCACGGCCCCGGTCTCCTCCGGCCCGGCGTCCGGCGTGGCCGCCTCCCTGTCGTCCTCCCGCTCGCGCTCCTCGGCGTCGGGCGCGTCCGGCTTCGCCACCAGCCGCGCCTCCGACAAGCCGGTGGTCTCGCTGGCCGTCGGCGACCGGGTCACGCACGACCAGTTCGGGCTCGGCACGGTCGTCGCCGTGAAGGGCACGGGCGGGAACGCCGAGGCGACGATCGACTTCGGCGACGCGAAGCCGAAGCGGCTGCTGCTGCGGTACGCGCCGGTCGAGAAGCTGTAGCTCCGACACGTGAGCCCCCGCTCAATGGCGGGGGCTCGCAAGGAAGTTGCTCAGGTCTACGTCGGGTCCAGCCCGTGGCTGCGCAGCCACGGCAGCGGGTCGATCGCCGCGCCGCCGCCCGGCCGGACCTCGAAGTGCAGGTGCGGCCCGGTGGAGTTGCCCGAGTTGCCGGAGTACGCGATCGGCGTGCCGGCCTTCACCTCGGTGCCGGAGGAGACGCGGTAGCTGGAGAGGTGGCAGTACCACGTCTCCGTGCCGTCCTTCGCGGTCACGATCATCATGTTCCCGTACGCGCTGTTCCACTGCGTGCGGACCGTGCCGTCGGTCGCGGCCATCACCGTCGTGCCGTACGAGACGGGGAAGTCGATGCCGGTGTGCACGGACATCCAGTTGACGCCGGCCTGGCCGAAGTAGGCGCTGAGGCCCTTCTGGGTCACCGGCAGCACGAACTTGGGGCGCAGCCGCTCCTTGCGGGCCGCCTCCTCCGCCGCCTTCTTCTTCTCGGCCGCCTGCTGGGCCTTGAGGTCGATGCGCTCCTGCGTGCGGCTGGCCCGGTCGGCGAAGTCGTCGGCGCCCGCGGACAGGCTCTGCAGCTGGCTGTCCAGCTTGTTGTTGGCGGAGGACGGCTTCACCGCGTGCGCGTCCGACGCGGTCGTCGCGGTGTCCTTCCCGTCGCTGAAGGTGCCCACGGAGGCGGCGGCGATACCGGCCACGCCCATCACACAGGCCGAGGGCACGGCGACGGTCAGCAGCGCGGAGCGTTTGGCGGGGGCGCGGCGGCGGGAGCGGGACGCGTTGCGCGCGGCGCTGCGCGACGCCGGAACCGGCACGACCTCTTCCTGGTCCTCCAGCAGCGGTGCCACGGCGGGGAGTTCACCCGTGCCGCCCGTGGCCGACCGGCCGTCGTCCTCGGCGAGTTCCTCGTACGGGTGCTGGTCCGCGTACGGATCGTGCTCCGTGTGCGCGTCCTGCTCCGCGTACGCCTCGTGTTCCGGGTAGGCGTCGTGATCGGTGTACGCGTGGTGTTCCGGGTAGGCGTCCGGCTCGGTCTGCTCGAAGACGGCGGTCGCCTGCTGGTCGAACGGTTCTGCGGTCCGCTCGCCGTCGGAGTTCCACTGCGTGGCGTCGTACGTGCCGGTCTCGAAGGTCTGCGTGCCCCATTCCCAGTGCTGGGTCTGGTCGGCGGCGTGGCCCTGCTGATCGGGCTGGAGCCAGGCGCTCGCGTCCCACTGGCCGGAGACGTCGTGGCCGGTGGACTGCGGCGGGATGACCGCGAGCGGCTGCTGGTAGCCGGCGGCCCAGGCGTTCGTCTCGTAGGCGCCGGTGTCGTAGCCGGTGTGGTGCCCGGCCGCGTACGCGTCGTGGTGCGCGGTCTGGTGGTGGCCCGTGCCCCACTGGGACGCGTCGTAGGAGCCGGTGCCGTCGCCCGGGAGGCTGCCGAAGAGGGGGTCGGCGTCGAAGGTCGAAGTCGCGGCCGCATGCCCGCCGGTCGCAAAACCATTGGCGTCGTAGTCGCCGTACGTGGTGAAGTCGCCGTACTGGGCTTCCTGCGTGCCATAGGGCGCGAAGTGCGCCGAGGCGGCATCGGAAGCCGGGGCCGGGGTGGTCATGGTCCCCGACGGGTGACGGTCGTTCACCAACTTCTCTTTCGCCTCGACAACAGGGGCTGCCAGAGCAGTGCGGCGACTGTACCCGGCGGTATGCGGGCGCGACAATCTTCAACTGGTTTCGGGCGCGCAGGAAACGGGCATTCGGCCGTGTTTCGGCGGAGTGCGGACCCGGCCTTGGCCGAGTGTTCGAGCGCTGTTCGATGTGAGATCGCTGAGGGGCGCCTGTCGCGCCTCTGTCACGCCACTGTCAGGCCGCCGGCGTGGTCGGCGGCTTCGGCTCCTGTCCGCTCGGCGTCGAGGGCCTGGCGTATGCCGGTCGCGACGGCGGGGTGCACGGGCAGGGCCAGATGACCGATCCCGCTCACCCGGACGTTCTGCACCATCAGGTCCGGGTGGTCGATGCAGGCGGTCTCCAGCGGGTCCATCAGATGGTCGAGGTCGCTCCAGAAGCTGACGAAGTGCGTGCGGCAGCCCGGCGCGGGCCGGGCCAGCTCCTCGAGCAGCTGCGAGCCGGGGCGCATCTGGCGCACGATCGGGTGCGCGTTGGCCAGCGGCACCACCCGGGTCCCGGAGTGCGGGGTGCCCAACGTGACCAGGGTGCGTACGCGGATGTCGCCGCCGAGCCGCTGCACGTAGTAGCGCGCGATCAGGCCGCCGAGGCTGTGCCCGACGATGTCGACCTGCCGGGAGCCCGTGCGCTCGCAGATCTCCTCTATGTGCCGGCCGAGCAGCTCGGCCGCGGTGCGGATGTCGCAGGTCAGCGGCGAGTAGTTGAGCGACTCCACCTGCTGCCTGCCCTGCTGGGCGAGGCTGCGGCGCAGCAGCACGAAGACCGAGCGGTTGTCGATGAAGCCGTGCAGCAGCACGACCGGGGGCTTGGTCTCGGTCGGCAGCTGTGCGGCGGCGTCCGGCGAGGGGAGCGGGGCCGATGGTCCTCTGCGTTCCGCTGTGATGCCGGTGGGATAGAGCAGGAGGTGGCCCGCGAGGATCGCGAGCTCCAGGGCGGTCGCCTTCAGCAGGGCCAGTGAGAGCCCCGCAAGCCTGCCCGGAAGCAGCCTCTGACAGAGCGGCGGAAAGGGCAGTGCTGCCCTGGTGACCTTCATGGCCGACCTCCTGTCGGCACGCAGGAGGACGCCTCTGTCCCCCGTGTGCCCTCGTGGGAAGCCGCGAGGACGGCTGTCGACGGCCTTGTCCCGCCGCCGTCGACGCACCGCACCGGCACGGCCCGCTGTCCTACGGTGCCGTGGTACGGCGACCTCATTGCGGCTCCTGTTGCGCGTGCTCCCGCCGGAACGCCGCGCGGTGAACGTGTCCCATCGTGTGATTTCCCCCTCGGTCTGGACCGCGAAACTGCCGGTTGCGGGATGCTGGGGATAACGTTCGTTCACTTCCCTGGTGGGCGCGGGTACGCCTGTACCTGTCGGTAGGGATGAATGCAGTCGTTTCATGGAGGCAGTGATGGGTGTGGCAGCCGGTCCGATCCGCGTGGTGGTGGCCAAGCCGGGGCTCGACGGCCACGATCGGGGAGCCAAGGTGATCGCGCGGGCGCTGCGCGACGCCGGTATGGAGGTGATCTACACCGGCCTCCACCAGACCCCCGAGCAGATCGTCGACACCGCGATCCAGGAGGACGCCGACGCGATCGGCCTCTCCATCCTCTCCGGCGCGCACAACACCTTGTTCGCCGCCGTGATCGAGCTGCTCAAGGAGCGGGACGCGGAGGACATCCTGGTCTTCGGCGGCGGGATCATTCCCGAGGCCGACATTGCGCCGCTGAAGGAGAAGGGCGTCGCGGAGATCTTCACGCCGGGCGCCACGACGCAGTCGATCGTGGACTGGGTGCGGGGCCACGCGGGGCAGCCGGCCTAGCCGCAGCCGGCCTAGGCCGCTTCCAGCTCCTCCGCCATCGCCCTGCGCAGCCGCAGGGTCGTGACGAGACGCTGGAACGCCTCCGCCCAGTAGCCGCCGGCTCCGGGCGACGCGTCCTCGTGCTCGTCGGGTATGGCGAGGAGGCCGTCCAGGCGGCCCGCCTCCGCCGGGTCGAGGCAGCGCTCGGCCAGGCCCATCACTCCGCTGAAGCTCCATGGGTAACTCCCCGCGTCCCGCGCGATGTTGAGCGCGTCGACCACCGCCCTGCCGAGCGGTGGGGTCCAGGGCAACGCGCAGACTCCGAGCAGCTGGAACGCCTCCGACAGGCCGTGTGCCGCGATGAATCCGGCGACCCAGCCGGCCCGTTCGGCGGCGTCCAGGGTGCCGAGCAGCTTGGCGCGCTCGGCCAGTGAGACCGCCCCGGGGCCGCCGGCCTCCGGTGCGGAGGGGGCGCCGAGGAGCGCGCGGGCCCACTCGGGGTCCCGCTGCCGCACGGCCGCCCGGCACCAGGCCGCGTGCAGTTCGCCCTGCCAGTCGTCGGTGACCGGCAGCGCCACGATCTCCTGAGGCGTACGCCCGCCCAGCCGCGCGGGCCAGGTCGTCAGCGGTGTCGCCTCCACCAACTGGCCCAACCACCATGACCGTTCACCCCGTCCTGCCGGAGGCTTGGCCACGACACCGTCGCGCTCCATGCTCGCGTCGCACTCGTGCGGCGCCTCGACCGTCAGCGTCGGGGAGTCCTGTGTGTGGTCGACGGCCACGCATGCCGCGGCTCTGACCGCCATCCGCGCGGCGAGCGCGGAGCCCGGCAGCGCGGAGAGCAGCTCGGCCGCCGTCGCCCGTACGTTCCGGCTGCGGTCGGACAGGGCCTGTTCCAGGAAGGGTTCGTCCTGCGGGCCGAGACCGGTGCGCAGCGAGTCCAGGAACATCAGGCGGTCCTCGGCCCGCTCCGTGGTCCAGGTGGTCGACAGCAGTGCGCGGGCGGCGGCGGGCTCGCGGGCGCGCAGGGCGGACAGCAGTGCGACCCGCTCGGCGAACAGGCCCTCCTCCCACAGGCGCAGGGTCCGCTCCGCGTCCTCGGGCTCCGGCAGCGCGGTGCCCCCGCCCGGCGTCGCGCGCAGGGCGAAGCGCCAGTCCGGGTTCAGCCGGGCCAGCCACACTGCGCGCGGGCCGGCGAAGGCCAGCGCCGCGGGCCGCAGATCCGTGCGTCCCCGGGCCGCGTCCAGCAGTGCGGGCAGCGTCTGCGGGGGTGCCGCGAAGCCGCGGGCGTTCGCCGCCGCGAGCCACTGGGGCAGCAGCTCCATGAGGTCCGGTGCCGTGCCTCTGCGGCCACCGCCCGTGCCGGGGCGGTCGGCCAGCAGCAGCGCGAGTCTGCGGGCCGCGGCCGCGGGCAGCGCCGGACGCGGGTCCTCGGCGGCCGGCTCCGGCCGTACTGCGGCGCCGGCGGGCCGCAGCCCGGCCCGCCGCCGTACGGTCTCCACGGCCGCCGCGTCCAGCAGCACCACCGGCGCTTCCCGTCCCGGCGCGCCGCCCGGCGGAGTACGCCGCTCCGTGCCGAGCAGGGCCGTCGTGACGAGCTCCTCCCAGGCGCCCGGCGCCGGCGCGTCCACGGGTGCGGGCGTCCTGTTCATGGGGGTTCCTTTCCGTGAGGTGCCGAGGAGAAGACAGGGGCCGGACGGACCGGCGGTGCGGGGGGCGCGGGAGGTCCGGGGGCCCTGGGGGCTCAGCACAGCGCCACCGCCTCTCCCGGCTTCTCCGGCCAGGCCGTCAGCGGGGTGAAGCCCCGGTGGCCGCACTCGCCGAAGACCTTGACCGGGGTGCCGCCCGACAGGGCGGCGAGGCGCCACAGGCCGGGGCGGGAACGGGCGGCCGGGGTCAGGGGGAGCGCTGTGTCCCCGTCCGCGTCCGCCAACTGCCAGGAGTCGCCGTCCGGGACCGGCACCACGCGGTCCAGGGTCACCGGGACGGAGTCCAGCCAGGGGTCGTCCCGCAGCGCCTCGCCGTACCGCGCCGCCGCTTCGGCCGTCGTCACCCCCGGCGGCCGTATTTCGGCGGGCGCCGGCGGGGCGAACTGCTCACCCATGGCCGCCCGCAGCTGCCCGGCGCCCGGATAGGCGGACACCTCGGCGTCCAGGGCCAGCCCGACAGGCAGGGCCAGCTCCGGTGCGCGGCCCGCCGCGCCGTAGGAGAGGAGCAGTGCCGTCCGGCCCGAGTCGGCGCCGTGCAGCCAGATGCGGCGGGTCGTCAGGCGGGCGTCCGCCGTGTCGTACTGGGCGAGGACCAGCCAGCGGTCGCGCAGCGGCGGGCCGTCCGCGGTGCCGGACAGGCCGATGCGGGAACGGACCGTCGCCGCGAGGCCGCCCGGCAGTTCCGCACGGTGCAGCCAGCCCTGGTCGAGCAGGTGCAGCAGCGCGCACTCCTCCAGCAGCCGCACCGGCCAGCCGGGCCCGGACGACGGGATCGCCCCCAACTCCCGCACGCGGGCGGCCAGTCCGGGTGCCTGGGCGTCGACCATGCGGGCCGCGGTCTCCTCCCACAGCCCGTATCCCGCCTGCTCCGCGCCCGCGAGGCCGCCGCGCAGCAGGTCCGCCAGACGCTGCTCCAGCTCGGTGGCCCCCGCCGTCACCCGCTCGGCCCGGCGCTCCGCCCGGCGGCGCGCGGCCTCCGGATCACCGGAGCGGGACGGGGCACCGGCCGCGGGCGCCGCCCGCTTCCGCTCGGCGCGCTGCCGTCTCCCCTCCATCCACTGCTCCGCCCAGTCCGGTGCCTCGCCGGCCGGCACCGCGCCGTCCTCGCCAGCCCAGAGCAGCAGCAGCCCGAGGGCGTGCTTGCACGGGAACTTGCGGCTCGGGCACGTGCACTTGTACGCGGGGCCCGCCGCGTCCGCGATGTCGACGACCGTCTGATACGGCTTGCTGCCGCTGCCCTTGCACAGCCCCCACACCGCCCCCTCGTCGGAACTCCCCGTCTCGGACCACGGCCCGGCCGCGCCGAGTTTGCTTCCCGCTTTGCGTGACGCGGCGTCAGGCGCCATTGCCAGCACCTGATCCGCGCTCCAGCGCACCCCCTGCTGAGTCATGTCATCGAAGGTAGATCCCGGCACTGACAATCGGCCCGGCGAGCGCGTTCACGCAGGTCAGAACGCATTGTCAGTGGCGTGGTGCACGGTTGGTGACAGATCCGAACCGGCCGAGCTGGAGGGGGCCTCAGCCATGTCTGTGTCCGTGGAACCGACGTCTGTGGAAGATCTCGCGAAGGAGCCCGCCGAGGCGTTGCGACCGCACGCCGAAGACGCGTTCGCCGGTGAGCTGGCGGCGCTGGCCGCGCAGGACGACCGCCCGCGCCCGGCCCGCTGGAGGCTGTCGCCGTGGGCGGTGGCGACGTATCTGCTCGGCGGCACGCTGCCGGACGGCACGGTGATCTCACCGAAGTACGTGGGCCCGCGCCGCATCGTCGAGGTCGCCGTCACCACGCTCGCCACCGACCGTGCCCTGCTGCTGCTCGGCGTGCCCGGCACCGCGAAGACCTGGGTGTCCGAGCACCTGGCCGCGGCGGTCAGCGGTGACTCGACGCTGCTCGTGCAGGGCACGGCGGGCACGCCGGAGGAGGCGATCCGCTACGGCTGGAACTACGCGCAGCTGCTGGCCAACGGCCCCAGCCGGGACGCCCTCGTGCCCAGCCCGGTCATGCGGGCCATGGCGGAGGGGATGACGGCGCGGGTGGAGGAGCTGACCCGCATCCCCGCGGACGTGCAGGACACGCTGATCACGATCCTGTCGGAGAAGACGCTGCCGATACCGGAGTTGGGCCAGGAGGTGCAGGCGGTCCGCGGCTTCAACCTGATCGCCACGGCCAACGACCGCGACCGCGGGATCAACGAACTCTCCAGCGCGCTGCGCCGCCGCTTCAACACGGTGGTGCTGCCGCTGCCGGAGAGCGTCGAGGCCGAGGTCGACATCGTCTCGCGCCGTGTCGACCAGATCGGCCGCTCGCTGGACCTGCCGGCCGTGCCCGACGGCATCGACGAGATCCGCCGCGTCGTGACCGTCTTCCGCGAGCTGCGCGACGGGATCACCGCCGACGGCCGTACGAAGGTCAAGTCGCCCAGCGGCACGCTCTCGACGGCCGAGGCCATCTCCGTCGTCGCCAGCGGGCTGGCCCTGGCCGCCCACTTCGGCGACGGCGTGCTGCGGGCCGGCGACGTCGCCGCTGGCATCCTCGGCGCCGTCGTCCGCGACCCGGCGGCCGACCGTGTCGTCTGGCAGGAGTACCTGGAGGCGGTCGTCCGCGAGCGGGACGGCTGGAAGGACTTCTACCGGGCCTGCCGGGAGGTCAGCGCGTGAGCGACCTGGGCTGGGGCCGCACGGGCGGCGGCAAGGACTCGGGCGGGAGCAAGGACTCCGCCGGGTCCAAGGGGTCGGGTGGGTTCGTGTTCGCGTACGACGGGCTCTGCAGGGGCCGGGCGGGTGTCAGGAAGGCGCCCGGCGGCGGCAGCCGGGCGTGGCGATGACGAGGGGGACGGTGTGACAGCGCTGGACAGGGGCGGGAGCGGGGCGGCCGGTGGCGGGCCCTTGCTGCTCGGCGTGCGGCACCACGGACCGGGCTCGGCGCGCGCGGTGCGGGCGGCGCTGGACGCGGCCCGGCCGCAGGTCGTGCTGATCGAAGGGCCGCCCGAGGCCGACGCGTTGATCCCGCTGGCCGCCGAGGAGGACATGCGGCCGCCGGTCGCCCTGCTCGCCCACGCCGTGGACGAGCCCGGCCGCTCCGCCTTCTGGCCGCTCGCGGAGTTCTCCCCGGAGTGGGTCGCGATCCGCTGGGCCCTGCGGCACGAAGTCCCGGCGCGTTTCATCGACTTGCCGGCGACGTACTCGCTGGCGTGGAGTGGGCAGGCGGCTTCCGGCGCCGGCGAAGAGCCCTGCGACGGAGACCAGCCTGATGCCGCAGACCTGCCCTCCGACGGCGATCAATCCGATGCCGCAGACCAGTTCTCCGACGGAGGCCGGCCTTCCACCGTCGACCCGGCCGCGGACGTCGGGCCCGCCGCAGAGGCCGACATCCGTATCGACCCGCTCGCCGTGCTCGCCGAGGCCGCCGGCTATGACGATCCCGAGCGGTGGTGGGAGGACGTCGTCGAGCACCGGGGGATCGGTGAGGGGGACGCGTTCGCGCCGTTCGTCGTGCTCGAGGAGGCCATGGGGGCCTTGCGGGACGCGTACGGCACCGGGGGACACGACCGGGATCTCGTGCGGGAGGCGTACATGCGGCTCCAAGTGCGCGCGGCGCAACGGGAGTTCGGAGGTGACGTGGCCGTCGTGTGCGGGGCCTGGCACGTGCCCGCGCTGCGGCGGAAGACGGCCGTCGCCGCGGACCGGGCCCTGCTGAAGGGGCTGGCCAAGGTCAAGGCGGACATGACCTGGGTGCCGTGGACGCGCCGGAGGCTGTCGCGGGTCAGCGGGTACGGGGCGGGGATCGACTCGCCGGGCTGGTACGGCCATCTGTTCGCCACCCCGGACCGGCCGGTCGAGCGGTGGATGACCAAGGTGGCGGGGCTGCTGCGGGACGAGGACCGGATCGTCTCCTCCGCGCACGTGATCGAGGCGGTGCGGCTGGCCGAGACGCTCGCCGCGATGCGCGGCCGGCCGCTGCCGGGGCTCGGCGAGACCACCGACGCCGTGCGGGCGGTGATGTGCGAGGGCTCGGACGTGCCGCTGGCGCTGGTGCACGACCGGCTGGTCGTCGGTGACGTGCTGGGGGAGGTGCCGCAGGCCGCGCCCGCCGTGCCGTTGCAGCGGGACCTGGACCGGACGCAGCGCCGGCTGCGGCTCAAACCGGAGGCGCTGGAGCGGGAGTTGGAGCTCGACCTGCGCAAGGAGACCGACGCCGGACGCAGCAGGCTGCTGCACCGGCTGCGGCTGCTGGGCATCGCGTGGGGCGAGCCTGCGGTGTCACGCGGGAGCACGGGCACCTTCCGGGAGACATGGCGGCTGCGCTGGGAACCGGAGCTGTCCGTGCGGGTCGCGGAGGCGGGGGTGTGGGGCACCACCGTGCTCGCCGCCGCGACCGCCAAGGCGGAGGCGGACGCCCTCGGCGCGCAGGCCCTGGCGGACGTCACCGGGCTCGCGGAGCGCTGCCTGCTGGCCGAACTGCCGGACGCGCTGCCGGTGGTGATGCGGGTGCTCGCCGACCGCGCGGCGCTCGACGCGGACGTCGGCCATCTCGCGCAGGCCCTGCCCGCCCTGGTCCGCTCCCTGCGGTACGGCGATGTGCGCGGCACCGGCACGGGGGCGCTGGCCGAGGTCGCCGCGGGCCTTGCCGAGCGGATCTTCGTCGGCCTGCCGCCGGCCTGTGCCGCCCTGGACGCGGACGCCGCCGAGGAGATGCGGCGCCATGTGGACGCGGTGCACGGTGCGGTGGGGCTGCTGGTCGACGTGCCCGGGCCGGAGCACCGCGATCTGCGCGGCCGCTGGCAGTCCGTGCTGCACCTGCTGTCGGTCCGGGACACCGTGCCCGGCGTGATCCGGGGCCGGGCCGTACGGCTGCTGCTGGACGACGGGGAGCTCGGGCAGGACGAGGCGGCACGGCTCATGGGGCTCGTGCTGTCGCCGGGGATGCCGCCGGGGGACGCGGCCGCGTGGATCGAGGGCTTCGTCGGCGGAGGGTCCGGCGGCGGCATGCTCCTCGTCCACGACGAGCGGCTGCTCGGGCTGGTCGACGCATGGCTGACCGGGGTTCCCGCGGAGGCGTTCACGGACGTACTGCCGCTGCTGCGGCGGACGTTCTCGGCGTACGAGTCCGGCGTGCGCCGGACGCTGGGCGAGCTGGTCCGGCGCGGACCGGGGGAGCGGCGCGGTGTGACGGCCGCCGGCTCCGGCATACCCGGCTTCGCGGCCGATCTCGATCCCGCGCGTGCGGACGCCGTGCTGCCGGTACTCCGGCTGCTGCTCGGGCTGGAGGGCTCGGCGCGACCGGGCGACGTGGAAGAGGACATCGACAACGACCTTGCGGGGGTGGCGGGATGACGAAGATCCGACGGACGGAAGCGCGGGAGGGCGTCGGCGTACCGGTGGCCGGCCGGGACGGCGCGGGCCGCGGGCACGGGAGCGGTGCGATGGAGCACCCGCCGGTCACCGTCGCGGTGATGCCGCTGTGGGACCGGCCCCGTCCGGTGGTGTGCCGATGACCACCGACTCGATGACCACACACTCGATGACCACCGACTCGACGGCCACGGAGCCGACGCCCACCGAGGCGACGGACCCGGCGCGGGAGCGGCTGCGGCGCTGGCGGCTCGTGCTCGGGGGCGACGCGGCCGACGGCACGGGATGCGCGCTGTCGGGGCAGGACGCCGCGATGGACGGAGCGCTGGCCGCGCTGTACGGAAAGGCGGACAAGAAGGCGCAGGCGGGGCGGGACCGTTCGGCGGGGCTCGGGGCGTCGGCGCCGTCCGTGGCCCGCTGGCTCGGGGACATCCGGACGTACTTCCCCTCCTCGGTCGTCCAGGTCATGCAGCGCGACGCCATCGACCGGCTCGGTCTGTCCACGCTGCTGCTGGAGCCGGAGATGCTGGAGGCGGTGGAGGCCGACGTCCACCTCGTCGGCACCCTGCTCTCCCTCAACAAGGCGATGCCCGAGACGACGAAGGAGACGGCACGGGCCGTCGTGCGCAAGGTCGTCGAGGACCTCGAGAAGCGGCTCGCGACCCGCACCCGCGCCACCCTCACCGGGGCGCTCGACCGCAGCGCCCGGATCAGCCGGCCGCGCCACCACGACATCGACTGGAACCGCACCATCGCGGCCAACCTCAAGCACTACCTGCCCGAGTACCGAACGGTCGTGCCGGAGCGGCTCGTCGGGTACGGGCGGGCGGCACAGTCCACCAAGAAGGAGGTCATCCTCTGTATCGACCAGTCGGGATCCATGGCGGCATCGGTCGTGTACGCATCGGTGTTCGGAGCGGTGCTCGCCTCGATGCGGACGATCTCCACGCGACTCGTCGTCTTCGACACGGCGGTCGTCGACCTCACCGACCAGCTCGACGACCCGGTGGACGTCCTGTTCGGGACGCAGCTCGGCGGCGGTACGGACATCAACCGTGCGCTCGCCTACTGCCAGTCGCAGATCACCCGGCCCACGGAGACGGTGGTCGTGCTCATCAGCGATCTCTACGAGGGCGGGATCCGCAACGAGATGCTGAAGCGGGTCGCCGCGATGAAGGCGTCCGGGGTGCAGTTCGTGACGCTGCTCGCACTGTCGGACGAGGGGGCGCCCGCCTACGACCGGGAGCACGCGGCCGCGCTCGGGGCGCTGGGGGCACCGGCGTTCGCGTGCACGCCCGACCTCTTCCCGGAGGTGATGGCGGCGGCGATCGAGAAGCGGCCGCTGCCGATACCGGACACGGCGTGACCGCCGGCCGGGCGCTGCGTGCCGGGCCTGACGGGAGTCGCGCGCCGGGCCGGACAGAACATGTGCACCGCGTCGACGCGGGCGGTCGGTGACGATTTGTCGACCCGTGGCCGCCCGACTTGGGCCAGCAAAAGGGACATGACTACCCATCGGTAACAGGGGGCTTGCGCAACCGCGGGAGTCCCGTGCGAGGATCGACGCTCGCCGGCGGTGCGCCGCGCTCCGCACGCCCGTACCGCGCCGCGCCGACTCGTGGCTCGTCACGGTTCGTTGCGTGTCATCAGTTCCGCCGCACGGGAGGACCCGCCCCCCTTGACCTGGTCAGCCGCTCTGCCCGGTGCCGCTGTGCGCATGATGCGCACGGCGGCCGGCCGGCGCGCGCTGCAAGTGGTCCTGCTGGTGGGCGGGTTGTTCGCACTCGGCTTCCTGTGCGGCGAGCAGGCCCACGCGGCGGAGGCGGCACCGGCCCTCTCCTCCGCGACGTCCGAGGCCACCTCCTCCGGGAAGACACCCCTCTCCGGGCAGGCCGATCCGACGGGCGCCGTCCGCTCCCTGGTGGGCAGCACCCTCGGCACCGTCGACCGGCTGACCCACGCGCCGACAGCGGCCGCCACCGAACCGAACCCGGCCACCCCGGCCGACCCCAAGCCTGCCCACCCGGCCGACCCCGAGCCGGTCCCGCCGGCCACTCACGCCCCCGCGTCCAACCCCGCCCCCGCACCCGCCCCGCACCACCCCGCACCGTCCCACCCGGTCACCACGTCCCCCGGCCACCCGTCCACCGGCAGCGGCTCCCTCACCGGTGCCCTGACGGAGCCGGGTGCCGCGGACCCCGTCCTCGGGTCGCTGACGGACGAACTCGTCCGGACCGTGGGCGAGCGCGTGGTGCAGCCGGTGGGCGACCTGGTGGAGACCGTGAGTGCCGGGCTTGGCCAAGTGACCGCGCAGATACCGCCGTTGGAGTCCCTGCCGGCCGTGCCGTTGCCCGGGACTCCGTCCGTGCCCGTGCCGCCGAGCCTGCCCGGTGTCCCGGCGCTGCCCGGTCACACGCTTCCCGCGCCGGTCGTCCGGGCCCCGCAGCCCGGTGGCGCCGGGCACGTGGCGGAGGCGGCCGTGGACGAGAGACGTTCGGCGGCGGGAGCGAGCGGTGCGGCGTTCGGGCCGCAGCTCGGCACCGACATCAGCCAGGCCATGGCCGGAACCACCCGTGTGCAGCGTGCGGCCGCCGCCGGGCGCGCCCCGGCGCGCCCGCACCAGGCTCCGGACGGCGACCCGGCCGACGAGCTGGTGAGCCACGCCGCCGTCGACAACGGCGGCTCCCGGCACGGTGACGCGCACGCCGTCACCCTGAACCACCGGGCGCCCGTGCTGTTCGTGGCCGGCTCCGCCGCGCGGTCCGACGCCGCCGGCACCCGCGACAGGCACCGGGACATCCCGGTCTTCCCCGGCTAGGGCACGGCAGACCCTTCCCCCGCCAGACCTGCCGCGCGGGGGCGGAACAGGTCTGCCCCGCCCGTCCGGGCCCCCTTCGTTCCCCGGACGGCAAGCCGCCGCCACCGCTGGTTCCCGACTCCCCGGACCAGGACAGGACGCGGCGCCGCACATGCCCCCAGCCTTTCGAAGATCTAGGGATCTGACGCACGCATGAACAAGAACATCCGCCGTTCCATCGTCATAGCCGCCGGTGTCACCGGTGCATGGGCGCTCGGTTCGGCCGTAGCCAGCGCGGACGAACTGCCCGCATCCTCCCTGTCCGTGTCCGACCCGGCCGGTGACACCGGCAGCACCCTCGGCTCCGTCACCGACGCCGTCACCGGCACGGTCGACGGCGTGGTCACCGGTGTGCACGACACCGTCTCCGGTGTCACCGGCACGGCCGGCGAGACCGCGGGCAAGGCGACCTCCACGGTCACCGACACCCTCGGCGGCGTCCGCGGCACCGCGCCCGCCGCCACCGCCGAGCAGGCCGGCCGCCAGGTCGCCGCCAAGTCCTACACCGCCCGGACCGCGGAGCGGACGACCGGTACGGCGTCCCGCATCAAGGGCGCCGCCGCCATCCAGGGCGCCAAGGCCGCCCGCGCCGCGCAGGCACGGGCGTACGCCGACGTGCACGCCACGGCCGAACACACCGTGGCCGCCGCCCGGACCACCGTCTCCGGCGCCACCTCCTCGACCGGCGGCGAGGTCGACTACCTCTTCGGTCCCCTCGGCGCCTTCGCGCCGGAGGTCGAGGAGGCGCTCGCCGCCGCCCAGACCAAGCTGCAGGGCGTGCAGTCGGCGGCCCGCACCCGGACGCAGGGCGTCGACGGCGCCGTACGGACGAAGGCGCAGTACGCCGTCGCGGGCGCGGGCCGTACCGCGGAGGGTGTCCACGGCGCCGCGCACGAGGCCGTCGCGGCGGTCCCCGGCCATGTCACGGGCACCGTCACCGGCCTCGAGCAGCAGGTCGTCGGCACGGTCGGCAACGTCCCCGGCCTGGTCGCGCCGGTCGCCGAGGAGGCCGTGCCGCCGGTCGCGGCCAGTGCCGTGCACGGCGTGACGCCGGTCGCCGGGCAGGCCGTGACGGGTGCCGTCCCGGTCGCGGGCCGGGCCGTCGCCGGAGTCGCACCCGTCGCCGGTCGTGCGGTGGACGGCGTGGTGCCGGTCGCCACCGGTGCCGTGCACGGCGTGGCGCCGGTCGCGGGCGGGGCCGTCGCCGGGGTCGCTCAGACCGCCGGTCACGCGGTCGACACGGCAACGACGCTGGCGTACGGCGTCGTGGCCGACGTCCAGCCGGTCGCGGGCGGAGTCGTCCAGGGCGTGCGGCCGGTCGCCGGTGGTGTGGTGCAGGGCGTGCCGCCGGTCGCCGGCGCAGCGGTGTCCGGCGTGGGCTCCGTGGCCGGCGGCGCCGTGTCCGGCGTGGTGCCGGTCGCGGGCGGTGTCGTCGCGGACGTGCCGCCGTACGCCACCGGCCTGGTCGGCCAGATCGGCGACGACGTCACGGGCTCCGTGCTGCCGCCGGTCGTGCACACCGCGGTGGACGGCGTGCTGCCGGTCGCCGGGCAGGCCGTGACGGACGCGGGCGCGCTGGCGTACGGCGTCACCGGCGACGTGCGGCCGTTCGCGGGCGGCGTCGTCGAGGCCGCGGTGCCGTTCGCGTACGGCGTCGCCGGTGACGCTACCGGTCTCGCCCACGGCGTCACCGGCGAGGTGCCGCAGTTCGCGCAGGGTGTCACCGGTGCCGTGCAGCCCGTCGTGGACACCGTCACCGAGACGGTCCGGCCGGTCGTGGCGGGTGTCGGCGGCAGCGCGACGGCGCTGGCGTACGGCGTCACGGGCGATGTCGCCCCGTTCGCGGGCGCGGTGGCCGGCGAGGCCGGCCCCTTCGCGTACGGCGTCGTGGACCAGGTCGCGCCCTTCGCCGGTGATCTGACCGGCACCGTGCGCTCCACCGTCGGCCCGCTCGCCGGGCACGCCGTCAGCGGCGTCGAGGGTGTCGCGGGTTCCGTCGCGCCGCCGCAGTTCCGGGACGGCGGCGTGTACGGCCTCTGACCCCCATGGGACGCGTCGCGTGAGCGGCGCGTCCCGACCGGCGCGCTCGCCGAGCGCGCCGACCAACCGACTCCACGGGGTGACGAGACCCGGACGGCCGAAAGCCGTCGGTCCGTCCGGCCGAGACCCCGCGGAACGGGGCGGACGGTCACCATTGGGGTGGTGATCGCCCGTCCGCAGCCCTCAGGGCGGCCCCTTCGTGGCCGTTCGGGGTGTTCAAGGGGCCTCACCGGGTCAACCCCAGCCCGGTGAGGCCCTTCCTGTCCGGTGGCCGAAACCGCCCGCGTGCCTCACACGCGGCACGCCGTGCCAGTGAGCACGGCATCATGTGACAGGTATCACCGCTCAGGTGTGACCCGCGATTTAGAGGCCCCTCGCAAGCAGCGATAACCTGCGAGACGGACATGCCGCGCGCTCGGACACCGTGTGCGCCTCCCTTGTGACACATGCGGACGTCACGTTGCCCTTCGCGGCACGCCCACGCATCCAACGAACCGCGAGATCACTGATAGGGACGGAAGCGCGTGGACCTGTTCGAGTACCAGGCGAGGGACCTCTTCGCCAAGCACGATGTACCGGTGCTGGCCGGTGAAGTCATCGACACGCCTGAGGCGGCCCGCGCAGCCACCGAGCGTCTCGGTGGCAAGTCTGTCGTCAAGGCCCAGGTGAAGGTCGGCGGCCGCGGCAAGGCCGGTGGCGTGAAGCTCGCCGCCACCGCCGACGAGGCGGTCGAGCACGCGACCAACATCCTCGGCATGGACATCAAGGGCCACACGGTCCACAAGGTGATGATCGCCGAGACCGCGCCCGAGATCGTGGAGGAGTACTACGTCTCCTTCCTCCTCGACCGTGCCAACCGCACCTTCCTCTCCATCGCGTCCGTCGAGGGCGGCATGGAGATCGAGGAGGTCGCGGAGACCCGCCCCGAGGCCGTCGCCAAGACGCCCATCGACGCCAACGTCGGTGTGACCCCCGAGGTCGCCCGCCAGATCGTCGAGGCCGCGAACTTCCCGGCCGAGGTCGCCGACAAGGTCGCCGACGTCCTCGTCACCCTGTGGAAGACCTTCGTCGAGGAGGACGCCCTCCTGGTCGAGGTCAACCCGCTGGCCAAGGTCGCCTCCGGCGAGGTCATCGCCCTCGACGGCAAGGTCTCCCTGGACGAGAACGCCGAGTTCCGCCAGCCCGAGCACGAGGCGCTCCAGGACAAGGACTCCGCGAACCCGCTGGAGGCCGCCGCCAAGGAGAAGAACCTCAACTACGTCAAGCTCGACGGCGAGGTCGGCATCATCGGCAACGGCGCGGGTCTCGTCATGAGCACCCTGGACGTCGTCGCGTACGCCGGTGAGAACCACGGCGGCGTGAAGCCCGCCAACTTCCTCGACATCGGTGGCGGTGCCTCCGCGCAGGTGATGGCGAACGGCCTGGAGATCATCCTGGGCGACGCGGACGTCAAGTCCGTCTTCGTCAACGTCTTCGGCGGCATCACCGCGTGCGACGAGGTCGCCAACGGCATCGTCCAGGCGCTGAAGCTCCTGGAGGACCGCGGCGAGGACGTCACCAAGCCGCTGGTCGTGCGTCTGGACGGCAACAACGCCGAGCTGGGTCGTCAGATCCTCACCGACGCCAACCACCCGCTGGTCCAGCGCGTGGACACCATGGACGGCGCGGCCGACAAGGCCGCCGAGCTCGCGGCTGCGAAGTAAGGGACGAGGACACACAGCCATGGCTATCTTCCTCAACAAGGACTCCAAGGTCATCGTCCAGGGCATGACCGGCTCCACGGGCATGAAGCACACCAAGCTCATGCTCGGCGACGGCACGAACATCGTCGGTGGCGTGAACCCCCGCAAGGCGGGCACCTCCGTCGACTTCGACGGCACCGAGATCCCGGTCTTCGGCACGGTCGCCGAGGCCATGGAGAAGACGGGCGCGAACGTATCCGTCCTCTTCGTACCGCCGGCCTTCTCCAAGGCCGCCGTCGTCGAGGCCATCGACGCCGAGATCCCGCTCGCGGTCGTCATCACCGAGGGCATCGCCGTCCACGACTCGGCCGCGTTCTACGCGTACGCCGTGGCCAAGGGCAACAAGACCCGGATCATCGGCCCGAACTGCCCCGGCCTCATCACGCCGGGCCAGTCGAACGCCGGCATCATCCCGGGCGACATCACCAAGCCGGGCCGCATCGGCCTGGTCTCGAAGTCCGGCACGCTGACGTACCAGATGATGTACGAGCTGCGTGACATCGGCTTCTCCTCCGCCGTCGGCATCGGTGGCGACCCGGTCATCGGCACCACCCACATCGACGCGCTCGCCGCGTTCGAGGCCGACCCCGACACCGACCTGATCGTGATGATCGGTGAGATCGGCGGCGACGCCGAGGAGCGGGCCGCGGCCTTCATCAAGGAGAACGTGACCAAGCCGGTCGTCGGCTACGTCGCGGGCTTCACCGCGCCCGAGGGCAAGACCATGGGCCACGCCGGCGCCATCGTCTCCGGCTCCTCCGGCACGGCCGCCGCCAAGAAGGAGGCCCTCGAGGCCGCCGGCGTCAAGGTCGGCAAGACGCCGACCGAGACCGCCAAGCTGGCGCGCGCCATCCTGGCCGGCTGAACAGCCGCCTCCTGGTTGCCCGTCGACGGGCCCGCTCCCTTCCGGGGGCGGGCCCGTCCGCGTCACCGGAAGACCGGAACCAGCCGCTCGGGCCCGTGCGCCGCGGCCTGGCGCAGCTTCGTCCTCAGCTGCGTCTCCTCGTGCGACAGCGGCCCGAGCGCCACCCGCGGCGGCACCCCCTGCACCCGTTCGCCGGCGGGCACCGGCGGCTCGTAGTGCGTCGGGGCCGTGCGCAGGGTGAACGTCGTCGCCCCGATCAGCGCCACCGTGAAGGCGATGGCGGCCCGCGTCCAGAACAGCGACCTGCGCTCGCCGCCCGTCCGCACCGCCGGCGGCCTGGGCGCGTTCAGCCGCTCCGCGGAGGCCACTTCGGCCAGCCGCCGGTGCAGCACCGACGGATCGGCCAGCTCGGGCAGGTGCCTGGCGATCACTTCACGCGCGTGCAGCAGCCGCCCGGCCGCCGCGGGCGTGCTCGCCTCCGTCTCGGCCGCCGTCTCGGGCAGGTCGAGCCCGACGCCGTCGTAGAGCAGCAGCGTCCGCCGGTACGGCGGCGGCAGCTTCAGGAGCACGTCCAGCAGCGCGCGGTCGTGCGCGTCCGGCGGGGGCGGCTCGGGGTGCCGGTGGCGCGGGCGGAAGCGGTGCCAGGGGGAGAGCGCGTACTCGTACGCCGCCGCCCGCACCCATCCCGCGGGGTCCCGGTCCACGGCCACCTCGGGCCAGCGCTGCCAGGCGAGCTGGAAGGCCCGCTCGACCGACTCGCGCGCCAGCTCGCGCCGCCCGCACAGCAGGTACGCCTGGCGTACGAGGGCGGGGGCGCAGAACGCGTAGAGCGCGTCGAAGGACTGAGCGGCCGTCAGGGGAGCCGCGGCCGGAGCGGGTTCGGGGGCCGGCGCGGGTTCGGGGGCCGCGGGGCGCTTCTCCAGACAGACCGTCACCTTGACCTCGCCGCCGGAGAGTTCGGCCAGCAGGGCGACGTAGGCCTCGCGCTTGCGGCCGCGCGGGGTGGTGCGGCCGGACTCCCAGGCGTCCACGGTCCTGCTGGGGATGCGCAGCCGCTCGGCGAGCTGAGCCTGCGTCAGCGAGCCCGCCTCGCGCAGGCGTCGGCGTTCCGTGGGCGGGGGCAGTGGGCTCGCGGGGTTCGGCGTCACGGTGCGCCCTTTCGAACGATAAAGAACATAAACGTATATTGGGCGACACTTCCGGGGTTTGCCTGTTACGACGAGAAAGCGCGTGTCGTTGGGAGCATGGCGGGCGTGATCCAGACGACCGCTCGCCGACCTCCGTTGTCGTCCCTGCCCGCCCGGCTGCGCGACCGCTCGCCGGGGCTGGCCGCCGGCCTGGTCGGCGGTGTCCTGGCCGCCGGACTGGGGCTCGGGTCGTTCGCCGTGCTCGTGGTGGTGATGTGGATCAGCTCGCCGTACCCCGACAGCGGACCGGGCGGCTCGCTGCACGTCGCGGCGGCGCTGTGGCTGCTGGCGCACGGCGCCGAGCTGATCCGCACCGAGACCCTCTCCGGAGTCCCCGCGCCCGTGGGCGTCACCCCGCTGATGCTGCTCGCGCTGCCCGTGTGGCTGGTGCACCGGGCGGCGCGGGACGCGGTGGAGGGCGGCGAGGAGGACGGGCCGCTCGGCTCCGGCGGCGTGGTGTGGACGGGCGTCGTCCTCGGCTACCTCGGCGTCGGCCTGGCCGCCGCCGTGTACGCCTCGGGCGGTGAGCTGCGGCCCAGCTGGGAGTGGACCGTGGTCAGCGTGCCGGTGCTCGTCATGGGTGCGGCGGCGAGCGGGGTGTGGGCCGCGTACGGGCGGCCGCTCGAGGTGGTCGACGGCGTGCCGAGACTGGTGCCGGCCGGACACCCCCTGCTCACGTCGGACGGCCGTGCGCGCCTGGCCACGGCGGCGCGGGCCGCGGGCGCGGGCACGGCCGTGCTCGTCGGGGGCGGGGCGCTGCTGGTCGCCGCCTCCCTGCTGTGGCACGGCGAGGCGGCGCAGGCGGCGTTCCGGCAGCTCACGGAGGGCTGGTCGGGCCGGGTCGCCGTGCTGCTCCTGTGCGTGGCGCTGGTGCCGAACGCGGCGGTGTGGGCGGCGGCGTACGCCCTTGGACCGGGCTTCGTGCTGGGTGCGGGGCATCTGGTGGGGCCGCTGTCCTCGGCGCCGGCTCCGCTGCTGCCGCCGTTCCCGCTGCTGGCCGCTGTGCCGGACGCCGGGACCGGGGCGTGGGTGAACTGGGCGTCGGGCGGGGTGCCACTGCTGTCCGCGCTGACCGTGGGCTGGTTCGTGGGCCGCGCCGAGCCGTCCGGCGCCCGGCGCACCGCCGGGACCGCTGTGCTGGCGGCGCTGCTGAGCGCGGTCGCCACGGCCCTGCTCACCGGACTGGCGGGCGGCCCGCTCGGCGTCGCGGAGCTGGCCCGGTTCGGGCCGGTGTGGTGGCAGACGGGCGCCGCGGCGCTGGTGTGGACGGCGGCCGTGGCGGTGCCGGCGGCGCTGGCGCGGTGGGCCTGGGGATGCCGCAGCCGCCGGCGGGCGGCCGAGCGGCGGAGCCGGACGAAGAAGACCGTGGAGCTGAGGATCAAGGAGCCGAGGACCGTGGACCCGAAGACGGTGGACCCGAAGACCGTGGATCCGAAGACCGTGGATCCGAAGAGTGTGGGGCCGAAGATCGTGGCGCCCAAAGGCGGAGAGGCCGCGGCGCCGGCGCCGGCGCCCGTGCGCGGCGGCCGGGTCCGGCGGACGGTCACGTCGGTCGCGGCGTGGTTCGGTTTCCAGAAGGCGGCCGGCCAGGAGACTCCCGGCCAGGAGGAGCGGGCGACGGCGGGAGCGGCGGTGAAGCCGCCGGCCGTGCCCTACGACCAGGGAGACGTGTACGGTCCGCTGAGCGAGAGGGACGAGACGCCCTACGACTTCCTGCCCGCCGAACCGTTCCCCGCGCCGCCCGCTCCCCGCCGCGACGACACCAGCCGCGAGGCCCGGGAGGCCCGCTGGGCGGAGCTGGAGGCGCGCTGGGCGGCGCTCAAGCAGGAGTCGGCGCTGTCACGCACGCAGGAGACGCTCAAGGCACCGCAAGTCCCCACTGCACCGGAG
Source organism: Streptomyces sp. NPDC057616 (assembly GCF_042800575.1). Taxonomy (NCBI): domain Bacteria; kingdom Bacillati; phylum Actinomycetota; class Actinomycetes; order Kitasatosporales; family Streptomycetaceae; genus Streptomyces; species Streptomyces sp. NPDC057616. The sequence goes on from NZ_JBHVGU010000005.1 coordinate 225,564, forward strand.
CCACCGGCCACGCCGGCCGCACCGGACGTGGCGAAGACTTCGGACGCACCCAAGATCTCAGACGCACCCAGGACCTCGGACGCACCCAGGACCTCGGACGCACCCGAGAACTCGGACGAACCGAAGGCCCCTGACACCGACGTCCCGGACGCGGACGACCGGCCCTGACGCCGTCCGGCCCGCCCGTCAGGGGTTGGTGCCCAGCAGCCCTCGCAGCTCCTTCGGCAGCAGGTCGCTGCAGGACTGCTTCGCCTGGTTGGTGAGGGCGTCGTTGGTGCAGGAGTAGTAGTCGCTGTAGACCAGCTGGGCCGTGAAGGTCGCGGCGACCAGGGCGAGGGCCAGCGAGGCCGTCACCAGGCCGGTCACCGCCGCCGTCGTCTGGGGGCGGCCGGCCGCCGGGTCGTGCGAGGACTCCTTGGCGCCGGTCTTGGCGCGCAGAGCGCTCACGCCCCAGTACAGGGCGAGGGCGCCGAGCAGCAGGGCCACGTAGGGCCAGCTGAAGAGGGCGAAGAAGAAGGCCCACATGCCGCACAGCAGGGCGTAGCGCGCGCGGCGCTGGGCGGGGTCCGACGGGTCCCAGCGCATCCCCTGGCCCGGGGTGTTGCCGCCCTGGCCCTCGGGTCCGGCCGGCGGACGGCCGGGCCGGTCGCCGAAGCCGCCGGGGGAGCGGCCCGGCTGGCGGTCGCTCCACTGGCTGCCCCACGGGGAGCTGCCGTCGCCGTCAGATCCGTCTCCGCCGGCCGGCCGGCGTGGCCGCCACGGCTGGTCGGGCGTGCCCTCCGGCGGCGGCGCGAAGGGGTTGTCCTCGTCCTGGCCGCCGCCGTCCTTCTTGCCGTCCTTGCGGTCGGAGGGCGCGTCGGGCGGAGAGGCGGGGCGCTCCCGCAGCAGCACGCCGCGGCGCTCCCCTCCCTGCACCTGCTGCGGCGGGAGCGTGAGGAGTCGCAGGCTGCGGTCCGGCATCAAGTGAGCGTCTTCCCCTAGGTATACGGCGTTGATCAGGCGTTCGTACGGCCGTCTTGCGTGAGTCTTCCCTCAGGGAAACGCACCGCACGACGACCACGTTCCCGACGGAGCTCTCCCAGACGCTACCTTCCGGCCACGCCCCCGTCCCGTGGGGGCCGTCCGGAGTGCCGGTATCGTTGCTGACGTTCGGCCGCTTCGTAGACTTCCCCGTATCCCGGGGCCCGAAGCATTCGTACGACCGTACAAACGCTCCTTCGAGAAAGGGCCCCACCCGTGGCCGCCAAGCCCGTGGTCAAGCGCCTCGTCGTGCTGGTCTCCGGATCCGGTACCAATCTGCAGGCGCTCCTCGACGAGATCGGGGCCGCCGGCGCCGAGGCCTACGGCGCCGAGATCGTGGCCGTCGGCGCCGACCGTGAGGGCATCGAAGGGCTCGCGCGCGCGGAGCGTGCGGGGCTGGCGACCTTCGTCTGCCGGGTGAAGGACTTCGGCAGCCGCAAGGAGTGGGACGCGCGCCTCGCCGAGGCCGTCGCCGCGTACGAGCCCGACCTCGTGGTCTCCGCCGGATTCATGAAGATCGTGGGGGAGGAGTTCCTCGCACGCTTCGGCGGGCGGTTCGTGAACACCCACCCCGCCCTGCTGCCCAGTTTTCCCGGAGCCCACGGTGTGCGGGACGCGCTCGCGTACGGCGCCAGGGTCACCGGATGCACCGTCCACTTCGTCGACGACGGCGTCGACACCGGGCCGATCATCGCGCAGGGCGTGGTGGAGGTCAGGGACGAGGACGACGAGAGCGCTCTGCACGAGCGCATCAAGGAAGTCGAGCGAAGGCTGCTCGTCGATGTCGTGGGGCGGCTCGCCCGCAACGGCTATCGCATTGAGGGACGAAAGGTAGTTATCCAGTGACCGCCGAGAGCAACAAGCGGCCCCTTCGCAGGGCGCTCGTCAGCGTCTACGACAAGACCGGCCTGGAGGAGCTCGCCCGCGGGCTGCACGAGGCAGGCGTGGAACTCGTCTCCACCGGCTCCACCGCAGCGAAGATCGCCGCCGCCGGCGTCCCGGTCACCAAGGTCGAGGAGCTCACCGGCTTCCCCGAGTGCCTGGACGGCCGCGTCAAGACCCTGCACCCCAAGGTGCACGCGGGCATCCTCGCCGACCTGCGGCTGGAGAGCCACCGCGAGCAGCTGGCCGAGCTGGGCGTCGAGCCCTTCGACCTCGTCGTCGTGAACCTCTACCCGTTCCGCGAGACCGTCGCCTCCGGCGCCTCGCCCGACGAGTGCGTCGAGCAGATCGACATCGGTGGTCCCTCGATGGTGCGCGCCGCCGCCAAGAACCACCCGTCGGTCGCCGTCGTCACCAGCCCGGCGCGGTACGGGGACGTCCTCGCCGCGGCCGAGGCCGGCGGCTTCGACCTCGCCACCCGCAAGCGGCTGGCCGCGGAGGCCTTCCGGCACACGGCCGAGTACGACATCGCCGTGTCCTCCTGGTTCGCCTCCTCCTACGCGCCCGCCGACGACTCGCAGTTCCCCGACTTCACGGCGAGCAGCCTGGAGCGCGCCCACACGCTGCGCTACGGCGAGAACCCGCACCAGCCGGCCGCGCTCTACACCTCGGGCACGGGCGGTCTGGCCGAGGCCGAGCAGCTGCACGGCAAGGAGATGTCGTACAACAACTACACGGACACGGACGCCGCGCGCCGTGCCGCGTACGACCACGACGAGCCGTGCGTCGCGATCATCAAGCACGCCAACCCCTGCGGCATCGCGGTCGGCGCGGACGTCGCCGAGGCGCACCGCAAGGCGCACGCCTGCGACCCGCTGTCGGCGTTCGGCGGCGTCATCGCCGTCAACCGCCCGGTGAGCAAGGAGATGGCGGAGCAGGTCGCCGAGATCTTCACCGAGGTCATCGTCGCGCCCGACTACGAGGACGGCGCGCTGGAGGCCCTCGCCAGGAAGAAGAACATCCGCGTGCTGCGCGCCCCGGGCCGTCCCGACGCCCCGGTCGAGGTCAAGCCGATCGACGGCGGCGCCCTCCTTCAGGTCACCGACCGCCTTCAGGCCGAGGGCGACGACCCGGCCAACTGGACGCTGGCGACCGGCGAGGCGCTCACCGCGGACGAGCTCGCGGAGCTCGCCTTCGCCTGGAAGGCCTGCCGCGCCGTCAAGTCCAACGCGATCCTGCTCGCCAAGGACGGCGCCTCGGTCGGCGTCGGCATGGGCCAGGTCAACCGCGTCGACTCCGCGAAGCTCGCCGTCGAGCGGGCCGGCGCCGAGCGCGCCCAGGGCTCGTACGCCGCCTCGGACGCGTTCTTCCCCTTCCCCGACGGCCTGGAGATCCTGACCGGCGCCGGCGTGAAGGCCGTCGTCCAGCCGGGCGGCTCGGTCCGTGACGAACTGGTCGTCGAGGCCGCGAAGAAGGCCGGCGTCACGATGTACTTCACCGGGACGCGCCACTTCTTCCACTGACATCCGGATCGCACCGGCCCGGACACGACGCGGCCTCCGGCCCTCCCCCGAGGGAGCCGGAGGCCGCGGTCGTGCGTACCACCGTGCCGCCGCCCGTCCGCGCGCGCTACCTCGGACCTCTCAGGGTCACTTTCCGCCCGCGGGGGCGTACTCCTTGAGGTAGTGGGCGACGCGGGTGGCGTAGTCGCGGTACTTCGGGGGAACACCACCCGCGGCGTTCACCTTCTTGTACGAGGTCCGGTAAGCGGCGGCGAGCAGCACGCGGCGGTCGCCCGGCAGGGAGGTGTGCAGCAGGGGCTCCATGAAGCACAGGTAGCGGCCCATGGCGGGGATGGACACGGCCGGGGACAGCGGCGGCGTGGGCGTCGCCGAGGCGGGCACGCCGTCGGAGCGGATCCACCAGCGCAGCACGCCCGGCGTCCAGCGGGCGATGCCGTACTCGCCGCCGTCCACGGAGGGATCGGAGACGTTCGGATCGAAGTCGCTCTCCACCTTCAGCATCGCCGCGATCAGCACCGGGGAGACCTCCCGCTGGAGGCAGTCGTGGGCCGAGTCGACGATGAGGCGGCGGTAGCGCACCGGGATGCCCTTGTCCGTACGGAGTTCGGCGGCGCCGTAGGCGGCGGTGCCGGTGGCGGTCTCGGCCTCCCGCCCGCCCGAGTCGGCCCAGCTGCTGATGCCGTAGCCGAGCCCCGCCACGGCCACCGTCGCCAGCGCGGAGGCCAGCGCCACGGCGCCGCGGCGCCGGCGCGGGAGCAGGGCCCTGGGCAGCCGCGGCGAGCGGCCCGTGCCGGCCGCCCGCTCGACCCGCCGCAGCAGCGCGTCGGTGCCGACCCGGTCCGCGTGCGTGCGGGCCAGGCAGTCCCGCACGATCTCCCGCCAGGCGTCGGGGAGTTCGGGCGACAGCCGCAGCTCGTCGGTACCGCGGGCGTAGGCCACGGCCGCGTCGCGGCGGGCCGTCGGGGTGCCGCCGGGCAGCGGGAAGGAGCCGGTCAGCACCAGATGGGCCAGCACGCCGAAGGCCCACACGTCGGCCGACGGGCGGATGCGGCGGCCCCGTTCGCCGATCTCCGCCCAGAGCAGCTCCGGCGGGGTGTAGTCCGGCGTGGAGAAGGCGGGCGTGTACGCGTGCGTCCCCTCCAGCTCCGCGGCCATGTTGAAGTCGGCCAGCCGTGCCGAACCGTCCTTCATCAGCAGCACGTTGGCGGGCTTGAGGTCGCCGTGCACCCAGCCGGCGCGGTGCAGCTGGGCCAGGCCCTCGCAGATCTGCGCGAGCAGCGCGGGCCCCGCCTCGGGCCGGGGCGAGCGGTCGAGCAGCGCGCCGAGCGACCCCTTTGCCCTCTCCAGGACGAGGACGGTGGCGCCGTCGAGGGCGGGGCGCTCCTGGTCGTCGACGACCAGTGTCTCGTACATCCTGATCAGCCGCGGCTGCTTCAGCCGGCGGTGCAACTCGACCTCGCGGTCGATGAGTTCACGCAGGTGCGTGAGCTGGCGGGGGGTGCCGGTGCCGGTGGGCAGGAACTTGAGGGCGGCCGTGCGGGGCAGGCCGGCCGCCGCGTCGCCGACGCGCCGGCCCTCGTACACGCTCCCGAAGGCGCCCGTCGCGATCGGCTCCCGGACCTCCCAGGCGCCCACCCGGTACCCCTTGGGCACCGGCACGGCATACGACTCGGTCACCGGGCCGCCCGGCCCGAGCGTGCCGCCGCCAGCACGATCAGGTCGTCCTCGCGCACCAGGTCGAAGCGGAGCGCGAGCGAGACGAGCGACTCCTTCTTGCCGTTCAGGCGCGGGCCGGTGTCGGCCTCCTCCGGGCCGGGCTTCAGGCGCAGCTTCACGGCGAGGTAGTCGATGTTCCACTGCACCGAAGTGCGCGACGCGCTCGGCCAGTTCGGGCGCAGCCGGTCGACGACCTGGTCCACCGTGGGCAGTGGCGCGTGCGGCCGGCCGCGCAGCCGCGGCTCGCACAGGGCGGCCAGCACCGCGAAGTAGCGCTTGGTGCGGTCGACGGAGAAGGCGGGCGCGGTGGTGGCGCCGTCGAGCCCGCCCTCGGCGTGCAGGTAGTCGTGGCGCGGCGCCCACACCTCGAGGGGCAGCAGGTCGCCCGCCGCCGGCAGCACGATCCGGGAGAACTCGAAGGGGACGGGGGCGTCCAGCCGGCCCGGCCCGACCTTGATGTGCTCCCCGGCGCCCTCCGGGTTCTCCACGACGTACGTCTGCTCGCGGCTGAGGTTGCTCAGTATCCAGAAGGCGCCCTGCGCGGTGATCTCACCGGCTCTTCTGGACACGCCCTCGTGCGGGATCGGCACGTCGACGTCGTGCGCCGAGCGTCCGAAGGTGAGGCGCTCGCCGGGGGCGAGCCGGAACTGGGTGCGGTGGCGTTCCTCCGTGGTCGGCGGAGGTACCACGATGATGCTGTACAAGGTGCGTCTCCCCGTGCCTGCAGCTATCCCCGTCAGGGTAGGGCGACGCGCGCGGGCCGTGTCCCCCTCATACGGGTGAGACACGGCCCGGGGCGATTTATTGGCGCGAACTGTTCAGTGCGGCGCGCGTGTTGGTGCGGTGGTGCGGGACGTTCAGTAGCGCGGGCGGTTGAACCAGGCGGCGCCGTTGGCGTTGCCCACGAACACGGCGACCAGAATGGCCAGCACCGTGTGGATGAGGCCCACCACGAGGAACGGGTAGATGCCGAGGATCGCGGTGATGATGGCGAAGACCAGGGTGGTGATCCGGACGCCGTTGCCACCGGTGTTGAACTTCACCGCCAGCACGATCGCGAACACCGCCCAGGCCACGGCGAACGCCGCGAAGCCCCACAGCATGCCGGACGAGTAGTCGGCCAGCTGCTGGAAGGCGGCGTCGTCCTTGAGCTTGTCGTCGTTCTTGGCGGCGTTGACGCTCGCGGCACCGAACGCGAACAGGGCCACACCGAGGACCTGCAGGCCGACGATGACCCACAGCATCACGCGGGCCGCGCTCACCGTGCCGGGCATCGACGTCATCACCGGGCCGCCGCCGTAGGGGCCGACCGGGGGCGCCGCCGGGTAGCCGTAGCCCGGCGCCTGCGGCTGCTGCGGGTAGCCGTACCCCGGCTGCTGGCCCTGAGGGGGGCCGTAGGGATTGTTCGGGTCGCCGAAACTCATGGCGGGTCTTCCTCCGTCGGGTCCAAGTGCGGGGACGACGCGCGGCTCCGTGCGGAGGAAATTCTCGAAGTGCGCTCGATCCCCCCGATGAGCTGCCCGCGGCACTATCACGCCATCGTTCTTCACCGCTGACTTGCTTGTCCAGCGGGAAGCCATATGTGTTGTGCAAGTGCAACATCCGTGATCTTGGCCGGATACGGACGGTGGTGTGACGGACGGGCCGGTGGCCCCCTGATTGGAACCGCGAGGCGGTCATCCGCGAGGATGGGGGTATGACCGCCCAGATTCTCGATGGCAAGGCCACCGCAGCCGCGATCAAGTCCGATCTGACCGCCCGCGTGGCGGCGCTGAAGGAGAAGGGCGTCACGCCCGGCCTCGGCACCATCCTCGTCGGGGACGACCCCGGCAGCCAGAAGTACGTAGCCGGCAAGCACCGCGACTGCGCGCAGGTCGGCATCGCCTCCATCCAGCGCGAACTGCCCGCCACGGCCACGCAGGAGGAGATCGAGGCGGTCGTCCGCGAGCTCAACGAGGACCCGGCGTGCACCGGTTACATCGTCCAGCTCCCGCTGCCCAAGGGCATCGACGAGAACCGCATCCTGGAACTCATGGACCCGGACAAGGACGCGGACGGCCTGCACCCGATGAACCTCGGCCGCCTCGTCCTCAACGAGCCGGCCCCGCTGCCCTGCACCCCCAACGGCGTCCTGACCCTGCTGCGCCGCTACGGCGTGGAGATCAAGGGCGCCGAGGTCGTGGTCGTCGGCCGCGGTGTCACCATCGGCCGCCCGATGCCGCTGCTGCTGACCCGCCGCAGCGAGAACGCGACCGTGACCCAGTGCCACACCGGCACCCGCGACCTCTCGTCGCACCTCAAGCGCGCGGACATCATCGTCGCGGCGGCGGGCTCGGCCCATCTGATCCGGCCCGAGGACGTCAAGCCGGGCGCGGCCGTCCTCGACGTCGGCGTCTCGCGCAGCGCCGAGGGCAAGATCGTGGGCGACGTCCACCCGGGCGTCGCCGAGGTCGCCGGCTGGATCTCGCCGAACCCCGGCGGCGTCGGCCCGATGACCCGCGCGCAACTGCTCGTCAACGTGGTCGAGGCGGCGGAGCGCAGTGCCGGCTGAGGCGAAGGACCCCCAGGAGCAGGCGGAGGAGACCGTGCGAGACGCGATCAGCGCTCCTGACGCGACGGGACACCCGCGGCGTACCACGCGCCGCTTCCCGCTGTTCACGAGGGACACCGCGCGCCCCGAGGGCGGCGGCCGGGCGGCGCCCTCGGACGCCCCCGCCCCCGCACGGCAGTGGCCGATCCTCGCCGTCTGCGGCGTGGTCGGCCTCGGCCTGCTCCTGACGGCGCTCGACCTCTTCCGCTACGGCACCCTGCTGATCGGCCTGGCCCTGGTGGGCGGTGCCGTGCTGCGCTGGGTCATGCCGGGCGTCGGCATGCTCGCCGTGCGCTCCCGCTTCACGGACATCGTCACCTACGGCGTCCTCGGCCTGGTGATCGTGCTGCTGGCGATGATGGTGCAGCCGAACCCGTGGCTGCAGATCCCGTTCCTGAAGGACACCCTGCACTTCACGGTCAGCAGCGGCGGCTGACGCCGGCACCGGCCGGCACACGACGGCACCGGCCCGCCCTCTCCCCCGAGCAAGGACGGACCGGCGCCGGGATCCACCCTCCTGCACGGAGAACTGCCTGTTCAACGGCTGTCAGAGCGCTGTGGCACGGAGGTGACCGTTCCGCAACGCGGGAACCATCGACGGGCCCGCGTCGTCACCTGCTCAGACCGGACATCGAACCGGACATCGAACCGGACATCGAACCGGACATCGAACCGGACATCGAACCGGACGACGGAGACAAACGCGGTGGAGGTGGGCGATGGGCGGCTGGCAGCCGCTGCCGGACGATCTGCCGTCGGAGGTGCGGCACTTCGTGGAGCAACTGCGGCTCCTGAAGGACCGTACGGGGCTCAGCCTCGTCGCTCTCGGCGCCCGTACCGCGTACAGCAAGTCCTCGTGGCACCGCTATCTCAACGCCACCCAGCCGCCGCCCCGGCAGGCCGTCGCCGCCCTGTGCAGGATCGCGGGCCTGGACGAGACCGACGCCGAGCGGTACGTCGTGCGCTGGGAACTGGCCGTCCAGGCCTGGCCGCGCCCGGCGAAACCCGCCGGTGAGGAGAGCGCGCCCGAGTACGAGGACGACCCCACCCTGCCCTGGTGGGACACCCCCGAGGAGGACGCCGGCCGCAGACCCGTCGGCATGGTCCTGCTCTACTTCGCGCTGCTCCTCGTCCTCATGCTGCTGATCCTGCTGGTCGCCGCCGTCGTCCTCGGCTGAACCGGGCGTCCGGGCACCCGGCGGGGGTCGCCGGTGGGACACTGGACCCCGGCCGGGTCGGCGTGCGACGGTGCATGCCGAGCGGCGCGAACGCTCCCGTGCGCCCCCATCCCGGGAACTGAGATCCTTGTCGGGCGCATCCCTGTGGGTAGCCAGAACGGGCACCACGCACGGGGGAGTCGCGAGGTAGACCAGCACGAACCGGGGGGAAGAGGGGGAAGCAATGCCTCGTTGGAGGGCCTTGCCGGACGAACTCGATCCGCAGGTCAGGGAGTTCGCGAGCCAGCTGCGGCGGCTCGTGGACCGCAGCGGCCTGAGCATCGCGGCGGTGGCCGACCGTACGGGCTACAGCAAGACGTCGTGGGAGCGTTATCTGAACGGCCGGCTGCTCGCGCCGAAGGGCGCGATCGTGGCGCTGGCCGAGGTCACGGGCACCAATCCGGTCCATCTGACGACCATGTGGGAACTCGCCGAACGCGCCTGGAGCCGTTCGGAGATGCGCCACGACATGACCATGGAGGCCATCCGCATATCCCAGGCGCGCGCCGCGCTCAGCGAGTTCGGGGCGCCGCCGCCCAACGCCAAGGGCGGCAGGTCGGCCCGCAAGTCCGGTCCCGCGACGGCGACGCCCGGGGTGGCGGGGCCGGCGGGAGTGGCTCCGTCGGTGCCCGCGCAGCCTGCGGCGCCCGCACAGCCGTCGGTGCCGTCCCAGCCGGCGGCGCCGGACGCCCACGACGCACGTGATGCCCGCGACGCCCGCGACCCGGAGGCCTCCTCCTCGCAGGCGAGTTCGTCCGGCACCAACTCGTGGCGGCTGGCCGGTTACAAGGGTCCGTCGCAGGCGGGCGGCCAGGTTCCGGGAGCCACCGGAGTGCCGGGGACCCCGGCCGTGGCGCCGTCCGCGGACGGTCCCGGCTGGACGCCGGGGACGCCCAGTCCGTTCGGTGAGCCGCCGCAGGGCACGCGGCCCGGCCCGGACCCCTCCGCCGGAGGGGGCAGGCGGCGGCTGACGATGTTCCTCGCGGGCGTCGTCGGCGTGCTGGTCGTGATCGCGGCCGTCTTCTTCCTCACCGACAACGGCGGGGGCAAGAAGAACGAGGGCGGCGGCAAGCCGTCCCCGTCGGCGAGCAAGCAGACCGACCTGCCGCCCGGGGTGAAGTGCGCGGGCGCCTCCTGCACCGGCAAGGACGCGGAGGCCATGGGCTGCACCAAGGACACCGCCGCGGTGACCACCGCCAAGACCGCGGTGGTCGGTTCGACCACGCTCGAGGTGCGCTACAGCAAGACGTGCGGCGCGGCGTGGGGCCGTATCACCCAGGCCGCACAAGGGGATTCGGTGCAGGTGAGCGCGGGCTCCGCCAAGGAGAACGACAGCATCACCGCGACCGGCGACACCATCGCCTACACCCCGATGGTCGCCGTGAAGGACGCGGGCGACGCCAAGGCCTGCGCCACGCTGGCGTCGGGTCAGAAGGGGTGCACCCCGTAACAGGCCGCGCGGCAGGGCCGCGGGGCAGAGGGGGGCGGCCGCCCGTCCGGGAGAGGAGAGACTGCGACGGCCGCCGTTGGGGGGTACCGACCGTGCCGGACTCCCGTGGGGGTACGGTTCGCGTGCCCGGGATGGGGGCGGGTATTCCTGCCAGCCGGGAATTCTTCGTACCGGCCCCGCTCTGTGGGGTGGGCCACAGGGGGCCGGGCATCCGGGATGACGGATGCGCGATAGCCTGACCGGTGGATCTCTCTTGATACCAAGAGATCGATCATTTGTACGTCCGTCCGCACCCCAGGGCAAGGACGCTACGCCCACCGCCAGCTGTCATACGGAGAACGCCATGACCCGCACTCCCGTGAACGTCACCGTCACCGGCGCGGCCGGCCAGATCGGTTACGCCCTCCTCTTCCGCATCGCCTCCGGCCAGCTGCTCGGCGCGGACGTGCCGGTCAAGCTCCGCCTCCTCGAGATCACGCCCGCGCTGAAGGCGGCCGAGGGTACGGCCATGGAGCTGGACGACTGCGCGTTCCCGCTGCTCCAGGGCATCGACATCACCGACGACCCGAACGTCGCCTTCGACGGCGCCAACGTCGGCCTGCTCGTCGGCGCCCGCCCCCGCACCAAGGGCATGGAGCGCGGTGACCTCCTGGAGGCCAACGGTGGCATCTTCAAGCCGCAGGGCAAGGCCATCAACGACCACGCGGCGGACGACATCAAGGTCCTCGTCGTCGGCAACCCGGCCAACACCAACGCCCTGATCGCGCAGGCCGCCGCGCCGGACGTACCGGCCGAGCGCTTCACCGCGATGACCCGCCTCGACCACAACCGCGCGCTGACCCAGCTCGCGAAGAAGACGGGCTCCACGGTCGCCGACATCAAGCGCCTGACCATCTGGGGCAACCACTCCGCCACCCAGTACCCCGACATCTTCCACGCCACCATCGCCGGCAAGAACGCCGCCGAGGTCGTCAACGACGAGAAGTGGCTGGCCGAGGACTTCATCCCGACCGTCGCCAAGCGCGGTGCCGCGATCATCGAGGCCCGTGGCGCCTCCTCCGCGGCCTCCGCCGCCAACGCCGCCATCGACCACGTGTACTCGTGGGTCAACGGCACCGCGGACGGCGACTGGGTCTCCATGGGCATCCCGTCGGACGGCTCCTACGGTGTGGCCGAGGGCCTGATCTCCTCCTTCCCGGTCACCACCAAGGACGGCCGGTACGAGATCGTCCAGGGCCTGGACATCAACGAGTTCTCCCGCGCCCGCATCGACGCCTCCGTCAAGGAGCTCGAGGAGGAGCGCGAGGCGGTCCGTTCGCTCGGACTCATCTGACCGCTCGGACCCGTCCGAACCCTTTACGGTTCTGTCACGAGCCTGCACGGGCCCCGTTCCGGATGTCGCCGGAACGGGGTCCGTGGCCGTTTTCACCGCTACCGTCTGAAAGCGATACCCAATGGGGTGATTCGGGGGGCGTGTCATGGGCGAATGGGACGGCTACGACGACGGCCGGCACTCCGGTTCCGGGCCGGAGCGCGAACCCAGCGAGGAGAGAGGCCAGGCGGCCTGGGCCGCCGGGCAGCCGGGGAGCGTGCCGCCCTGGGCCTCGGCCGAGACGCAGGCCGGGCAGACACCGCCGCCGTGGGCGTCCGCCGCGACCCACACGGGCGGTCCGGCGCCGTCGGCCTGGCCGCCCCCGCCGCCGCCCCCTCCGGTCCCGGGCCCCGGCCCGGCGCCCGCGACGACCGTGCTGACGCCGTCGGTCGCCCCCGCCCGGCGCCGCGGCGCCCACAACGTGCTGCTGGCCTTCGTCGCGGTGGCCGTCCTCGGCGCCGGCGCCGGAGCGGGCGCCTGGTACCTCACCCGCGACCACTCGACCGGCAACGGGGCCGGTCCCGGGTCGAGTGTCAGCGTCACGGTCACCACCACGCCGTCGCAGAGCGCGCCGCCGTCGGACACCCCGTCGGCCACCGGCACCCCGTCGGCCTCGACGTTCTCGTCGCCGTCGTCCGCGCCCTCGGTCGGCTACCGCCGCGCGCAGGACCCCGTCGGCTACTCGGTCGACGTCCCGGAGAGCTGGACCCGCCGCCAGACCCAGGGCAAGCTCGCCCCCGTCGTCTACTACGACAACGCCACCGACGGCCGCCAGCTGCAGATCTTCGAGGTCACCGAGGACACGCCCTACCAGTCCCTGACGCTGGCCGAGACCGACCCCGGCTTCGGCTTCGCCAAGCAGCGCGGCTACCAGCCCCTGGGCCGCGACCGCGGCGACACCTGGGCCGAGCTGACCTACCGCTACGACGACCGGGACAAGGGCGCCCGCCAGGTCATCGACCACCGCTTCCGGGCCGCCGACGGCACTCTGTACGCGATCCGCTCCAGCGGTCCCGCGGACATGGACCCGGTGTCGGTGCGGGAGCCGCTTGCGGCGGCGGTGGGGTCCTTCTGCCCGACCGGTGCGCGGTGCTCGTAGCGCTATTCCAGTCCCCGCCTGCCGGGCGCCCAGAAAGGCTTGGTGACCACGGCCCGCCGCTCCCAGCCCGCCTCCCGCACCAGCACCTGCCGGATCTGCTGCACGGTCCGCGCCTCCCCGGCGACATAGGCGATCCCGCCCGGTGCGGGCGCGAGCCGGCGTACGGCGTCCGGGAGTGAACTCCCGCCCCTGGTCAGCCACTCGAGCCGGCCGGCGTGTGCCAGCGGCAGCCGGTCCGCCGCCGTCTCCGTCTCCACGCAGCCCGAGATCCGCGCCCCCTCGGGCAGTGCGGCGAGCATCGCGCCGAAGGCCACCGACGCCGTCTCGTCGCCGACGAAGACATGGTGGGCGGCGTCGGGCCGCAGCACGAACGTGCCCTCCGGCTTGCGCAGCCGGACCCGGTCGCCCACCGCGGCGCCGCGTGCCCAGCGCGCCCCGGGCCCGTCGCCGGGATGGTCCAGGACGCACAACTCGACGGCGCCGGCGGGGTCGTGGCGCCAGATCGAGTACGTGCGCAGGGTCAGCCCGCCGCCCACCATGACCCGCACCTGCTGGCCGGGCCGGACGGCCACGTCGGCCAGCGCCGGGCTCTCGATGCGCAGCCGCCGGATGCGGGGCGTGACGGCTTCGGCCTCGGTGACGGTGCCCTGGAGCGTCAGCAGGTCCAGGACCGGGGAGAGCAGGGCGGGCATCGCGGGGCTCCTCGGGAACTCGCGGGCGGGGGAGGGGAGTTGGGCGGTCACATCTGGGTTGAACGCGATAGTACGCGTTCCTTGCCCGACGCGATAGTGCGCGTCTTCCCGCGACTGCCGTAGCCCGCCACGACCGCCGCCGTCGCCGCCAGCACCAGCAGGGCCACCGTGCGCAGGGCCGGGCCCATGCCGTGCGAGAGGTCGGGATGCGCGGACAGGACCGTGCCGGTGACGGCGACGCCGAGGGCCGCGCCCACCTCCCGGGCCGAGGTGCCGAGTCCGGAGCCGAGGCCCGCCTGGTGGGCGGGCAGCGCGGTGACGACGCCGAGCGTGAGGGCCGGCATCGACAGGCCCGTGCCGGCCGAGATGACCAGCAGCCAGCAGGCGTACACCGGGTAGGGCGTGCCGGCGTCCGCGGTGGACGCGCCGAGCAGACCCAGGCCGATCAGGGCGAGCCCGGTGCCGATGACCGGCCGCGGGTGCGAGGCCCAGCGCGCCGCCAGCCTCGGCACCAGCGCCATGCCGACGATCAGCGGGACGATCGCGACGCCGGTGACGGCGGGGCCGTAGCCCTTCACGCCCTGCAGATACTGCGAGTTGACGTAGAAGAGGGCGAAGAGGCCGAAGAAGCCGGTGGTCATGCCGAGGGAAGCGGCGCGCAGTTGCGGGGAGGCGAACACGCGCGGGTCGAAGAGCGGGGTGCGGGAGCGCAGGGCGTGCCGGGTGAACGCGCCCGCCAGCAGCGCGCCCGCGGTGAAGACGCCCACGATGCGCGGTGAGCTCCAGCCGTAGGCGGGGCCCTCGATGATGCCGAACAGCAGGGCCACCAGGGCGGCGGTGAGCAGCAGGGTGCCGACCGGGTCGGGGTGGTTGGCGGGGGCGCGCTCGGTGCGCGGTGTGGTGAGAGCGACCGTGAGGGCGAGGAGCGCGGCGAGCGGGACCATCGCGCCGAACAGGGCCCGCCAGGTGAGGAACTGGCCGACCAGCCCGCCGCCCAGGTTGCCGGACATCCCGCCCAGGCCGATCGCCAGCGTCCAGGACGCCATGGCCTGGGCCCGGCGCTCGGGACCGGCCAGGCGCAGCAGGATCGACAGGGTGGCCGGTGTGATCAGCGCAGCGCCCGCGCCGGAGAGGCCCCGGCCGGCGATGAGGACCGCCGGGTCCGGCGCGAGCGCGCTGGTGGCGGCGCCCGCCGCGAACAGGCCGAGACCGGTCAACAGCGCACCCTTGCGACCGTACCGGTCGCCGAGCGCCCCCGCCGGGATGAGCAGGGAGGCGAAGACGATCACGTATGCGTCGACCGTCCACAGGACCTGGGGTTGCGAGGGGTGCAGGGAGGACGAACTCAGCTGCGGGATCAGGAGGTTGATGGCGGCGACCATGGACTGGGCGACCAGGACGCAGGCGCACATCGCCAGCAGGGTGGACCGTTTCAGGGCATGCGGGGGCACGGCTCCTCCAGAGGAGTTCGGGCTGGTGTGGGATGCCCTGTCACCGTAGGCTCGGGTCCGCCCTGCACTCCAGTGCAACCTTTGCAAGGGATCGATGCGTGTGACGCAATCCGAGAACCCTCCTGGTCCGGGAGGCGTCGACCTCAATCTGCTCGTCGCCCTCGACGTGCTCCTGGAGGAGCAGAGCGTGGGCGGCGCCGCCCGTCGTATGCATCTGTCCGAACCCGCGATGAGCCGCACCCTCGGCCGGATCCGCAAGGCGCTCGGCGATCCCGTCCTGGTCCGCGCCGGGCGGCAGATGGTGCCCACCCCGCACGCGCTCGCCGTGCGCGCCGAGGTGAGCGCGGTGGTGGAGCGGGCCCGGGCGCTGTTCGCGCCGGGGCGGGACGCCGACCTCGCGACCGTGCGCCGCACGCTCACGATCATCGGGAGCGACGCCGTCGCAGCCACCCTCGCGCCCGCCCTGTTCGCCCGCGCCGCGGCCGAGGCGCCCGGCGTCCGGGTCCGCTTCCTCGCCGAGAGCCACGCGGACGAGCCGTATCTGCGCGAGGGCACCGCCGACCTGGAGGTCGGCGTCGTCGACACCGTCGCGCCCGAGGTGCATGTGGAGACGCTGCGCGAGGACCGGATGCTGGGTGCCGTACGTGCCGGACACCCGCTGCTGGAAGGGGAGTTGACGGCCGGGAGGTTCGCCTCGGAGGTCGATCACCTGATCGTGTCACGGCGGGGACGGCTGCACGGCCCGGTCGACACCGCGCTCGCCGAACTCGGCCTGAAGCGGCGGGTGGTGGGCACGGTGGGTACCTTCCCGGCCTCCCTGTTCGTCCTGCGCGAGACCGATCTGACCGGGCTGATCACCTCCTGGTCGCTGCCGCTGGTCACCGCGCTGGGCCTGGTCGCCTACGACATTCCGCTCGAACTTCCGCCACTCCAGGTGGGGTTGGCCTGGCATCCGCGGCACGACGCCGACCCCGCGCACGCGTGGTTGCGGCGGACCGTGCGGGAGCTGCTGGCCGCGTGGTCCAGGGCCTAGCGTTGTTCGTCGGGTGCGGGTTCGTCGTGGTTGATCGCGCCGTTCCCCGCGCCCCTGTGGGGGTTGCCCAGCCGTTTTCGGAGTCAGTGGCCCGCGCGCGGTGCGGGGTGCCTAGCGTTGTTCGTCGTGGTTGGTCGCGCCGTTCCCCGCGTCCCTCAGGGAGTTGTCCAGCCGTTTCTCGAACCAGTGGGCCGCGTAGACGTGGTCCGTGTACGACGGGATCTCCGTGTACCCGGACGTCCGGTACATGGCCTGTGCCTCGGTGAGGGTCGCGTGCGTGTCGAGGCGTACGACGCCCAGCCCGCGCTCAGCCGCCGCGCCCTCCAGTGCCGTCAGCAGACGGCGGGCCAGGCCGAGGCGGCGGGCCCCCGCGTGCACCCACACGTGCCGGATCTCGCCGACGCCCGGCTCCAGCCGGCGCAGCGCCCCGCAGCCCACCGGGCACCCCTCCTCGTACGCCACGAAGAAGGCGCCCGCCTCGCCGGACACCTCCTCGGGCGAGACGAGGTCGGACCGGTCGAAGCCCTCCGGGAAGCGCGCGTCGATGTCCGCGGCGTAGGCGTCCAGGCAGGCGCGGGCGTCCGGGGCGGCGCCGTCGACGAGCTCGACCGTGATGGCGGCCAGCCTGAGCAGGCGCTGTGACGTGGTCATCGCCTCGATCAGCTGGGCGCGCCTGCCCGCGTCGAGGGTGTCGAGCAGGCCCGCCGCGAGGGCGTCGGCCCGCCGGTTCTGCTCGTCCACCTCGATCCGCCCGGCCGGGGTGAGCTCGATCATCCGCACCCGGCTGTCCTGCGGGTGCACGCTCACCCGGACCATGCCCTGCGCCTGGAGCGCCTTGGTCATCCGGCTCAGATAGCCGGCGTCCAGTCCGAGCCGGGCCCTGAGCTCGCGCAGCGGGAGCCCGTCCCCGATCTCGAACAGCAGCCGGGCCTCGCCGAGGGGGCGGTCCTGGCCGAGGTAGTGGTCGTCGAGCGCCCCGATGCGGCGCGTGAAGTAGCGGTTGAAGCGGCGGAGGGCCGCCACCTGTTCCGTGGACACTGGCTCCATATTTCTTTGACTTTAGTCAAAGGATTCGCGGACGTCGACGGTTTTGCGTGACGCGGCGCACTTTGCACCCCGGACGCGCATGTATCCGAGGGCGGGGGGCAGGCGCTCACGGTCCTTGTGGGTGACACCTGTGTCACCCAGGGATGTGGAACAGGAACGGAAGGCAACACGGATCATGGCGGACCGAGCGGAAAACCAAGGGCTGGACGCACAGGCGACCATCCACGTGGCGGGGGAGTGGCACGAAGCCGTCTCCGGCGCCACGCGCGAGATTCTCGACCCGGCGGACGGACAGCCCTTCGCTCTGGTCGCGGAGGGTGACGAGAAGGACGTGGACCTGGCGGTCGCGGAGGCGCGCCGGGCCTTCGACGAGGGCGACTGGCCCCGCACCCCGGTGGCCGAGCGGGCCGCCCTGCTGCGCCGCGTCGCCGACCTCCTGGTGCGCGACCGCGAACGGCTCGGACGGCTGGAGAGCCGCGACGCCGGCAAGACCGTCGAGGAGGGCCGGGTCGACATCGACTGCGTCGCCGACGCCTTCCGCTACTTCGCCGACCTGGTCGCGGGCGAGGCCCCCGGACGGGTCGTGGACGCGGGCTCGCCCGACATCCACAGCGTCGTCGTGCACGAGCCCGTCGGCGTCTGCGCGCTGATCACCCCCTGGAACTACCCGCTGCTGCAGGCCAGCTGGAAGATCGCCCCGGCGCTCGCCGCGGGCAACACCTTCGTGATCAAGCCGAGCGAGATCACCCCGCTGACCACGATCGCGCTGATCGACCTGCTCTCCGAGGCGGGGCTGCCCGCCGGTGTCGCGGGCATCGTCACCGGCCCCGGCCACTCGGTCGGCGCCCGGCTCTCCGAGCACCCCGACGTCGACCTGGTCTCCTTCACCGGCGGCCTGGTCAGCGGCACCAAGGTCGCCCAGGCCGCGGCCCCCACGGTGAAGAAGGTCGCCCTCGAACTCGGCGGCAAGAACCCGAACGTCGTCTTCGCCGACGCCTGCGCGACGGACGAGGACTTCGACACCGCCGTCGACCAGGCCCTGAACGCCGCCTTCATCCACAGCGGCCAGGTCTGCTCGGCCGGTGCCCGCCTGATCGTCGAGGAGTCCGTGCGCGAGCGCTTCGTCGCCGAGCTCGCCCGCAGGGCCGGCCGTATCCGGCTCGGCCGCGGCAGCGAGGACGGTGTCGAGTGCGGCCCCCTCGTCTCGGAGCAGCAGCGCGCCAAGGTCGAGGGCTACGTCGCCTCCGCGCTGGAGGAGGGCGCGGTGCTGCGCACCGGCGGCCGGCGGCCCGAGCCCGCGCCGCAGCGGCCCGAAGGCGGCTTCTTCTACGAGCCCACCGTCCTCGACCAGTGCCACCGCGAGATGCGCGTCGTACGCGAGGAGGTCTTCGGACCCGTCCTCACCGTGGAGACCTTTCGCACCGAGGACGAGGCGGTCGCCCTCGCCAACGACACCGAGTACGGCCTCGCGGGCGCCGTGTGGACCACGGATGCCGGCCGCGCCCGCCGCGTCGCGGGACGGCTGCGCCACGGCACCGTCTGGATCAACGACTTCCACCCCTACCTGCCGCAGGCGGAGTGGGGAGGCTTCGGCAAGAGCGGCACGGGCCGGGAGCTCGGCCCCGCCGGTCTCGCCGAGTACCGCGAGACGAAGCACGTCTACCAGAACCTCGCGCCGAGGCCGGTGCGCTGGTTCGCGGGCTGAGCCGCTCTCCCCCGGCCGATTCCCCCTCCGGCCGCTCTCCCCCACCGGACCTCCCCACCCCCCTTGGAGCACCACCCCATGCCCGAGAACACCCGGATATACGACTACGTCGTCATCGGCGGCGGCACGGCGGGCTCCGTTATCGCCTCCCGCCTCACCGAGAACCCGGACGTCACCGTCGCCGTCGTCGAGGGCGGCCCCAGCGACGTCGGCCGCGAGGACGTCCTGACGCTGCGCCGCTGGATGGGCCTGCTCGGCGGCGAGCTGGACTACGACTACCCGACCACCGAGCAGCCGCGCGGCAACTCCCACATCCGGCACAGCCGCGCCCGCGTCCTCGGCGGCTGCTCCTCGCACAACACGCTCATCGCCTTCAAGCCGCTGCCCTCCGACTGGGACGAGTGGGAGGCCGCCGGCGCCAAGGGCTGGGGCGCGGTGCCGATGGAGGCGTACTACGCCCGGCTGCTGAACAACATCGTCCCGGTCGACGAGAAGGACCGGAACCCGATCGCCCGGGACTTCGTCGACGCGGCTCAGCACGCGACGGGGGTTCCCCGCATCGAGGGCTTCAACCGCGCCCCGTTCACCGACGGCGCCGGCTTCTTCGACCTCGCCTACCACCCCGAGAACAACAAGCGCTCCTCCGCGTCGGTGGCGTATCTGCACCCGGTGATGGACGAGCGCGAGAACCTGACGATCCTGCTGGAGACCTGGGCGTACCGGCTGGAGCTGAACGGCACCCGCGCCGAGGGCGTGCACGTGCGCACCAAGGACGGCGAGGAGATCCTCGTCAAGGCGCGCCACGAGGTGGTGCTGTGCGCCGGCGCCGTCGACTCGCCCCGGCTGCTGCTGCACTCCGGCATCGGCCCGAAGGCCGACCTGGAGGCGCTCGGCATCCCCGTCGCGCACGACCTGCCGGGCGTCGGCGAGAACCTGCTCGACCACCCCGAGTCGGTGATCGTCTGGGAGACGGACGGGCCGATCCCGGAGAACTCCGCGATGGACAGCGACGCCGGCCTCTTCGTGCGCCGCGACCCCGAGCACGCGGGCCCGGACCTGATGTTCCACTTCTACCAGGTCCCCTTCACGGACAAC
This sequence comes from Streptomyces sp. NPDC057616, assembly GCF_042800575.1. NCBI lineage: Bacteria > Bacillati > Actinomycetota > Actinomycetes > Kitasatosporales > Streptomycetaceae > Streptomyces > Streptomyces sp. NPDC057616. The sequence goes on from NZ_JBHVGU010000005.1 coordinate 245,456, forward strand.
CCGGAGCGCCTGGGCTACGAACGCCCGCCCTACGGCGTCTCGATGACCCCCAACATCCCGAAGCCGAAGAGCCGCGGCCGCCTGTACCTGACGAGCGCCGACCCGTCGGTCAAGCCCGCCCTCGACTTCCGCTACTTCACCGACGAGGACGACTACGACGCCCGCACCCTCGTCGACGGCATCCGCATCGCCCGTGAGATCGCGCGGACCGAGCCGCTGGCCGGCTGGCTGAGGCGCGAGGTGGCCCCCGGGCCGCACCTCACCGGCGACGAGGAGCTGAGCGAGTACGCCCGCAAGGTCGCGCACACCGTGTACCACCCGGCGGGCACCTGCCGCATGGGCGCCGTGGACGACCCGCTGGCCGTCGTGGACCCCGAGCTGAGGATCCGCGGCCTGGACGGCATCCGGGTCGCCGACGCCTCCGTGTTCCCCACCATGACCGCCGTGAACCCGATGATCGGAGTGCTGATGGTCGGGGAGAAGGCCGTCGAGCTGATCGGAAGTGGTGCGTGATGAGTACCGGTACCCCTGTCTTCTCCGTCGAGGGCCTGTGGAAGGTGTTCGGCCCGAAGGCCGACCGTGTCCCCGGCGACCCCGAGCTGACCGCGCTGGAGCCCGCCGAACTGCGCTCCCGCACCGGCTGCACGGCCGCCGTCCGTGACGTCTCCTTCGACGTCCGCAAGGGCGAGGTCTTCGTGGTGATGGGCCTGTCCGGCTCGGGCAAGTCCACCCTCGTGCGCTGTCTGACCCGGCTCATCGAGCCGACCGCGGGCTCGATCGCCATCGACGGCGAGGACGTCCGCGCCATGGACCGCTCCCGGCTGCGCGAACTGCGCCGCCACCGCGCCGCGATGGTCTTCCAGCACTTCGGCCTGCTGCCGCACCGCACGGTCCTCGACAACGTGGCGTACGGCCTGGAGATCCAGGGCGTGAGCCGGTCCGAGCGGCGCGAGCGCGCCCAGCAGGTCGTCGCCAAGGTGGGCCTGGAGGGCATGGAGCAGCGCCGCCCGGCCCAGCTCTCCGGCGGCCAGCGCCAGCGCGTGGGCCTGGCCCGGGCGCTCGCGGTGGACCCGGAGGTCCTGCTGTTCGACGAGCCGTTCAGCGCGCTCGACCCGTTGATCCGGCGGGACATGCAGGAGGAGGTGATCCGCCTGCACCGCGAGGAGGGCCGCACCATGGTCTTCATCACCCACGACCTCTCCGAGGCGCTGAAGCTGGGCGACCGCATCGCCCTGATGCGCGACGGCCGCGTGGTGCAGCTCGGCACCCCGGAGGAGATCGTCGGCCACCCCGCCGACGACTACGTGCGCGAGTTCGTCCGCGACGTGCCGCGCGAGCAGGTCATGACGGTCCGTACGGCGATGCGGCCCGGCGCCTGCGACGGGACGGAGCATCCCGGTGCGCTCGCCCCGGGCGAGGTCGTCGCCGACGCCATCAAGGTCGTCGCCCGCAGCGGCAAGGCCGCCTGTGTCGTGGAGGACGGCCGCTGTCTCGGCGTCGTCGACCACGAGCGCCTCCTCGGCGTGGTGGCGGGCACGGAGCCGCAGCAGGAGGCAGGCACGGAGCCGCAGCAGGAGGCGGGGACGGAGCCGCAGAAGGAGGCGGTCTGATGGCCACGGTCACCGCGTCCTCCCCGCGCCTCGCGCTGCCCGGGGTCCTCAGGCACCACGCCGTGCGCAAGCTGCTGCTGCTCGGGCTCGCCGCCGCGGTCCTCGTGCCGCTCGCCGACGCGCGCTGGGCGAGCGGCAGCTGGCCGCACGCCCTCACCGTCGACGTCTCCAAGCCGCTCGCCGACGCCAGCAACTGGATCATCGACAACCGCGACAGCCACCCGCTGTTCCTGTACTTCTTCGGCTACATCAGCAACGCCGTCGTGCTCTCCGTACGCGCCGTCTACCTGCTGCTCCTCGCGGCGGGCTGGGCCGGTGTCACGGCGATCGGCGCCGTCGTCGCCTGGCGGGTCGCCGGCGTCAGGCTGGCCGTCGGCACGACCGCCGCGTTCCTGGCCTGCGGTCTGCTCGGCATGTGGGTGCCGACCATGCAGACGCTCGCCCTCATGGTGGTCGCCGTCCTGGTGTCGGTGCTGGTCGGACTCGTGCTCGGCCTCGCCGCCGGCCTCTCCGGCCGCTTCGACCGGGCACTGCGCCCCGTCCTGGACACCATGCAGGTGCTCCCGGCCTTCGCGTATCTGCTGCCCGTGGTGCTGGTCTTCGGCATCGGCGTCCCCGCGGCGGTCCTCGCCACGGTCGTCTACGCCGCCCCGCCCATGGCCCGCCTCACCGCACTCGGCCTGCGCGGCGCCGACAAGGAGGTGCTGGAGGCGGTCGAGTCGCTCGGCTCCACCGCACCCCAGCGCCTGCTGACCGCCCGCATCCCGCTGGCCCGCAAGGAACTCATGCTGGGCCTGAACCAGACGATCATGATGGCCCTGTCCATGGCCGTCATCGCCTCCGTCATCGGCGCGGGTGGCCTCGGTGACCGCGTCTACCAGGCGCTTGCCTCGGTCGACGTGGGCGCGGCCCTCGAAGCCGGCATCCCGATCGTGCTGCTCGCCGTCGTCCTGGACCGCATCACCGGCGCGGCCGGCGAGCACGCCGGCGACGAGTCCGGAAGCCGGCTCGGCCGCCGCGGCTGGCTCTACGCGGCCGTCGCCGCCGTCGCTGTCGCGCTCGCCGGACGGCTGGCCGGCCGGCTGGACTGGCCCGACGCCTGGACCGTGAACATCGCCGACCCGGTCAACCGGGCCGTCGACTGGATGACCGCGCACCTGTACTCGGGCGTCCCCGTCGTGGGCGGCACCGCCGACTGGGCGGGCCGCTTCACCACCTGGGTGCTGGACCCGGTCCGCAGCGGCCTGCAGTGGCTGCCCTGGTGGTCGGTCCTGCTGCTGGTGGCCGCGCTCGCCTGGCTGATCGGCACCTGGCGCACCGCGCTCACCGCGGTCCTCGCGATGGCCGCCATCGGCGTGCTGGGCGTGTGGAAGCCGTCGCTCGACACGCTCTCCCAGGTGCTCGCCGCCGTCGCCGTCACGCTCGTCCTGGGCTTCGCGACCGGCATCGCGGCGGCCCGCAGCGACCGCTTCGAACGGGCCCTGCGTCCCGTCCTGGACGTCTTCCAGACGATGCCGCAGTTCGTGTACCTGATCCCGGTCGTGGCGCTCTTCGGCGTCGGCCGCGCCCCGGCGGTCGCCGCGGCCGTCGTCTACGCGCTGCCCGCCGTCGTCCGCATCACCACGCAGGGCCTGCGCCAGGTCGACCCGGCGGCACTGGAGTCGGCGCGCTCGCTCGGCGCGAGCAGCACCCAGCAGCTGCGCCAGGTCCAACTGCCACTCGCCCGGCCCGCGTTGCTGCTCGCCGTCAACCAGGGCGTGGTCCTGGTCCTCGCCGTCGTCATCATCGGCGGCCTGGTCGGCGGAGGCGCGCTCGGCTACGACGTCGTCTTCGGCCTCGCCCAGGGCGACCTGGCGACAGGTCTGGTGGCCGGTGCCGCGATCGTCTGCCTGGGGCTGATGCTGGACCGTGTGACGCAACCGACGCAGCGCCGCACGAAGGGCGGTGTCTGACATGGCACTTCATCTCAACCGCAGGACGGCCCGGACCAAGCGGAGGATCGCCCCGATCAACCGCAGGACGGCCCTGATCGCCTCCTCGGCCGCCGCGCTCTCGCTCGTCACCGGCTGCGGCGCCGCCGACATGACCAAGCAGGCGTCGCCGTTCGCCAACGCGCAGGGCGCCAAGACCGTGACCCTGTCCGTGCAGTCGTGGGTCGGCGCCCAGTCGAACGTCGCCGTCGCCCAGTACCTGCTGGAGCACAAGCTCGGCTACCGCGTCGACACCGTCCGGGTCGACGAGGTGCCCGCCTGGGACGCGCTCAGCCAGGGCCGGGTCGACGCGATCCTGGAGGACTGGGGCCACCCCGACCAGGAGAAGCGGTACGTCACCGACAAGAAGACGATCACCCGCGGCGGCGGCCTCGGCGTGACCGGCCACATCGGCTGGTACGTGCCGACCTACCTGGTCAAGCAGCACCCCGACATCACCGACTGGAAGAACCTCGACAAGTACGCCTCGCTGTTCCGCACCCCGGAGAGCGGCGGCAAGGGCCAGCTGATGGACGGCTCCCCGTCCTACGTCACCAACGACAAGGCCCTGGTGCACAACCTGAAGCTCAACTACCAGGTGGTGTTCGCCGGTTCGGAGGCCGCGCAGATCACCCAGATGAAGCAGTTCGCCAAGGAGAAGAAGCCCTTCCTGACGTACTGGTACGCGCCGCAGTGGCTGTTCAAGAAGGTCCCCATGACCGAGGTGAAGCTGCCGGCGTACAAGGAGGGCTGCGACGCGGACGCGGCGAAGGTCGCCTGCGCCTATCCGCACACCCCGCTGCAGAAGTACCTCAACAGCGGCTTCGCGAAGAACGGCGGCAAGGCGGCGGCCTTCCTGAAGAAGTTCCGGTGGACGACCGAGGACCAGAACGAGGTCTCCCTGATGATCGCCGACCAGAAGATGTCGCCGGAGCAGGCGGCGAAGAAGTGGGTGGACAGCCACGCGTCCACCTGGAAGGCGTGGCTGTCCTGATCACCGGCGCCGGTGCAGTTCGTCGGCCATCCCGCGCAGCGCCAGCGCCGCCCAGCGCTGCAGCCCCGGCCCGAACGTGACGCGAGTGGCCCCGAGTTCACCGAGTTCGGTGGGCGAGGGGCCCTTGCCGTCCAGGGTGCCGTGCACGTTGACCGGCCCCCGGATGCCGGACCGCAGCAGCGGCAGTACGCCCGCCGGGGCGCCGATCGGATAGACGCAGTCGGCACCGGCGGCGACGTACAGCGCGGCCCGCTCGATGGCCCGGTCGGGGTCTGACTCACCGCGGATGAAGGTGTCGACGCGGGCGTTGACGAACAGCTGGTCACCGGCCGCCGCCCGCACCTCGGCGAGCCAGTCGGCGTGCTCCCGCGGGTCCTTGAGGACGCCCTGGTGCGAGTCCTCGAGATTGCAGCCCACGGCGCCGGTCTCCAGCAGCCGCTCCACGAGCTCCTTGGGAGCCAGCCCGTAGCCGCCCTCGACGTCCGCCGACACCGGCACGTCCACGGCCCGCACGATCCGCGCCACCGCGGCGAACATCGCCTCGGCCGGGGTCGAGCCGTCCTCGTGCCCGAGCGACGCGGCGACCCCCGCACTCGGCGTCGCGAGCGCGGGGAAGCCGGCCTCGGCACACACCCGGGCGCTGACCGCGTCCCACGGCCCGGGCAGCACGAGGGGGTCGCCCGGGAGCCGGCCCCGGTGCAGTGCGCGGAAGATCTCGACCTTGCTCATGGCGTGTAACCCCCCGGTGGGATACGGCGGCTGACCATCACGCGGTTCCAGTTGTTGATGGCCACGATCAGGGCGACGAGATGGGCGAGCCGGGACTCGTCGAAGTGCTTGGCGGCGCGCTCGTAGACCTCGTCCGGCACGAACGTCTCGGTCAGCACGGTCACCGCCTCGGTCAGCGCGAGCGCGGCCCGCTCCCGTTCGTCGTAGACGTCCCCGGCCTCCTCCCAGGCGGCGAGCAGATCCAGCTGCCGCTCCGCGACCCCGTGCTTGCGGGCGATGGCCAGATGCATGTCCAGGCAGAACGCGCAGTGGTTGAGCTGCGAGGCCCGGATCACCACCAGCTCGGCGAGCGCGGGGTCGCCGAGCCCCCGCTTCGCGGCGGCGCTCACCGCGGAGAGGGCCTGCGCGACCTCGCGGTCGAGAAGCGTCGTCCGGCTCATGCGTGCTGCCCCGGCTCGTAGTGGCCGGGCGCCATCCGGCAGGTCACCCCGAACCGGTTCCAGGCGTTGATCACGGTGATGGCGGCGATCAGCTGCGCCAGCGCGGGCTCGTCGAAGTGCTTGGCCGCCCGCTCGTAGACCTCGTCCGGCACGAACCCTCCCCCAGAGCCGCAAGCCTGGGAGGTGCCCCCAGTCAGCACCGTCACCGCGTCCGTCAGCGCGAGCGCCGCGAGCTCCTTCTCCGTGTAGAAGTGCGCCGACTCCTCCCAGGCGCCGAGCTGGATGACGCGCTCCACGCTCTCGCCGGCCGCCAGCGCGTCCTTGGTGTGCATGTCCAGGCAGAACGCGCAGTGGTTGAGCTGCGAGGCCCGGATCTTCACCAGTTCCAGCAGCCGGGGGTCGACCCCCTTCCGGGCGGCCGCGTCAAGGCGGAGCATCGCCTTGTAGACCTCGGGCGCGTGCTGCGCCCAGCGCAGCCGCGGCTCGTGTTCGGGGGCGTATTCGACGGTCTCCTGTGTCGTCATGCCGTCGACCCTAGGAGCGGGGCAGCCCACGGGTATGGTCCAGTTCCATGGCGGAATCATGGGCCACTTTGGGTGTCGACCTGCATGTGGAGCCGACCGGGCCGCGGGTGCGCCGCGGCCTGACCGACGCCCTGCGCGACGCCGTCCGCACCGGCCGGCTGGCCCCCGGCACCCGGCTGCCCTCCTCCCGCGTCCTCGCCACCGACCTGGGCATCGCCCGCAACACCGTCGCCGACGCCTACGCCGACCTGGTCGCCGAGGGCTGGCTCACGGCCCGGCAGGGCTCGGGCACACGCGTGGCGGCGCGGGTGCCCACGTCCTCGGGGCGCTCGGGTGCCGCCGCCCTGCCCGCCGGCACCGCGTCACATCCCCGCCCCCGCAGCCGCCCGGCCTACGACCTGCTCCCCGGCGTGCCCGACCTCTCCTCCTTCCCCCGCGCCGAGTGGCTCAAGGCGGCCCGCCGCGCCCTGGTCGCCGCCCCGAACGAGGTCTTCGACTACGGCGATCCGCGCGGCCGCATCGAACTGCGCACCGCCCTCGCCGAGTACCTCGCCCGCGCCCGGGGCGTACACGCCGACCCCGGGCGCATCCTGATCTGCGCGGGCATCGCGCACGGCCTGCAGATCCTCGGCGCCGTGCTCCGGGCCCGCGGCGCGAGCACGGTGGCCGTCGAGTCGTACGGCCTCGACGTGCACTGGCGGCTGCTGGAGGGCACCGGACTGCGGACCGTGCCGCTGCCCTTCGACGAACTGGGCACGGACCCGCGGCAGTTGACGGACCAGGCCGCCGTCCTGCTCACCCCCGCCCACCAGTTCCCCATGGGCGGCACCCTGCACCGCGACCGCCGCGCGGCCGTCGTCGACTGGGCGCGCCGCACCGGCGGACTGGTCGTCGAGGACGACTACGACGGCGAGTTCCGCTACGACCGCCAGCCCGTCGGCGCCCTCCAGGGCCTGGACCCCGACCACGTCGTCTACGCCGGCACCGCCAGCAAGTCCCTCGCCCCCGGCCTCCGGCTGGCCTGGCTGGTGCTCCCGCCCGGCCTCGTGGGGGAGGCGGCGCGGGCGAAGGGCGGCAAGGACATGTGCGGCGTCCTCGACCAGCTGACCCTCGCCCAATTCCTCACCTCGGGCGCCTACGACCGCCATGTACGCGCCGCCCGCCTGCGCTACCGGCGCCGCCGCGACGCGCTCGTCGCCGAGGTCGCCCGCCGCGCCCCGCAGGTCCACGCCACCGGCATCTCGGCCGGCCTGCACGTGGTCCTCCGCCTGCCGCCCGGCACCGAGCAGGCCACGCTGCGCGCGGCCTCCTGGCAGGACCTCTCCGTCCACGGCCTGCACCGCTACCGGCACCCCCACGCACCGCTCGACCCTCTGGACGCCCTGGTCGTCGGCTACGGAACCCCGCCGGACCACGCCTGGTCGGGCGCACTGGAGGCGCTGTGCGCGGTGCTGCCGGAGGCGGAGGCGGAGGCGGGGGCGGGAGCGGGGGCGGGAGCGGAGACGGAGGCGGGGGCGGGCGAGACGGCGGGGGACGCGGAGGGGCCGGTGGGACCGAAGTAGGGCGGACAGCGGGGGCGTAACGAGGGGGCGGGCCAAGGGCGGGCGGCCGCTCAGGCCTGCTCGTCCACCTCCGGGGCCTCGCCGAATCGCGCCAGCGCCAGCGCCCCCGCGACCGCGATCACGAAGCCCAGGATCGCCAGCCAAGCGAGCCCCTCCCGGGTGCGGTCCCCGAGCCACACCACACCGACCAGCGCCGGTCCGATCGTCTCGCCGATCACCATTCCCGCCGTCGCCGTGGTGACCGAGCCGCGCTGGAGCGCCGAGGTCAGCAGCAGGAAGGCGCCGCCCCCGCCGAGGAGGAGCGCATACGTCGCCGGGTTGGTGAGCAGGTCCGACGGCGCGAGCGAGTCGATCAGCCGCACCGACACCTCCACCACCCCGAACCCGCAGCCCGCCCCCGACCCGAGCACCAGCGCCCGCCCCCGCCCGGTCCACCGTCCGCCGAACAACCCGAGCAGCAGCACCAGTACGGAGATCGCGAGCATCACCCACTTCAGCGCCGCCGGCCCCTCGCTGTCCCCCTCGGTACCGGACGCCAGCCCCAGCATCGCGAGCCCGGCGCACACCACACCGACCGCCGCCCACTCCACCCCGCTCAGCCGCACCCGCAGCAGCCGCGCCGCCACCACCCCGGTGACCGCGAGGCTGGACGCCAGGGCCGCAGCGACCGCGTAGATCGGGATCGACCGCAACGCGGCGATCTGGAGCAGGAATCCCAGCCCGTCCAGCGCCAGCCCGGCCAGATACCGCCACTGCCGCAGCGCCCGAAGCAGCAGCGCGGCCTCCCCGCCCGCGCCCCCGCCCGTGCTGCCTTCCGCACTCGCCGCCCGCGCGGCGACCGCCTGCAGCACCGTCGCGGTGCCGAAGCAGACCGCCGCCCCGAGGGCGCACAGCATCCCAAAGATCACAAAGCGACTGTAGGGGAGGCCCGGCACCGATGGGGGCCCTGGGCGCGCGCTCACACCGATCTCTAGGCTGACCCCCTGACATCACGCGACCCGGGTCGCACGACAGCCACACCAACGGGGAGACGGAACATGGCGGACGCACGCCGGCAACTTCGCTCGGGCACGGTCGTACTGGGCGGCATGGGGCTCCTGGCCGCGGCCCTGACCGCCTGCTCCTCGGACCCCGACAAGCGCTGCGTGGACCGGGACAGCTACAACCTGTCCAAGGGCTACAAGGTCGTCTCCGACAAGAACTGCACGTCCACCAAGTCCTCGGCCCACGGGGTCTGGTACTACGGCGGCAGCAAGAAGGGCTCCTGGGTCGACGACGGCTCCTTCACCAAGCCCCGCAAGGCGTCCGGCGGTTCGGGCGGCTCCGGCGGCCACGGAGTCTCCCGCGGGGGCTTCGGCGGCGGCAAGGGAAGCTCCGGCGGCTGAACAAGGACACGAGCCACACCATGCGACGCCACACCATCACCCCTCGTCCCGGCTGGCAGCGGACGGTCGAGGAGCAGGGCCTCATCTACCCGCTCACCCGCCACCCCGACGACTCCCTGCGCCCGTACTGGGACGAGAGCGCCTACTACTCCTTCGGCCTCGACGAGGTGGAGGCGCTGGAGGAGACCGTCGAGGAACTGCACCGCATGTGCCTGGCGGCCGCGGACCACATCGTCACCACCGGCCGCTTCGCCGACCTGGGGATCACCGACCCCCGCGTGGCCGACGCGGTCGCCGACGCCTGGCGCCGGCGCGACGAACTCCCTTCCGTCTACGGCCGTTTCGACCTCCGCTACGACGGCACCGGCCCGGCCAAGCTCCTGGAGTACAACGCCGACACCCCCACCTCCCTGGTCGAGGCCGCCTCCCCGCAGTGGTTCTGGATGGAGGAACGCTTCCCGGGCGCCGACCAGTGGAACTCCCTCCACGAACGTCTCGTCGCCGCCTGGAAGAAGCAGTCCGCCCTCCTGCCGCCGGGCAGCCCCCTGTACTTCGCGCACTCCTCGGACGACGAGCTCGGCGAGGACCTGATGACGGTCGCCTACCTCAAGGAGACCGCCGAGCAGGCCGGCCTGGAGACCGACTGGATCTCCATGGAGGAGATCGGCTGGGACTCCCTCTCCGGCCGCTTCGTCGACAACCAACTCCGCTTCATCCGCAGCTGCTTCAAGCTCTACCCCTGGGAGTGGCTGACCACCGACAGCTTCGCCGGCCACGTCCTCGACACGCTCGACAACGGCGGCGGCACCGGGTCGACGATGTGGATCGAACCCGCCTGGAAGATGCTCCTCAGCAACAAGGCCCTGCTGGCGATCCTCTGGGAGCTCCACCCGGGCCATCCCAGCCTCCTCCCGGCCTACCTCGACGGCCCCCGCGACCTGGCGAGCACGACCGGCTACGTCGCCAAGCCGCTGCTCGGCCGCGAAGGCGCCGGCGTCACGATCCACGAACCCGGACCCGGCACCGAGCCGCCCGGCGACGGGGCGATGCCGCCGGCGCTGCGTGAAGAGGCCTGCTGCTACCAGGAGTTGGCCCCGCTGCCCGACTTCGACGGCAACCGCGTCGTCCTCGGCGCCTGGGTCGTGGAGGACGAGTCCGCGGGCCTCGGCATCCGCGAGTCGTCCGGCCTGATCACGGACGAGTACGCGCGCTTCCTGCCGCACGTGATCCTTTAGGGGCTTCCCGGCCGCCGTGCGCCGGGGGCGCCCCCTCGTCCGCCGTCGCTCGCATGGTGGACGCCGGACCTCGGCCTTCCGGCATGCCCGGTAGGCTGGCCGGCGGGCCGTGACTGGCGCGCTGGGATGGGACCGACCATCGGGGAGCGGCCCGTGAAGCGAGCGAGTGCCGTGCGCCTGGGCCGAACCGTAACCGTGCATGCTTCAAGCCACGCCACCCGGAGGCCGTCGAGATGTCAGAGCAGCAGCCCCTCTCCACCGAGTCCACCGCCTTCCGTGCCGCCCTCGACGTGATCAGGTCCGTCGAGCCGCGCGTCGCCGACGCCATCGGCCAGGAGGTCCACGACCAGCGCGAGATGCTGAAGCTGATCGCGTCCGAGAACTACGCCTCCCCGGCCACCCTGCTCGCGATGGGCAACTGGTTCAGCGACAAGTACGCCGAGGGCACCATCGGCCGCCGCTTCTACGCCGGCTGCCGCAACGTCGACACCGTCGAGTCCCTCGCCGCCGAGCACGCCAAGGAGCTCTTCGGCGCCCGCCACGCCTACGTCCAGCCGCACTCCGGCATCGACGCCAACCTCGTCGCCTTCTGGTCCGTCCTCGCCCAGCGCGTCGAGATGCCCGCGCTGGAGAAGGCCGGCGTCCGCCAGGTCAACGACCTCTCCGACGCCGACTGGGCCGAGCTGCGCCAGGCGTTCGGCAACCAGCGCATGCTCGGCATGTCCCTGGACGCCGGCGGCCACCTCACCCACGGCTTCCGACCCAACATCTCCGGCAAGATGTTCGACCAGCGCTCCTACGGCACCGACCCCGCGACGGGCCTGGTCGACTACGAGGCGCTGCGCGCGTCGGCCCGGGAGTTCAAGCCGCTCATCATCGTCGCCGGCTACTCCGCCTACCCGCGTCTGGTGAACTTCCGGATCATGCGGGAGATCGCCGACGAGGTCGGGGCGACCCTGATGGTGGACATGGCGCACTTCGCGGGCCTGGTCGCGGGCAAGGTGCTGACCGGCGACTTCGACCCGGTCCCGCACGCCCAGATCGTCACGACCACCACCCACAAGTCGCTGCGCGGCCCGCGCGGCGGCATGGTCCTGTGCGACGACTCCCTCAAGGACCAGGTGGACCGCGGCTGCCCGATGGTCCTCGGCGGCCCGCTCCCGCACGTCATGGCCGCCAAGGCCGTCGCCCTCGCCGAGGCCCGCCGCCCCGACTTCCAGGACTACGCCCAGCGCATCGTCGACAACTCCCGCGCCCTCGCGGAGGGCCTGATGCGCCGGGGCGCCACCCTGGTCACCGGCGGCACCGACAACCACCTCAACCTGATCGACGTCGCCACCTCCTACGGCCTCACCGGCCGCCAGGCCGAGGCCGCGCTCCTCGACTCCGGCATCGTCACCAACCGCAACGCCATCCCGGCCGACCCCAACGGCGCCTGGTACACCTCGGGCATCCGCATCGGCACCCCCGCCCTCACCACGCGTGGCCTGGGCACCGGCGAGATGGACGAGGTCGCGGGTCTGATCGACCGTGTCCTCACCAGCACGGAGGCGGGCACCACCAGCAAGGGCACCCGGTCGAAGGCCCAGCACGTCCTCGACCCGAAGATCGCGGACGAGATCTCGCACCGCGCCACCGACCTCGTGGCCGGCTTCCCGCTGTACCCGGAGATCGACCTCGGCTGATCCGCGTCCTCTCTGGAGTTTTCAAGGATCCGGGACTCCGTGGGGTCCATGACGGTCGCGGCGCGATCCGCGGCGGTCAGAGATCGATGAGTTCCTGTCGTGGCTCCTCCCGCGGCGGTCCGGCTCCCGGCCGGGCCGCCGCGCGGCGTATCAGCAGCACGCCGCCCGCCCCGGCCACGAGCCCCACGGCCAGCCCCGGCACCGCCCACCAGAGCCCGCCCGGCCCGCTCCCGTCCCCGGCGGCCCCTCGCGCGGTGGCTCCGTCGTCGCCCAGACCGTCCACGGATGCGCTCCCTCCGAGTCCCGCGAGCACCTTCTCCCGCTCCAGATCCACGAAGATCGAGCGCGGCGCCCGGTGCCAGCGGATGTCGTCGTCCTGGACGTCCGGCGCCGGATCCGTACGTATCCAGGGCGTGCCGTCCGCCGCCACCACCAGCTGGTCCTGCCGCTCGACCGCCACGTCACCGCCCGGCGCGCGATCCGTCTGCGGCCAGCCCCCGATCCCCGTCAGCTCCCAGAACACGGTGAAGTCCACCGGCGGATAGCGACCCTCGGCCCACGCCTCCGGCACCCGCTCCGTCCCCATGTAGTCGGGCCGCAGCAGCTGTCGCAGATGGGCGAAGGACTCCTGGCCGGTGCGCAGCACCGTCGTCCGCCCCGTCCCGCCCGCCACGATCATCGCCAGATCGGGAACGAACGGGTGAGGCGGCGGGGGCCCACCGGCCGAGGCGGAGGACGCGCCCCACAGCGTCAGAGCGAGCATCGTCGTCAACACCCCTGCCATCGCCGTCAGTTGACGGACCCCGCGCCCGCAGCCCCACATGCCGATCCCCAACCCGTGAGTCCCGCGCGGCCCGTCTCCGAACCGCATGTCACTTCTGGTACACCGCCCGACCCGCCAGGGTTCCCGCTGCCGGCGAACTAGCCGGAGGAATCGGGCGACTTCCCGGACGGCGCCCGCACCGACGTGGCGATCCGCACCGCCCGCTCCTTGGACGTGACGCCCTCCAGCCGCAGCGTGACGCCCTCGCCTCCGTCCCCCGATCCATGGGTCCACAGCAGCGTCGGCCCGGCGGTCCGCTCCGCGCGCGTGAACCGGTGCCCGTCCGCGTCCACCAGCCAGAAGCTCAGCAGGTGCGGCTCGGGGAACCACAGCGCGAAGTCCTGCCCGGCCCCGGCCGACGGCCGCGTGCCCAGCGGGAGCCACTGCGGAGGGTCGCGCAGCCGCTTGGCGAAGCCGATGTCCAGCCAGGCCGGGAACTCGTCCAGCCGGACCGTGCGCCCGTCCTTCCGCCAGCACAGGCTCACCAGGAACCGGCCGTGCGGTTCGCCGGTGACCGCCACCGTGTCCGGCATGCCGAGCGCGTCCGGCACCAGCGGCTCGAAGCCGGCCCGCCGCTGGGCCTGTCCGAGCGACACCGACCGGCCGCAGCCGGGCACCACGGCGCCGGGTGAGGGGACCGCCGACGGGTCGTACCGCACCTCGACCCCGCCGAAGTCGAACCAGTCCAGGACGGCGGCCCGCACCGGAGGCGTCAGCGCGAGCACCGTCAGCAGGCCGCACAGGGCCGCGGTCACCGACCGCCACCGCCGCCGCGTCCAGCGCCGGACCGCACGCAGCCCCGCCCGGGCGCCCCGGGGTTCGGCCGTGGGGACGGGCAGCTGATCGGCCAGTATCTGCCCCAGCACGCGCTCGACCATCGTCTCGGAGCCGAGAGGATCACCTGCGCCCTCGGAGCCGCTCGTCCCCGGCGCGTCCAGCGACCTGCCCAGCGCGCGCAGTTCCTCCGGCAGACCGGAGGCGGCGCCGCGCCCTCGCCCGTGGCCACGCCCGCCCTCGCCGTCGTACGCCTTCCGTCCCTCACCCACGCTCGTCACCCCCTTCCCGGGGCTCGGCTTCCGGCAGGAGCCGGCCCAGCTTGCGCAGGGCCCGGCTGAGGCGGGACTTGACCGTCCCGCGCGGCCAGCCCAGGGCCTGGGCGGTCTCGGCCTCGTCCATCTCCAGGAGATAGCGGTAGGTGACGACCAGGCGATGCTCCTCGCTCAGGCGCTCCAGGGCCGCCAGGAGGGCGTTGCGGCGCTCCGTCTCCAGGGTCGCCAGCGCCGGGTCCGCCGATTCCGGTATCAGCGGCTCGGCCTCCGCGAAGGCCGCCTCCCGGCCGGCGAGCGTGCGCTGCCGCGCCGCCGTGCGCACTGTGTTCCTCGTCTCATTGGCGACGATCGACAGCAGCCACGGCTTGAAGGCCGCGCCGTCCCGGAATCCGCCCAGCGCGCAGTACGCCTTCACGAAGGCCTGCTGCACCACGTCCTCCGCGTCCGCCCCCGCCCCGAGCGCGGCGGCCGCCCTGAGCGCGATGCCCGTATGGGCCCGCACCAGGTCCGCGTACGCCTCCGGCTCTCCGGCGCGTACGCGTGCGATCACCGCGGCCTCATCGACGATGCGGCCCCCCTCCCGCGTCCTCACACCCTTGTTACACCGCGGCGGACAGATCGGTTCCCGTCTGTTTCCGACCAGTTCCGGATCGGGGCCCAAGACCTGAGAGAATGATGAGCATGGCCTCTGATCGTCCCCGCGTGCTCTCCGGAATCCAGCCCACCGCAGGCTCGTTCCACCTCGGCAACTACCTCGGCGCCGTCCGCCAGTGGGTCGCCCTGCAGGAGTCCCACGACGCGTTCTACATGGTCGTCGACCTGCACGCGATCACGATTCCCCAGGACCCGGCGGAGCTGCGCGCGAACACCAGGCTGGCCGCCGCCCAGCTCCTCGCGGCCGGTCTCGACCCCGAGCGCTGCACGCTCTTCGTCCAGAGCCACGTCCCCGAGCACGCCCAGCTGGCCTGGGTCATGAACTGCCTCACCGGCTTCGGCGAGGCGAGCCGCATGACCCAGTTCAAGGACAAGTCCGCCCGGCAGGGCGCCGACCGCGCGAGCGTCGGCCTGTTCACCTACCCGATCCTCCAGGTCGCCGACATCCTGCTCTACCAGGCCCACGAGGTCCCGGTCGGCGAGGACCAGCGCCAGCACGTCGAGCTGACCCGCGACCTCGCCACGCGCTTCAACGGCCGCTTCGGCGAGACCTTCACGATCCCGAAGCCGTACATCCTCAAGGAGACGGCGAAGATCTACGACCTGCAGGACCCGTCGATCAAGATGAGCAAGTCGGCGTCCACGCCGAAGGGCCTGATCAACCTCCTCGACGACCCCAAGGCCACCGCGAAGAAGGTCAAGAGCGCGGTCACCGACACCGACACCGTCATCCGCTACGACGTCGAGAACAAGCCCGGCGTCAGCAACCTGCTCACCATCTACTCGACCCTGACCGGGAAGTCCGTGGCCGAGCTGGAGCGGGACTACGAGGGCAAGATGTACGGCGCGCTCAAGACGGACCTCGCCGAGGTCATGGTCGAGTTCGTGACGCCCTTCCGGGAGCGCACCCAGCAGTATCTGGACGACCCCGAGACGCTGGACGCGATCCTGGCCAAGGGCGCGGAGAAGGCGCGCGCGGTCGCCGCGGAGACCCTCGCCCAGGCGTACGACAAGGTCGGCTTCCTGCCCGCCAAGCACTGACGCGCGCCACCGCCCAGGGGCACCGCCCGGCAGAGCGCTGCACATCACTACGGTTGCGCGTGCCCACGACACTTCCGTAGCCGTACAGTCGATAGCCGACGGCCGAGAACAAATCCGTCACGACGACAGGAGACGACGTGGGGACCGTAACGATCGGCGTTTCGATCGCGGTCCCGGAGCCTTACGGCAGCCTGCTCCAACAGCTGCGCACGGGCTTCGGCGACGCCGCGGCTCACGGCATTCCCACCCACGTCACCCTGCTGCCGCCGACGGAGATCGACGGCGACGCCCTGCGGGCCGTGGAGGCGCATCTGACCGAGGTCGCCGCTGGCGGGCGGCCGTTCCCGATGCGGCTGTCCGGGACCGGCACCTTCCGCCCCCTGTCACCCGTCGTCTTCGTACGGGTCGACGAGGGCGCCGAGGCCTGTACCTGGCTGCAGAAGCAGGTCCGCGACGCCTCCGGCCCGGTGCCGCGGGAGCTCCAGTTCCCGTACCACCCGCACGTCACGATCGCGCACGGCATCGACGAGGAGTCGATGGACCGCGCCTTCGAGGAGCTCGCCGACTACCGCGCCGAGTGGTCGTGCACCGGCTTCGCGCTGTACGAGCAGGGCCCCGACGGCGTCTGGCGCAAGCTGCGCGAGTTCCCCTTCGGGAGCCCGATGGTGCCGCCCCAGGGCGGTCACGTGCGCGGCACCATCCCCAGCCACTGACGGCGGCCGTCGCCACTCAGACCGGCAGCCGCCGCAGCAGCGCCCGCGGCACGTGCCGCAGCACCGACATCACCACGCGCAGCCTGCCCGGCACCCACACCGTCTCCGAGCGCCGCCGCAGCCCCAGTTCGACGGCCGTGGCGACCGCCTCCGGGGTCGTCGCGAACGGCGCCTCGGGCAGACCCGCGGTCATCTTCGACCGGACGAACCCGGGGCGTACGACCATGACGTGCGCGCCCGTGCCGTACAGCGCGTCGCCCAGGCCCTGCGCGAAGGTGTCCAGGCCGGCCTTGCTGGAGCCGTAGATGAAGTTGCTGCGCAGCGCCCGCTCGCCGGCGACGGAGGAGAGCACCACCAGGGAGCCGTGGCCCTGTCCCTGCAGCGCGCTCGCGCTCACCAGGGCCGCCGACACCGCCCCGGTGTAGTTGGTCTGCGCCACGCGCACCGCGGCGGCCGGCTCGCGCTCGTCGCGTGCCTGGTCGCCGAGGATCCCGAAGGCGAGCAGCACCATGTCGACGTCGCCCTCGGCGAAGACCTTGCCGAGGACCGTCTCGTGGGAGCCGGGGTCGAGCGCGTCGAAGGCGACGGTGTGCACGTCGGCGCCGTGCCCGCGCAGCTGCTCGGCGGCCTGTTCCAGGGCGGGCGAGGGGCGTCCCGCCAGCCACACCGTGCGGGTGCGGCGGGCGATGAGGCGGCGCGCGGTGGCGAGCGCGATCTCGGACGTACCGCCGAGGACGAGCAGGGACTGGGGGAGGCCGAAGGCGTCCTTCACGACAGCAGCTCCTAGGTGCCTAGAGGGCGAGACGGCGGGACAGGTCCGAGGTGAACACCGCGCGCGGGTCGAGTGCGGCCCGCAGGGCCCGGAAGTCGTCGAGGCGCGGATACATCGCGGCGAGCAGGTCGGGGCGCAGCCGGGCGTCCTTGGCGAGGCAGACGCGCCCGCCGGCCGCGGCGACCTCCTCGTCGAGTCCGTCGAGGAAGGCGCCGAGGCCGGGCAGGCGGGCCGGCAGGGCGAGGGCGAGAGACCAGCCCGGCACGGGGAACGACAGCCAGCCCTCCCCGGCCTCGCCGAAGCGCTTGAGGACCGCCCCGGAGGCCGGGGAGCGCCGCTCGCCGATGCGGCGCACGATCCGGTGCAGCGTGTCCTCCTGGCCGTCCCCGACGACGCACTGGTACCGCACGAGGCCGCCGCGGCCGGGGGCGCGGCTCCAGTGGGGCGCGCCGTCCAGGGGACGGAGGAAGGCGGAGATGCCACGCAGTTCGCCGGTACGCACGCGTGGCGCCGTCCGGTACCGCAGCTCGTTGCACAGGGCCGGGGCCGGGCCGCCGAGCAGGCCCTCCGCGAACGGAGCGGCGGACAGGCGCCGGGTCCGGAATTCCAACGGAGCTCTCCGCGCGCGTGCCGGCAGCGCGTCGAGCGGGGCGTGGTCGCCGCGGGTGAGGACCGCGCGCCCCGTCACCGGGCCGCGGGCCCGAAGGTCGATCCAGGCGGCCGAGTAGCCGTAGAGGTGATCGGTGGCCGCCAGGCGCGCCAGCAGGTCGTCGAGGCCGGTGGTGCGCACCGTGTCGACCGACATCAGGGAGGTCTCCACCGGCAGCAGCCGGACGGTGGCCGTGAGGATCACCCCGGTCAGGCCCATGCCGCCGGTGGTCGCGTCGAACAGGGGCGTGCCCCGGCCGACCGCGCGGATCTCGCCGTCGGCGGTGAGGAGTTCGAGCGCGAGGACGTGGCGGGCGAAGGATCCGGCCACGTGGTGGTTCCGGCCGTGCACGTCGGCGCCGATCGCGCCGCCCACCGTCACATGGCCGGTGCCGGGCACCACCGGCACGAACCAGCCCAGCGGCAGCAGCACCTCCATCAGGCGGTGCAGCGAGACGCCCGCGTCGCACAGCACGGTGCCGCCGTCGGCGTCGATCGCGTGGATGCGGTCCAGGCCCGTCATGTCGAGCACGACTCCGCCGGCGTTCTGCGCGGCGTCCCCGTACGCCCGCCCCAGGCCCCTCGCGATGCCCCCGCGGACCCCGCAGCACCGGACCGCGGCCACGGCCTCCTCGTACGTCCTCGGACGGATCACACGGGCCGCGGAGGGAGCGGTGCGGCCCCAGCCCGTGAGGGTGACGGGAACGGTGTCGGCGGACATGACGGCGACCGTATCGTCCCTTTACGGGCGATCGGTTTTGAAACATGATGCTCATCCGCGAAATGGGTGATTAATGGGATGTCGTGCAATATTGCCGCGACATCGGCGGCCATGAGCGCGTACGGCGCCGTAACGCCGCAGTCCTTTCGGGGTACGCGCACATCGGGTGTCCGTACCGAGGGGAGAGTCGGATCATGGACTGGCTGAAGAAACTCCCCGTCGTCGGCCCGCTGGTGGCGCGGCTGATGCTCACGCACGCGTGGCGTTCGTTCGAGCGCCTGGACCGCGTGAAGTGGACCCGGCTGGCCGCCGCGATGACCTTCACCAGTTTCGTCGCGCTGTTCCCGCTGCTGACCGTGGGGGCCGCGGTCGCCGCCGCCACGCTCAGCGAGGAGCAGCAGAAGGACCTCCAGGACAAGATCGCCGAGCAGGTGCCCGGCATCTCCGACCAGCTCGACATCCAGGGCCTGGTCAACAACGCCGGCACCATCGGCCTGATCGCGGGCGCCGTCCTGCTGTTCACCGGCATCGGCTGGGCCGGTTCCATGCGCGACAGCCTGCGGGCGGTGTGGGAGCTGCCCGACGAGGACGAGAACCCGTTCGTGCGCAAGGCCAAGGACCTGGGCATCCTCGTCGGCCTCGGCGGCGCCGTCCTGATCACGCTCGCCACCTCCATCATCGCCTCCGCGATGGTGGGCTGGATCACCGAGCAGATCGGCCTCGACAAGAACGGCTGGGGCGGCGTGCTGCTCTACGTCATCGCCTTCGCCGTCTCGGTGTTCGCCGACTTCCTGCTGCTTCTGTACGTGCTCACCCTGCTGCCCGGCGTGGAGCCGCCGCGCCGCCGGCTGGCGGTCGCCGCGCTGACCGGCGCGATCGGCTTCGAACTGCTCAAGACGCTGCTCAGCGGCTATATGCAGGGCGTGGCGGCGAAGAGCATGTACGGCGCCTTCGGGGTGCCGGTGGCCCTGCTGCTGTGGATCAACTTCACCTCGAAGCTGGTCCTGTTCTGCGCCGCCTGGACGGCGACGCAGAGCAAGGAGGACGAGGACGTCACGGCCGAGACCGGCGGCGTACCAGATCCGGCAGCGGCCACCGGCGGTTGACCAGGAACGCGCCCGCGCCGAGCAGCACCAGCACACCTGCCGCTATGGCGAGGGCGACCCCCATGCCGCCGGCGGAGCCGTTCGCCGTGGAGCTCGCCACCGGGGCGCCCGAGGCGTCACCGGCGCCGCCCGCCTGACCCGAGGGGTTGGCCCCCGGCTGGGCGCTGGCCTGCGCGCTCCGCGGGGCGACCAGCGCGCCCACCGGCGTCGCCTTGCCGGACGCCTTGAAGCCCCAGTCGAAGAGCTTGGAGGCCTCCTTGTAGACCTCGTTGTGGTCGTTCTTCTCCGGATGCATGACGGTGACCAGCAGGACCCGGCCGTTGCGCTCGGCGACGCCGGTGAAGGTCGCGCCCGCGTTCGTCGTGTTGCCGTTCTTCACGCCCGCGATGCCCTGGTAGACGGGGGTGTCGTAGTCGCCGCTCAGCAGCCGGTTGGTGTTCTGGATCTCGAAGGACGGGCGTACCGTCTTGCCGCCCTTCTTGCCCTTCTTCGTCTCGCCCGGGAACTTGGCGCGCACCGTCGAGCAGTACTCGCGGAAGTCCTTCTTCTGCAGCCCGGAGCGGGCGAACAGGGTCAGGTCGTACGCCGAGGAGACCTGGCGCGGGGCGTCGTAGCCGTCGGGCGTGACGACGTTCGTGTCGAGGGCCTGGAGCTCCTGGGCGTGCTCGTTCATCTCCTTGACGGTGGTGTCGACGCCGTCGTTCATCGCCGACAGCACGTGCACGGCGTCGTTGCCGGAGCGAAGGAAGACGCCGAGCCACAGGTCGTGGACCGTGTAGGTCTCGCCCTCCTTTATCCCGACCATGCTGGAGCCGACGCCCATGCCGGCCAGGTCGGAGGGGACCACCTTGTGCTTGTCGGTCTTCGGGAACTTCGGCAGCACCGTGTCCGCGAACAGCATCTTCATCGTGCTCGCCGGAGGCAGCCGCCAGTGCGCGTTGTGCGAGGCGAGCACCTCGCCCGACTCGGCGTCCGCGACGATCCACGAGCGGGCGGTGATGTCCTTGGGGAGCACCGGGGCGCCGCTGCCGAGGCTCACCTGGGTGCCCGGCTCGCCGAGCCGGGCGCCGCCCACGCTCGACATGTGTGCCGGGGGAGTGGCCGACGGACTCGTGGAGGGGGACGGGGCCGCGAGGGCGGCGGGCGCGACCAGCGGGAGCGAGGACAGGGCGGCGGCGGTGACCAGCAGGGATCGCCTGACGGTCTTCTGGGGAGCGGACACGGACGGAAACGTACATGCCGTACGGCGGGAAGTCCCGCCTCCCACCCCACCCCGGACGCCGAACGGGACAGGCGGCGGTGATACTGAACGTATGAAGCTCAGTCGCCCCGTCTCCTGGTTCCTGCTCGCCTTCGGGGTGTGGAGCTGGGTCATCTGGGTCACTTTCGTCAAGAACCTGGTCAAGGACGGGAGCGGCCTCGCGTTCGACGACGGCCACCCGACGGCCTACTTCTGGGTGCACCTGACGCTCGCTGTCGTCTCCTTCGTATTGGGGACGGTCGTCGGGGTCATCGGGTTGCGTGGCCTGCGCGCTTTGCGTCAGACCTCATAAGCGGCGCATCCGGACACAACGGCAGAACCGGCAACGGGGGTCAACGGCACGGTGGTCATCGTCTTCGTCCTGGTCGGCCTGCTCGCGCTCGGCGTGCTCGTCGCGGCCAACTGGTACCTGTGGCGCCGCCTGTTCCGCGACACGACCGCACGGCCGGGCCCGGTGCGCCGGGCGGGCGCGGCACTGATCGCGGGCGGCTGGGTGCTGGCCGTCGGGGCGATCGTGGCCGAGCGCGCGGGTGCCCCGTTCCGGCTCCAGCAGGTCCTCGCCTGGCCGGGGTTCCTGTGGCTCGCGCTGTCGGTCTACCTCCTGCTGGCCGTCGTGGCGGGCGAGGTCGTACGGCCGCTGCTGCGCCGCGTGCTCGACCGGCGGGCGCGCGCCTCGGTGGACGTACCGCAGGCGCAGCGGGTTTCGGCCGGATCCGTACCCCCGCCGGGGCCCGAACCCGAACCCGAACTCGAACCAGAGCCTGCGGGCGAGTCCGGAGCCGGGCCCGTGCCGGGGTCCTCCGGGCAGCCCTCGCGCCGCCTGTTCGTCTCCCGTGTCGTCGCGGGCGCCGCCGCGGCCGCCGCGGTGGGCACCGTCGGGTACGGCACGTACGGCGTGCTGCGCGGCCCGCGTGTGAAGCGCGTCACCGTGCCGCTGGCCAAGCTCCCGCGCGCGGCGCACGGTTACCGCATCGCCGTGGTCAGCGACATCCACCTGGGCCCGATCCTCGGCCGGAGCTTCACGCAGAAGGTCGTCGACACGATCAACGCCACCCGGCCGGACATCGTCGCGGTCGTCGGCGACCTGGTGGACGGCAGTGTGCCGAACCTGGCCCCGGCGGCGGCCCCGCTGACGCAGCTGGAGGCGACCTCCTACTTCGTCACCGGCAACCACGAGTACTTCTCCGGCGCCGAGCAGTGGGTCGAGGAGGTGCGGCGGCTCGGCCTGCACCCGCTGGAGAACGCCCGGACCGAACTGCCCTTCTTCGACCTGGCCGGCGTCAACGACATCGCCGGCGAGAGCACCGGCCAGGGCCCCGACTTCGGCAAGGCGCTCGGCGACCGGGACACGTCACGCGCGTGCGTGCTCCTCGCCCACCAGCCGGTCCAGATCCACGACGCGGTCCGGCACGGCGTCGACCTCCAGCTCTCCGGCCACACCCACGGCGGCCAGCTCTGGCCCGGCAACTTCATCGCGGCGGCCGCCAATCCGACCGTCGCGGGCCTGGAGCGCTACGGCGACACGCAGTTGTACGTCAGCCGGGGCGCCGGCGCCTGGGGGCCGCCCACGCGCGTGGGGGCGCCGTCCGACATCACCGTGATCGAACTGGCCTCGACGCGGGCCTGACCCTCCCGGGCGGCCCGCGGTGACCGCTTGCGCGACCGCCCGGGGCGGACCCTGTGACCGTGCTGTGAAACGTCGCGGAAACCCCTTGCGGAAACTTCGGTCTCAACTCACCAAACTGCTCTTCCCTCAGTTGAAACACGTGTGATTAGGTGAGCCGCGCCACTAGGGGGTGGCGCATAGGGGTGGGTGCCCTTCGGGGCAGGGGAGGGCAAACCGATGCGTTCGGTTCGCATGCGCATTCTCGCGTCGCTTCTGGTACTTGCGGGCGTGGGAGTGGGTGGCTGGCAGCTGCTGCCGTCACAGGAGGACACCGGGAAGACCATCAGGGTCGGCACGACGGACGAGATCACGGCACTCGATCCGGCCGGCGCCTACGACGCGGGCTCCTGGGCGCTGTACAGCAACGTCTTCCAGTCACTGCTGACCTACGAGCCGGGCAGCGCCACGCCGGTGCCCGACGCGGCCCAGAGCTGCGGTTTCGTCGGCAGTGAACCGACCACGTACCGCTGCCGGCTGCGCACCGGGCTCACGTTCCCGAGCGGCCGCGCGATGACCGCGCAGGACGTCAAGTACTCCTTCGACCGGGTCCGGAGGATCAAGTCCGACGTCGGCCCGTCCTCGCTGTTCGGCACGCTTCACTCGGTGAGTGCGGACGGCCTGACCGTCACCTTCCACCTGTCCTCGCCGGACGCCACGTTCCCGTTCAAGGTGGCCACCGGCGCCGGCTCGATCGTGGACAGCGAGAAGTACCCGGAGGACGGCCTGCGCACCGGCACCGCCGTGGACGGCACCGGGCCGTACACCCTGGCGTCGTACGACAAGGGCAAGAAGGCCGTCCTCACGCCCAACAAGCACTACAAGGGCGCCCTCAAGAGCACGGGCCGGCCCGTCGACCTGCTCTACTACGTCGACCCGCAGGCCCTCGACAAGGCCTGGAACGGCAAGCAGGTCGACGTCGCCACCCGCCAGCTGCCGCCCAAGGTGCTGTCCGGGCTCTCGGCGAGCGACCCGCACCAGCGCCTGTCGGAGTCCGACAGCGCCGAGACCCGCAACCTCTACCTCAACACCCGGCCGGACTCGCCCCTGCACGACGTGCGGGTGCGGCGGGCCATGGCCTGGCTGATCAACCGCGAGCGGCTGGCCGCCACGGTGTACGAGGGGACCGTCGACCCGCTGTACTCGCTGATCCCGACGGGCATCACCGGCCACACCACGTCCTTCTTCGACGCCTACCCCCGGCAGGACGCGCAGAAGGCGAAGACCCTGCTCGCCGAGGCCGGCGTGACGACACCGGTCCGCTTCACCTACGCCTACGCCAAGAACCGCGGCGCCTCCGAGGCGGAGGCCACCGCCCTCAAGCAGCAGCTGGAGGCGAGCGGCCTGTTCAAGGTGACCCTCAAGGGCTACGAATGGACCGACTTCCAGGAGCGCTGGGCCGCAGGCAAGCTGGACGCGTACGCCGTCGGCTGGGTCGCCGACTACCCGGACCCGGACACCTTCGGCGCCCCGCTCGTCGGCACCGACAGCACCATGAACACCGGGTACAGCAGCAAGGCGGTCGACCAGCTGATCCGCACCAGCCAGTCGTACGCCGACCGCTCGGACGCCGCGACCGACTTCAGCAGTCTGCAGCAGGACGTCGCCCGCGACGTCCCGGTCATCCCGCTGTGGCAGGGCAAGGAGTACGTCCTCAGCAGCGAGGACGTCGGCGGCGGGCAGTATCTCGACGACGGCACCGGCGTGTTCCGGCTGTGGAGCCTCACCTGGATCTGACGTGAACTCACGGCGTCGGCATACGCCGGAGTGACGTCGCGCGCCCGCCCGACGCAGGACGATGTGGCGGAGGTGTGCGCACGGTGAGGAGCAGACGTGCTGAGACGCAACTCCTTCCGGCTGCCCCGGCATCCGGCTTCCGTCGGTCTCGCCCGGCACCGGGTCCGGGACCATCTGGCCGACTGGGGCCATCCGCCGGACGATCCGGCGCTGGCCGACGCGGTGCTGCTGGTGTCCGAGCTGGCGACCAACGTCGTACGCCACGGGCCGCTGCTGGAGCGGGAGTTCGAGGTGGCGGTGACCGCGCTGGCGGACGGGTCCTGTCTCATCGAGGTGTCGGACGAGGGCCGGCTCGAGCCGCGATTACGCGTCGTCGGCGACTGGGAGGAGGCCGGCCGCGGCCTGCATCTGGTGGAGAGCGTCGCGGCGGCCTGGGGGGTGTGGAGCCGCGGCCACCACGGCAAGACGGTGTGGGCGCTCGTGACGGCCAACGCCTGAACGACTGACCTTGGTGCGGCCAACGCCCCTGCCGCACCGGGATGTTGAGTCCGGGAGCCCCGCTGCCCGCCGACGGCGACGACAGCGGCACCGGGGCGAGCGGCCCGCAGGACGGGGTGAGCGGCCCGGCCCCCGCCCCGGCCCGTGAGGGGTGAACCACCAAGGCCGGTGGGCGCGTTGGCCCGCACAGTCAGGGCCAGGGGGCCGGGGGCCGGCCGGTCCTGCGGGCCCCCGGCCCGCCGGCCGTGACGGCCAACTCGCCGCCGGAGCTCGGCCGCCGGCCCCCGGTCCAGGCCCCTCGACCGTCGGCCTCGACCCGTCGGGCCCGTCGGGCCCGTCGGCCCGACGGTCACGGCCGGGCGGCCGCCCGCGCCGGGAGCGTGACCGTCACCGCCAGCCCCTCGCCCGGTGCCGTGCGCACCGCCACGTCCCCGCCGTGCGCCTGCACGACCCCCTGCACGATGGCCAGGCCCAGCCCGCTGCCCGCGCCCGTGCCGACCCGGAAGAAGCGGTCGAAGACGCGCGCCGCGTCGTCGTCGCACAGCCCCGGCCCCTCGTCCGCGACACACAGCCGGACGACCCCGTCCTCCCGCCCCACGTCCAGCCGCACCGGCACGTCCGCGGGCGTGTGGGTGCGGACGTTGCCCACCAGGTTGCCGAGCACCTGCCTGAGGCCCGACTCGTCCGCGTGCACCAGCAGCGCGCCGTCGGCGCCCACCGTGATGGGCCGCTCCGGCTGCTGCACCCGCAGGTCCTCGGCCGCGTCCCGCACCAGACGGCTCAGGTCGACGTTGCGGAAGCGCAGTTCGGGCTGCTGGTCGAGGCGGGCCAGGGTCAGCAGCTCGTCCACCAGCCGCCCCATGCGGTCCGTCTCCGCCAGCACCCGCTCCCAGGCGCGCTTGCGCTCGTCCGGATCGCTGAGCATGCCCTTGTCGTACAGCTGGAGGTAGCCGCGTATCGCGGACAGCGGGGTGCGCAGCTCGTGCGAGGCGTCGGCGACGAAGCGGCGCAGCTGGGCCGCGCTGCGCTCGCGCGTGCGGTACGCCGACTCGACCTGGTGGAGCATGGAGTTGAGGGCGAGCCGCAGCTGCTCGACCTCCTGCGTGGGATGGGTGCTGGAGGGCACGCGCAGGGTCAGGTCGCCCTCCGCGATCGCCGAGGACGTCTCCACCATGTCCTCCAGCGGCCGCATCCGCCGCCGCACGCTGAACAGCGTCAGACAGGCCAGCAGGACGAGGAGCAGACCGCCGACGGCGAAGTCCAGCTTGAGCGCCTTGCCCATGCCGTTGTGCAGGGCCTCGGTGGAGGTGGCCATCAGGACGTACGTGCCGTCGGCCAGCCGGACGGCGGTGACCCGGTAGGAGGTGCCGTGCACCTTCACGTCGTGCGGATCGGCGTCCCTGGCGAGGGCCGAGGCGTCGCCGACCGCGCGGGCCAGGCCGATCTGCGCCTCGGTGGGTTCGACGCCGAGGATGCCGACGGCGGTGCCCCGGCCGTTGACGGCCGTGTAGATCGAGTCCGGGGAGGAGCGCTCCTTGTCGGTGTCGTCCGGGACCAGCCGGTCGTGGACGAAGGCCAGGGCGCCCAGCGAGTCGATCTGGCGGACCGTGAGCTGCGAACCGCCCAGGGAGTCGCGCATCTTGGTCAGCTGGGAGTCGACCTGGTCGAGCAGGTAGTACCGCATGCCCATGAGGCTGATCGCGGTCGTCGCCACGATGCCGAGGGCGAGCAGCGCGACATTCGTCAGCGTCAGCTTGGCGCGCAGCGAGTGCATGCCGCGCTCGCAGTTCAGCCAGCGGATCCTCATGCCAGCCCGTATCCCACACCGCGCCGGGTGGTGATCACCGGCGGCCCGAGCGCCTCCAGCTTGCGCCGCAGATAGCTGATGTACGTCTCGACGACGGTGGACTCGGGCGGGGTGTGCTCGTACTGCCAGACGTGGCGCAGGAGTTGGTCCTTGGGCACGATCCGCCCGCCGTTGCGCACCAGGAAGCGCAGCAGCGCGTACTCGGTCGGGGTGAGCTCGACGCTGCGGCCGGCCCGGTGGACGCTGTACGTCGTCTCGTCCAGCTCCAGGTCGCCGTAGCGCAGCGGGGGCCGCTGCGGGAGCACGTCCGCCGGGCGGGTGCGGCGCAGCACCGCCGTGATCCGGGCGACCACCTCGTCGATGTTGAACGGCTTGGTGATGTAGTCGTCGCCGAAGCCGAGGGCGCCGACGATCTCGGCGGGCGAGTCGCGCGCGGTGAGGAAGACGAGCGCCAGATCGGGCTGCCGGTCGCGCAGTTCGCGACCCAGCGCCCGGCCGTCGCCGTCCGGCAGCATGACGTCGAGCAGCGCCGCGTCCGGCCGGGTGCGCCCGGCGAGCGCGAGGGCCTCGCGGACGCTGCCGGCGACCATCACCTCGAACCGGTGGTAGCGCAGGGCGATGGCGAGGACGTCCGCGATGCTCGGCTCGTCCTCCACCACCAGCACGGTGCCTGGAGCCGTCGTCATGTCCCCAGTATCGGGCGGACCGCCGGCGGCGGGGCCGGATCGGTCTTTGGAGTTCCTTGAGAGTCATGGCCCGGTCCGCCCGTGCGCGGGCGCCGCCCCCAATCCTGTTGCCCAGGACCTGGGGGACCGACCGACGACCGACAAGGAGCGTTTGATCGTGGCGGCATTGGCACGGTGGTGCTATCGGCACCGGCTGGTGGTCCTGTTCCTCTGGGTGGGGGCGTTGTTCGGCGTGGGCTTCTCGGCCTCGACGGCGGGCACGAACTACGCGAACGTCTTCTCCCTCCCCGACACGGACTCCAAGAGCGCGTACGACCTGATGCAGAAGGCCTTCCCGAGCACCTCGGGCGACACCGACACGGTGGTGTGGAAGGTCGACGGCGGCTCGGTGAAGGACCAGGCGGTCCGGACCCGCATCCAGCCGGCCCTCGACAAGATCGCGAAGATGTCCGGCGTCGGCGCGGTCACCAGTCCCTACGCGGGCGCCCAGGGGGCCGCGCAGATCAGCGGCGACGGCAGGATCGCCTACGCCCAGCTGACCTTCACCAAGCGCGCGAACGAGGTGCCCAAGGATCTCGTCCAGAACGTGGTCGACACCGCGCAGAACGCCGAACGCGGCGGACTCCGGGTCGAGTTGGGCGGCCAGGCCATCCAGCGCATCCAGGAGCCGCCACAGGGCCTGTCGGAGATGGTCGGCATCGTCGCCGCGGCCGTCGTGCTGTTCCTGGCCTTCGGCTCGCTGTTCGCGATGCTGCTGCCGATCGCGATAGCCGTCTTCGGCGTGGGCATGGGCCTGTTCTCCACCCAGCTGCTCAGCCACACCACCGACGTCCCCGACATCGCCCCGCTGCTCGCCTCCCTGATCGGCCTCGGCGTCGGCATCGACTACGCCCTGTTCATCGTCACCCGGCACCGGCGCGGCATCCAGCGGGGCATGGACCCCGAGGAGTCGGCGGTCACGGCCCTCAACACCTCCGGCCGGGCGGTGCTGTTCGCGGGCGGCACGGTCTGCATCGCGCTCGCCGGCATGCTCGTGACGCGGCTGCGCTTCCTGGAAGGCGTCGTCGTCGGCACCTCGCTGACCGTGGTGCTGAGCGTCCTGGCGGCCACGACCCTGCTCCCGGCCCTGCTCGGCCTCCTCGGCCCGCGCGTGCTCAGCCGCCGCCAGCGGCGCCGGCTGGCCGCGAACGGGCCCGAGACGGAGACGGCGAGCGGGCTCGCCGCCCGCTGGTCGCAGAACGTCCAGAAGCGCCCGCGCAGGATCGCCGCGCTCGCCCTGGTCGTCATGGCCGTGCTCGCCGTCCCGGTGCTGTCCCTGCGCCTCGGTGCGACCGACCAGGGCAACGACGACGCGTCGACGACCACCAGGAAGGCGTACGACCTGCTCGCCGAGGGCTTCGGGCCCGGCTTCAACGGACCGCTCCAGGTGGTCAGCGTCAGCGGGGACACGGCCACCCTGGTCAAGGGCATCGACGCGACCCCGGGGGTGGCCCGGGTCGCCCCGCTGCCGCCCGCCAAGGGCGTGACGGTGATCCAGGTCGTACCGACGACGTCACCGCAGTCGAAGCAGACGGACGACCTGATCGACACCCTGCGCAACGAGGTGATCCCGAAGGCGGGCGCCGAGGCGCACGTGGGTGGGGTGACCGCGGTGTCCAAGGACTTCGCGTCGGTGACGGGCGACCGTCTGCCCCTGTTCATCGCCACGATCATCGGCCTCGGTTTCCTGCTCCTGCTGGTCGCCTTCCGCTCGCTCGTGGTGCCGCTGACGGCCGCCCTGATGAACCTGATCGCCGCGGCGGCCTCCTTCGGGGTGCTCGTCGCGATCTTCCAGTGGGGCTGGGGCCTGGACCTGCTCGGCCTCGGCAAGGAGGGACCGATCAACGCCTTCCTGCCGGTGATCATGCTGTCGCTGCTCTTCGGGCTCTCGATGGACTACCAGGTGTTCCTGGTCAGCCGGATGCACGAGGAGTGGGTGCACACGCGGGACAACGCGCGCGCGGTGCGCGTGGGCCTCGCCGAGACCAGCCGGGTCATCAACAGCGCCGCCCTGATCATGGTCTGCGTGTTCCTGGCGTTCGTCCTCAGCGGCGACTCGGGGGCGGCGATGGCGGGCGTCGGCCTCGCGGCGGCGGTCGCGCTGGACGCCTTCATCCTGCGTACGGCGCTGGTGCCGGCCGCGATGCATCTGCTCGGCAACTCCAACTGGTGGCTGCCGGGTTGGCTGGAGAAGCGGCTGCCGCACCTGGCGGTCGAGCCGAAGGAGGAGGCGCTGGAGGCGCCGTCCCCGCAGGGCCCCGCCTCGGCGGTCCACGGCTTCGTCCGCACCGCCGACGGTGAGCCGGTCGACGGCGCCTCGGTGACGCTGCTGTCGAAGGGCGGCCGTCAGCTGGACCGGGTGACGTCCCTGGCGGACGGCTCGTACATCGTGTCGGTGCCCGCGCCGGGGACCTACCTCCTGGCGACCACGGCCGCGGCGTACGGGTCGCGGGCCGCGCACCTGGTGGTGGCCGAGGGCCCGCTGGTGTTCGACGTGGAGCTGGCGGAGGGCGAGGTGGACGCGGTGAACTGACCGCGTCCCGGGCGGAACACGCCCTAGGACCTGCCGGGGGTGGGGAGCACCTTCGTCATCCCCGGCAGGAAGTCCGTGAACAGCTCGTGCACCTCCCGCACCAGCGGCCGCAGCACCCGGAAGCGGGCCAGGGAGACGCCCCGGGCGGTCAGCCGGGCCCCCCGCTCGGCGAGCCGGTAGCTGCGCTCCCGGCCTTCCGTGCGGTCGAAGATCCAGTACAGGACCAGGCCCATCTGGGAGAGCCACATCAACTCGGGCAGGACGTCCCGCAGTTCCTCCGGGACCTTGGTCTTCGTGGCCCCCGCGAGCACCTCCCGGTGGATGGAGATGGCCTCCTCGCGCGCGTGCTCCGACTCCTCGGAGAACGGGCTGAGCGGGCTGTCCGGGTCGGCGGCGTTCTTGAAGAACTGGACCGCGAACTCGTGGTACGGCGTCGCGATGTCCAGCCACACCCGCAGCACGCCCGCGAGCCGGGCCTCCAGGTCTGTCTCCCGGTCCAGGACCTCCCGGACCGCCACCCGGTGCTCGGCGGCGATCCGGTCGTAGAAGCCCTGGATCAGGTGTTCCTTGCCCGCGAAGTAGTAGTACGCGTTGCCCACGGAGACGCCGGCCTCCGTGGCGATGGCCCGCATCGTCGTCTTGTCGTAGCCGCGCTCCTGGAACAGCCGCATCGCGGTCTCCAGGATCAGCGCGCGGGTCTGCTCGGACTTGGTGGGGTTGGCGCCCTCGTCGGGGCCGTCGTTCTTCGCAGGCACGGAACGAGAGCCTAAGGGGTGACGCACGTACCGCTGTCGCAGCCCGGTGCGATGTACCGCCAGCCCGTCCCCGGGTCGTACCGCCAGCCGTCCTGGCGGCTGTACGCCCGACCGCCCCACTGCCCGCCCCGCCACCTCGCCGCCGCGAGCACCGCGCCCTTGGCGAGCTTCGCGCCCGCCGGGGTGCTGAGCCGGTGGGCGAGCGCCCGGTGCTCGCGCAGCGCCCACAGGGTGACGATCCAGGCGGCGGCGCCCCGGTAGACCTGCCCCGCGTCGCCCACGGCGGTGATGTCGTCGAGGGTGGCGCGGTGGTCGAGGGCGGGGAAGCGCCGCCGGGCCTGCTCCGAGCCCGCGGGCACGAGCTCCAGCGGCACGAGCTGCGGCTGCCGGGTGAGCCACTCGCGCAGGAACGTGCACAGCGAGCACTCGGCGTCGTACAGGAGGGTGAGCCGGCGGACCGGGACCCGGTCCGCCGCGGTGGCGCCCACGTTCCTCACGCCCCGACCCAGTCCTGCGGCGCGACCGGGGGCACCTGCTCGCGCTCCAGCGCCCCGCGCCGCCGGATCTTGTTGAGGACGTACACGTTGCCCAGGTGCATCACGCCGAGCACCAGCAGCACCACACCGAGCTTGGTCGACAGGGTCTCGAAGATCCCCCGGGTGTCCTCGACGGTCCCGTCGCCGCTCAGGTACAGGGCGACGAAGCCGAGGTTGACCAGGTAGAAGCCGACCACCAGGAGGTGGTTCACGGCCTCGGCGAGCTGCTCGTTCCCCTTCAGCACGTCGGCCAGGAAGATCCGTCCGTTGCGGCTGAGCGTGCGGGCCACCCAGACGGTCAGCGCGATGCTGACCAGCAGGTAGATGACGTAGGCGACGACCGTGCGGTCCATGCCCCCACCCCTTCTTGAACGTGTTCAAAAAGCTGACGGGGATGACTCTAGACCCATTTTTGAACGTGTTCAACCAGAGAGGGGGAGCGGGTGGCTCAGGGGCGGCGGCCCAGCTCCGGGCGCTTGCTGTAGTCGGTGAACCCGACGACGTTTCCCCACGGGTCGGCGATCTCCACCGTCCAGCCGGTGGCCACGGCGAAGGGCTCGTCGAGCGGGGTGATGCCGGCCGCGGCGAGGGTGCGCGCCGCCGCCCGGGCGTCGGCCACCTCGATCCACAGGCGCGCCGAGGGCCAGGGCGGCGGTCTGTGCCCCAGCCCCTCCTCCTGGCGCAGCAGGACGCCGGGTGTCTCGCCCCCGGCCTTCAGCAGTGCGATCCCGGCCTCGTCGAACCGGAACCCCACCGAGAATCCGGCGCTCTCGTAGAAGCCGACCGCCGTGCCGAGGTCGCCGACGGGCAGCAGGACGTTGTCGAATCCGAGCAGTTCGTACGACTGGTCATCTGACATACCGTCAGAATAGGTGGGGTGATCGCCGGAACCGGTGATTGTCAGTGGTGCCCTTTACTGTCGGCGGCATGGCAATCGTGATGTTCGTCGACGAGACGACGGCGGGGGAGCGCGGCGCGGGCCGGGAGCTCGAGATCGCCGAGGAGCGGCTCACCGTGGGCGAGTTGATCCGGCGCCGCGTGTTCCAGGAGGTCGCCGAGTACAACGCGCGCACGCCGCAGGTCTTCCAGGGACTCGTGCAGCCGCAGGACACCGAGCGCGTGCTGAACGGCTATGCGCTGCGCACGCCCCGCCGGATCGACCCCGAGGCCCAGACGGAGCTGGCCCTGAAGGCGTTCGCGGGCAACGGCTTCCTGCTGCTGGTGGGAGACCGCCAGGTCACCGGGCTCGACGAGCAGGTCGAGCTGCCGCCCGGCACCGAGGTGACGTTCCTGAAGCTCGTGCCGCTGGTGGGTGGCTGATGGCCCGCGACACGCCGCGCTCCCACACCCAGCTCGTGCGCAACGAGATCGAGGCCGGCAACATCGGCAGGCTGGCGGACCGCCTCCTGAGGACGTCGGTCACCAACAAGGGCAACTGGAACGGCGGTTGGGCCGACATCCTCGATCTCGTACGGGGCCTGCCCGCGGCCGGGAGCGACCGGCTCGCGCAGGCGCTCCTCGACCGCTTCCGCTCGCTCGGCGAGGAGTCGGAGGTCCGGCACAACCTGCTGGTCCTGTTCGGCCTCGCCGGCCTCGACCTGCCCGGGGACCCGCTCGCCGCCGAGCGCCGGACCGCGCTGGAGCGCCTCGCCGAGAGCCCCTCCTACTGGTACGCCAACCGCTACGACGTCCTCGCCGAGGCCGAGCTCGCCGCCGGCCGCACCCTGCCGCCCGCCGTCGTCGCCGTCTTCCGCCGCACGGCCATGGACGCCTACCGCTTCAGGGAGCTGGCCGACCTGGCCAACAAGCTCAGCGAGCCCGTCCTCAACGTCGGCGAGGAGTGGGCCGAGCGGGCGATGGCGGACGCCACCGGCCCCGAGGAGCAGGCGCTTGTCGAGCACGCCCTCACCGCGACCGCCGCCAGGCCGAACGCCGCATGGGACCGGCGCGCCCGCACCCTGATCGACGCCCTCGGCGCCGACCGCGTCCGCACCTCGGTGCTGTCCTGGCTGGCCCTCGTCGGCCGCCCCCGCACCCTCCCGCTGACCCGCCTGCTGTACGGGCCGGACGTCGCCCACGCCTACGACCCCTACAACGCCAACGCCCTGCGCGGCCTCGCCTGGCTGCTCTCCCTGCTCCCGCCGCACCCGGAGACGGCGCGCGCCCTCGGCGCCCTCGTCGAGACCTCCCTCAAGAAGGTCGCCGGGATCGGCCCGCGCAACCCGAAGGTCGCGAACGCCGCGGTCAACGCGCTGGCCCGCATCGACGGCGAGGCGGCCCTCGCCGAACTGGCCCGGCTCGGCACCCGCGTCACGTACAAGGGCACCCTCAAGCTGCTGAACGCCGCGCTGGACGCGCGCGCCGAGGCGATGGGCCTCGGGCGCGAGGAGATCGAGGAGCTGGCCGTGCCGGCGTACGGCCTGACGGAGGTCGGCCGTGCGCGCCACGCGCTCGGCGAGGTGACCGCCCTGGTCGACGTGCACGGCACCAAGGCCCGGTTGACCTGGCGCAACGCGGCGGGCAAGGCCGTCA
Source organism: Streptomyces sp. NPDC057616 (assembly GCF_042800575.1). NCBI lineage: Bacteria > Bacillati > Actinomycetota > Actinomycetes > Kitasatosporales > Streptomycetaceae > Streptomyces > Streptomyces sp. NPDC057616. The sequence goes on from NZ_JBHVGU010000005.1 coordinate 279,164, forward strand.
AGAGCGTCCCGGCGACGGTGCGGCGCGACCACGCCGAGCAGCTCAAGGAGCTGAAGGCGGCGGTCAAGGACATCGACAGGATGCTCGCCGCGCAGAGCGAGCGCCTGGACCGCCAGTTCCTCGCCCGCCGCACCTGGACCTACGCCGCCTGGCGCGAGCGCTACCTCGACCACCCCCTGGTCGGCACGCTGGCCCGCCGCCTGCTGTGGACGATCGACGGCAGGACGGCCGGCTACGCGGACGGCGCCCTGCGCACCCTCACCGACGACCCGGTCACCGAAGGCACCGAGGTGCGCCTGTGGCACCCGGTGGGCCACGAGACCGCACAGATCGTCGCCTGGCGCGACTGGCTGGAGCGGCACGCCGTCACGCAGCCGTTCAAGCAGGCCCACCGCGAGGTGTACCTCCTCACGGACGCCGAGCGCACGACGGGCACGTACTCCAACCGCTTCGCGGCGCACGTCCTGCGCCAGCACCAGTTCCACTCCCTGGCCGCCGTCCGCGGCTGGCGCAACAAACTGCGCCTGGCCGTCGACGACTCGGCACCGCCCGCCGTCCGCGAGCTCCCCCGGTGGGGCCTGCGCGCCGAGTACTGGATCGAGGGCGACGGCGGCGAGCACCACGAGGACATCACCGAGTCCGGCTCCTACCTCCGCCTGCGCACCGACCAGGTCCGCTTCTACCCGATCGACGCCCCGGAGAACTCGGCGCACTGCGCCGGCGGCGAGTACGAGATGTGGCTGCGGGACGGCTCGGACCCGGTGGACCCGCTGCCCCTGAGCGGCATCCCGCCCCTGGTCCTGTCCGAAGTCCTGCGCGACGTGGACCTCTTCGTCGGCGTGGCGAGCGTGGGCAACGACCCGACCTGGCAGGACGGCGGCCCGGACGGCCGCTTCCGCGAGTACTGGTCCGGCTACAGCTTCGGCGAACTGGGCGAGAGCGCCCGCACGCGCCGCGCCCTGCTGGAGCGCCTCATACCGAGGCTGGCCATCGCCGGCCGCTGCACGCTGCGGGGCCGCTTCCTGCACGTGACGGGCGAACGCCACACGTACAAGATCCACCTGGGCTCGGGCAACATCCTGATGAGCCCCAACGACCAGTACCTGTGCATCGTCCCGAAGGCCGGCCCGTCGTCCTCGCCCACGGGCTACCTGCCGTACGAGGGCGACCGCATGCTGGCGGTGATCCTGTCCAAGGCGATGCTGCTGGCCGACGACACGACGATCACGGACCCGGCGATCCTCAGCCAGCTGTGAGACCCACGGCGGACGCGCGAGGGCCCCGCCCCGGTGCAAGACCGGAGACGGGGCCCGTCCCACGCGGGGGAGTGGAGCTCAGAAGCGCCGGGTGATCAGCGCCCGCTTGACCTCCTGGATCGCCTTGGTGACCTCGATGCCGCGCGGGCAGGCGTCCGTGCAGTTGAAGGTCGTGCGGCAACGCCACACGCCGTCACGGTCGTTGAGGATCTCCAGGCGCTGCTCGCCGGCCTCGTCACGCGAGTCGAAGATGAAGCGGTGCGCGTTGACGATGGCCGCGGGGCCGAAGTACTGGCCGTCGTTCCAGAAGACCGGGCACGAGGACGTGCAGGCGGCGCAGAGGATGCACTTCGTCGTGTCGTCGAACCGCGCGCGGTCCTCCGCCGACTGCAGACGCTCGCGCGTCGGCTCGTTGGTGTCCTTCGTGACCAGGAACGGCATCACGTCCCGGTACGCCTGGAAGAACGGGTCCATGTCGACGACCAGGTCCTTGAGGACCGTCAGGCCCTTGATGGGCTCGACCGTGATCGGCTTCTCGGGGTTGATGTCCTTGATCAGCGTCTTGCAGGCAAGGCGGTTCTTGCCGTTGATCCGCATGGCGTCGGAGCCGCAGATGCCGTGCGCGCAGGACCGGCGGAACGTCAGCGTGCCGTCGACGTCCCACTTGATCTTGTGCAGGCCGTCGAGGACGCGCTCCTTGGGGTCGATCTCCAGCTGGAAGTCTTCCCAGGTCGCCTCGGCCGAGACCTCGGGGTTGAAGCGGCGGACACGGAAGGTGACCGTGATGTAGGGGGACGCCGCGGACTCCGCCTCCACCTTGTCCAGAACAGGGGTTGCCATCAGTACTTACGCTCCATCGGCTGGTAGCGGGTCTGGACGACCGGCTTGTAGTCGAGACGGATGGACTCGGTGCCGTCGTCGCCCACCTCGCGGTACGCCATGGTGTGGCGCATGAAGTTGACGTCGTCGCGGTTGGGGTAGTCCTCGCGGTAATGACCACCGCGGGACTCCTTGCGGGCCAGGGCGGACACGGCCATGACCTCGGCCAGGTCGAGCAGGTTGCCCAGCTCGACGGCCTCCAGCAGGTCCGTGTTGAACCGGCGGCCCTTGTCCTGGATCGCGACGTTCTTGTAGCGCGCGCGCAGCTCGGCGATCTTCTCGACGGCCGTCTTGATCGTCTGCTCGGTGCGGAACACCATGACGTTCGCGTCCATGGTCTCCTGCAGCTCGCGGCGGATGTTCGCCACGCGCTCGGTGCCCGTCGACGTCCGCAGGTGCTCGACCTGGTCGATCACGAGCTGCGCCGGGTTGTCCGGCAGCTCGACGTAGTCCGCCTTCTGGCTGTACTCCGCCGCCGCGATGCCGGCCCGGCGGCCGAACACGTTGATGTCCAGCAGCGAGTTGGTGCCCAGGCGGTTGGCGCCGTGCACCGACACGCAGGCGACCTCGCCGGCCGCGTACAGGCCCGGGACGACGGTGGTGTTGTCGATCAGGACCTCACCCTCGACGTTCGTCGGGATGCCGCCCATCGCGTAGTGCGCGGTCGGCTGGATCGGGATCGGGTCCGTGTAGGGCTCGATGCCGAGGTAGGTGCGCGCGAACTCCGTGATGTCGGGCAGCTTCGCGTCGAGCTGCTCCGGCGGGAGGTGCGTGAGGTCGAGGTAGACGTGGTCGCCCTCGGGACCGCAGCCGCGGCCCTCGCGGATCTCCGTGTAGATGGAGCGGGAGACGACGTCACGGGACGCGAGGTCCTTCATGACCGGCGCGTACTTCTCCATGAAGCGCTCGCCGTCCTTGTTGCGGAGGATGCCACCCTCACCGCGGGCGCCCTCCGTCAGCAGGATGCCCATGCGCCAGATGCCGGTCGGGTGGAACTGGAAGAACTCCATGTCCTCCAGCGGCAGCCCGCGCCGGTACACGGCCGCCTGGCCGTCACCGGTCAGGGTGTGCGCGTTCGACGTCACCTTGAAGAACTTGCCGCAGCCGCCGGACGCGTAGATCACGGCCTTCGCCTGGAAGACGTGGATCTCGCCGGTCGCCAGCTCGTAGGCCACCACGCCGGCCGACCGCTTGACGCCGTCGACCTCGGTGATCAGCTGGTCCAGGACGTAGAACTCGTTGAAGAACTCCACGCCCTCCTTGACGCAGTTCTGGTACAGCGTCTGGAGGATCATGTGGCCGGTGCGGTCGGCCGCGTAGCAGGAGCGGCGGACCGGGGCCTCGCCGTGGTTGCGGCTGTGACCGCCGAACCGGCGCTGGTCGATCGTGCCGTCGGGCGTCCGGTTGAACGGCAGGCCCATCTTCTCCAGGTCGAGGACCGAGTCGATGGCCTCCTTCGCCAGGATCTCGGCGGCGTCCTGGTCGACCAGGTAGTCACCGCCCTTGACCGTGTCGAAGGTGTGCCACTCCCAGTTGTCCTCCTCCACGTTGGCGAGCGCGGCGGCCATGCCGCCCTGCGCCGCGCCCGTGTGGGAGCGGGTGGGGTACAGCTTGGTCAGCACGGCGGTGCGGCTGCGCTTCGTCGACTCGATGGCCGCGCGCATGCCGGCGCCGCCGGCGCCGACGATGACGGTGTCGTACTTGTGGATCTTCATGATTCTCGCAGCCCCGTGCCTAGCGGATGTTCGGGTCGAAGGTGAAGATCACCAGCGTGCCCAGCAGGATGGTGAACACCGTGGCGGTGTAGAGCAGGGCCTTCAGCCACAGCCGGGTGTTCGCGCGCTCCGCGTAGTCGTTGATGATCGTGCGCAGGCCGTTGGCGCCGTGCAGCATCGCGAGCCACAGCATCAGGAGGTCCCACACCTGCCAGAAGGGGGACGCCCAGCGGCCGGCGACGAAGGCGAAGCCGACCTTCGAGACGCCGCCGTCCAGCACCAGCTGGATCAGCAGGTGGCCGATGACCAGGACCACCAGGACGACGCCGGACAGGCGCATGAAGAGCCAGGCCGCCATCTCGAAGTTGCCCCGGGTCGACTTCGGGGTCTTCTTGGTGCGCTTGCGCGGGGCCTCGATGAGGGGCGCCGGGTTGTCGACCGTGTAGACGGAGTCGCCTTCGACGGGGCCGATCCCGGACGCGGGGGTTTCAGTGGTCGCCATCGGTGTCAGCTCCCGAACAGTTCACGAGCGGCGTGGCCGAGGACGGGGTAGATCGCCCCGAGCATCAGCACGACCCAGATGCCTACGACGGACCAGAGCATCTGCTTCTGGTAGCGCGGGCCCTTCGACCAGAAGTCGACGGCGATGACGCGCAGGCCGTTCAGTGCGTGGAAGAGGATGGCCGCGACGAGGCCGTACTCCAGCACAGCCACGATCGGGGTCTTGTACGTGGCTACGACCTTGTCGTAGTCCTCGGGGGAGACACGAACGAGAGCGGTGTCCAGCACGTGAACGAACAGGAAGAAGAAGATGAGGACGCCGGTGACTCGGTGAGCCACCCAGGACCACATTCCTTCCCGGCCGCGGTACAGCGTTCCAGCCGGCACGGAAGTCCCTCCGGGAGCGGGGATTGGGGCCGCGCCGGCTTGTGCTGTCGGTCGGGCCCGGCCGGGTACGGTCCACCGGCCCCCAGCATCGTACTCAGGCGCCGCCGCCGGGCTTACGTCGGGCCTACCGGTGTGATCAAAGTGGCACGCGTATGGGTTAGAGGGGCGGCTTCCGGGACGGTGTGCCCCGCTATGGACCGACTGCGCCCCTGAGCAGCTGCACCAGGCGGTCCTTCGCGTGGCGCCGCAGCTCCTCGGCCGCCACCACGCGCTCCTCCTCCGGGTCGTTCGCCAGGCGGGAGCGGATGCCCTCGAGGATGCGGTCGAGGTACTCGCCGGGGGGCGCGTCGCCGACGTAGATGACGAAGGAGTGGCCGAAACGGGCCTCGTAGGCGGCGTGGGCCGCGCTGAGCGCCGTGTGGGCCGCCGCGTACGTCTCGTCCGGAAGGGCCGGCCAGGCCTCGCCGGCCAGCGCCTCCGACAGGTCGGCAGGGGAGAGGTCGTAGGCGGCCTCGTCGGAGGCGGCGAGGAGGGAGCCGAGGTCCGGGTAGGGGCGGTGGGCCGCCACCCGGTGGGCCCAGCTGAGGCTGCGGAGGCAGGAGAGCAGCAGGCGCCGCGCCTCGTCGGTGGGCGCGGTGTTGAACTCCCGCAGCCCCCTCGGGGACGGTGGAGTGCGCGTCTGCTCGGGCAGCGCCGGTATGGCGGCGACTCGGCCAGGAAAATGTGTGGGCGTCACGTGGGTTTCGGCTGAGGAAGCTGTGGGAGGTGTGACGTCACGTTATCGAGAGTGGGCATGACGTGTCCGACGGATGCCCGAATTTCACCCGGAGGGGAGAGTTTCGGAACGTGTGGTGGACGCATCGTGGTGCCCGTGGGTTCTAGGTTGGGCTCGTGAGCCAGCACCGGCGCCGGCCTCCGGCGCGGAACGTGAAACAGAGGCGGATGATCGTCGCGGGCGCGGTCGCCGGGACGATCGCCTTAGGGGTGGGTCTCGGGCTGTGGGCCTCCGGCGACGGCGGCGGCCCGGCGGGATCGGCGCAGCAGCAGCCCTCGGGCGGCCGGACCGGGGACGCGTCCGGCTCCGGCGGGGTGAGCGCGAAGCCGAGCCCGACGCGCTCCTACGCCCTCTCCAAGGCCCCGGGCACGATCCCCGCCGTGCGCTCGCACACCGCGGCCCGGGGGCCCGGCTGGCGGCCGGCGCGCGGTGAGCGCGTGGTGGTCGGGGACGCCGACCTCGCCGACGAGGGCCGGCTGATCGCCGGCGAGCTGGGGCTGGCGTACGGCGGCGAGAAGGACGACGTGCGGGCCGGGGACGTACGGCTGGCGCTGAACGACGACGAGGGGGCCGACCCGGAGTCGTACACGATGACCGTGCGCGGCGGGCGGGTGACCATCAGCGGGCGCTCCGACGCGGGGGTCTTCTACGGCACCCGGACGCTCAAGCAGGAGGTGCACGGCGGGGGCACCGCGCCCGAGGGCGTCGTGAAGGACGGGCCGGCCAAGCCGGTGCGCGGGTTCATGCTGGACATCGCCCGCAAGCACTTCACCGCGGGCTGGATCGAGGACCGGGTGCGCGAGCTCGGCGACCTGAAGTTCAACGAGCTGGGGCTGCACTTCTCCGACGACCAGGGCTTCCGGATCGAGTCCCGCACGCACCCGGAGATCGTCTCGTCGCAGCATCTGACGAAGGCCGAGGTCAAGAAGATCGTCGACCTCGCCGCGAGCCGGCACATCACCGTGGTCCCCGAGATCGACTCGCCCGGGCACCTGGGGGCCGTCATCGCCGCCCACCCCGACCTCCAGCTGCGCAACACGCGGGGCGTGGCGGCGCGCGGGGCCCTCGACATCTCCAAGCCGGCCGCCGCGAAGATCGTCGACGACCTGCTGAACGAGTACGCCGGTCTCTTCCCCGGCGGCCTGTGGAACCTCGGCGGCGACGAGTACCAGGCGCTGATGGCGTCCGATCCGTCTGCCTCCTACCCGCAGCTGGCGGCGGCCGCCCGGAAGGCGTACGGGCCCGGCGGGACCATCTCCGACCTCGCCACGGGGTGGCTGAACGACCGGGCCAGGACGGTCCGGGCGCACCAGCGGACGATGCGGGCGTGGAACGACGGCTTCTACGCCGGGACGTCCGTGCAGCCCGCCAAGGACCTGCAGGCCGCGTACTGGACCGGCAAGGAGTTCGGGGCGCGGCAGCCGGTGGCGTACCTGAGCGCCGGGCGCAAGCTGATCAACTACAACGACGAGTACCTCTACTACGTCCTCGGGCAGCCCAACGACTTCGTGTACCCGACGGGCCGGCGGATCTACGAGCAGTGGACCCCGCGCGTGGTGCGCGGCACCCAGGCGGTGCCGGCCTCCTACGACGCGCAGATCCTCGGCGGATCCTTCGCCGTCTGGTGCGACCTCTCCGGCTCGCAGACGCAGGACCAGGTCGCGGCCGGCATCCGGATGCCGCTGCGGGCCACGGTGCAGAAGCTGTGGGACGCGCGCAGGCCGGCGCTGACGTGGGCGCAGTTCCAGGCGCTGGCGGCCAAGCTGGGCTGAACCCCGCCGCGGCCCCGGGCCATTTGGCGCGTAAGGCTGCGAACTGCCGTACGAATGTGGTGTATTCGGCGCGAGCCGAAGCCGATACGGCCGTGGGGGAGCGGGACATGGGCTACTGGGGGTACTTCGTGGTGGGCCGCAGCGAGCGGCCGCTCGCGGAGCTGGACGCGCTGTCGGACGCCAAGGGCATGGAGCTGCGCCTCGAGGCACCGGGCGGCTGGCAGGTGTGGGAGTACCCGAACGGCGAGGGCGAGGTAGGGAACATGAACCTCCTCGCCGGCGAGACGGGCGCGCCCGCGCTCTTCGGGTACGTCATGGACAGCGACTGCGTGGTCGTCGAGGCCTCGGCGCCGGAGAGCGGGGCGTGGACGACCTGTCTGGCGCGGGCCGCGATGGCCCGCCACCTCGGCGCCGGGAACGACGGGCTCACGCTCGAGGACTACTTCCTGCAACCCCAGGACGCGGCCGGCCGGGCGGTCGCCTGGGCAGCGGAGGCCGGGCACGACGTGGCGGCCGAACCGCTGGTCGACGTACTGACCGCCGATGCGGACCCCTTGGCCGAAAACCTCTTCTTCCGGCTGCTCGACCGGCTGGGCGTGGTCCCGCTGTGACACTCACGGGCCGTCGCACGCAGTAAGGGAAAGTGCGGGCTCGGTGAGGGAAGAGCCCTGCTGAACCGTGCGAGAGCCCCGCAGAGGGAGGCGTGGATGAGCCTGGTGGACCTGATCGCTCAGGCCGACGAACGCGGACTGGCGGCCAGTGGGTTGGCTTGTTTGGACCGCTGCGTGCCCCTGCTGGGCGGCGACGACGAGGTGCTGCGCCCGCTGTGGGCCAACCTCGCCGACACCGACGGCACCGGTGACTGGAGCGAGCGGCTGGAGGACGCGCGCGGCAAGCTCGGCCGGCCGGAGGAGCCGGGCGACAGCGAGGCGACCATGCTGGCCCGCCGGATGCTGGCGGCCGCGCCCGACGAACCCAGCGGTGGCCCGGTACGGGTGTGGGCGGACGCCTGCTCGGTCGCCGCGCTGCAGATCCACCGGCTGCTGGATCTGGTCGACGACGAGGCGTCGTCGGTCGACGCGCGTCGCGAGGGACGTACGGACGGGATGTCCCCCCTCGTCGCCGCGGAGCTGCGGCGGCAGGTGACGGTGCTCGAGGTGCTGGCCGGGCATGGCGCGGGCGGCCTGCGACGGGCCCTGGAGGTCTCCGTCGAGGGGCGGCGGGTGCTGCAGGCAGTCGTCGCCCGGCGGGCGCGCCTGGGGTAGGCCCGCCCCGCCGGTCACAGCACGCACTTGACCACCGCGTCCCCGTACTCGGCCGTCCTGGCGTAGAAGGCCGTCAGGTCGTGGTGGGTGGACTCGAAGAGGGTGCGGGTCTGGTCCTCCGCCGGGGCGCCGCCGTAGTGGGGCAGGAGCTCCTCGCGGGCCCGGTGCCACAGGTCCGTGATGTCGGCCGTCGCGAGAAACGCGGCGACCTGGGCGGCCCGGGCCGCCGGCAGCAGCAGGAACGGTGGGTGGTCGGGCTCCGGGTGCGGGACCGGGCTGCCGCCGAGCACCACGTCGGACGGCGGGCCGTCCTCGGTGCGGTGCGGGGGAGCGCCGGCGTAGAGGAGGTGGTGGTCGGGATGGTGCCGGTACAGGAATTCCTCCCGGTGCCGGTCGATCCTGCGGCGCACGGTCGTCCAGTCGTCCTCGAACAGCCGCTGCAACCAGTTCGCGCTGTTGCGCAGCGCCGACGGGGGCACCGCGCGGAGATGGAAGTACATGCTCATCAGTGAGAGGAGCGCACGGACGGGGCGAAGCGTCACTCCCGGGAGGAAACGCGCACCTGGGAGCGTCCTGTGTCCGTCCTGCGGCGGGGCTGGGGCGGTCCTGCACCCGTCCTGGGAAACCCCCGGAATGGGCGTGACGTCCGGCACACGAGTTCCGCTCCTGTGTATGTGACTACCTTCCAGGAGACCAGGCCGAGCGCGGCGACGAAGCCCGTGCGGTGGGCGGCGGACGCGGTTGCGGCGATGCGCGAGGGGGCGCGGGTGCGCCTCGACTACTCGGCACAGAGTGTGTGGCGCGTCGACCGGATCATCGAAGGGATACGGCAGGAGGGGGCGCCGTACGCCGCCGTGGAGAGCGAGTTGCGCGCCTTCGGGGCGTACGCGGGCGAGGTGATCGTCCGTCAGACCGGCGCCGAGTGGTGGACGGGCAACGGGGAGCACTGGATCCGGACGCCGGACGGGCGGATGTGGGACCCGATCGACGAGGCCCGGCGCTGTTACCAGGGCGACGGTTCGCTGCGGCTGCTGTGCCGGGACGTGGTGACGGCGGCCGGTGCGGCGCCCGGGGCGGCAAAAACCCCGTAATAAGAGACGCTGGCGTTCCCAAACGGGCGTCGGTGGGCGCAGGATGGGCCGTATGGCTGACAACCGCCGTTGGTGGGCGCTCGTGGTCATCGCCCTCGCCCAGTTGATGGTCGTCCTCGACATGACCATCGTGAACATCGCCCTGCCGTCCGCCCAGGCCGACCTGAACATGTCGGACGGGAACCGCCAGTGGGTGATCACCGCCTACACGCTGGCCTTCGGCGGACTGCTGCTGCTCGGCGGCCGGGTCGCCGACCTGGTCGGCCGCCGGACGACCTTCATGATCGGGCTGCTCGGCTTCGCCGCCGCCTCCGCGCTCGGCGGAGCCGCCGCCGGTTCCGGGATGCTGTTCGGGGCGCGGGCCCTGCAGGGCGCGTTCGCCGCGCTGCTCGCGCCGTCCGCGCTCTCGCTGCTCGCCACGACCTTCACCGATCCCAAGGACCGCGGGAAGGCCTTCGGCATCTTCGGCGCCATCATCGGCGCCGGCGCCGCGGTCGGCCTGCTCGCGGGCGGCATCCTGACCCAGTACCTGAACTGGCGCTGGTGCCTGTACGTCAACATCCCCATCGCCCTGGTCGCCTTCTTCGGCGCGCTGGCGCTGCTCGCGCCCGGCGAGCGCCACCCCGACGCCCGCCTCGACGTGCCCGGCGCGGTCCTCGGGTCCGCCGGAATGCTCTCGCTGGTCTACGGCTTCTCCGAGGCGGAGTCGCGCGGCTGGCGCGACGGACGGGTGCTGACGCTGCTGGCCGGCGGGGTCGTGCTGCTCGCGGCGTTCGGCTGGTGGCAGACGCGGGCCCGGGTGCCCCTGCTGCCGACGTCGGTGGTGAAGGACCGGCAGCGCGTCGGTGCCTTCCTGACCACGCTGCTGGTGACCATCGGCATGTTCGGCACGTTCCTGTTCCTCACCTACTACCTGCAGGGCGTGCTCGGCTGGTCGCCGCTGAAGACCGGGGTCGCCTACCTGCCCATGACGGTCGCGATGGTGATCGGCTCGACCCAGATCGCGGCACGGCTGCTGACCCGGGTGCCGCCCCGCGTGGTGATCGTGCCGGGGCTGCTGCTGGCCGCGGGCGGCCTGGCCGTCATCGCCCAGGTCGGCGTGGAGCCCGCGTACGCCTCGCATGTCCTGCCCGGCATGCTGATGCTCGGTCTCGGCATGAGCACGGCGATGATGACCTCGGTGTCGCTGGCCACGGGCAGCGTCGCGCCGCGCGACTCGGGCGCGGCCTCGGCGACCTTCAACACCGCCCAGCAGGTGGGCGGTTCGATCGGTACGGCGCTGCTCAACACCATCGCCGCGACCGTGACCGCGCGGTATCTGACGACGCACGCGGCACCGGGTGTGGACCAGCGCCTGCTGTCGGCGAAGGCCACCGTGCACGGCTTCAACGTCGCCACCTGGTGGGCGATGGCCGCGCTGCTGCTGGCCGCGCTGATCGCCGGGGTGGTCATCAACGCGCGTCGGGCGCCCACGATGCAGAGTTCCGCATCGAAGACGCCCGAACCGGTGGACTCGGCGCTGTGAGCCGCTCGTCGATGTAGCCGCTACTTGATGTAGACCAGGCCGTCCGTCGTGATCGTCGGGCGGCCGCTGGTGCCCACCACCACGACCTTCACGGTGTGCTTGGCGCTGCTGGACCAGGTCTTGGTCCAGATGGCCTGGCGGTACAGGGTCGTCGAGGACTTCAGGTCGACGGTGGAGACCTTCGTGCCGTCGACGTAGACGTAGACCTGCCCGGAGCTGGAGGCCCGGGAGACCACCCAGGACGCCGAGCGGCCGGTGAACGTCCAGGTCAGGCTCGCGTTCTTGGAACCGCTGGAGTACGACTTGCCGCCGAGGTAGCTGCTGGAGGAACGGGTCGTCCAGCTGCCGGACTTGACGGCCGAGGTCTCCTGCAGGATCACCGGCGTGTACGACGGCGACGACGTCCTGGTGTTGCCCGCGTAGTCGTACGCCTTCATCGACCAGGTGCTCGCGGTGCCGGACTTGGCCGTGCGGCTGGAGCTGGTGGTGGTCGGGCCGAAGGTGGCCGTCGTCGGGGACAGCAGGCTCACCGACTTCAGCGCGGCGCTGTCGGCCGCCTTCCAGCCCAGGGTGACCGGGACGGCGGTGGTGTTCACCGTGCCGGTGCGCAGCGAGATCTTCGGGGTGGTCGTGAACGTCGGCGCGGTGGTGTCCGTCACGACGGTCAGCGCCGCGCTCGTCGCGGTCCTGCCCGACTGGTGCACGGCCCGCACGGCGACGCTGTGGCTGCCCGCCGGCACGGTGGCGGCGACCGAGGTGGCCGAGCCCGTCGCGGTGGCCGCGACCTTGCCGTCCACCAGCAGCTCGAACTTGGAGATCAGCGAACCGGGCGTGGTGGTCGACCACTTCGCGGTGATCGCGCCCTTGGTGTAGTACGTCGAGCCGGACAGGCCCGCGCCGGACAGCGAGGTGAGCTTCAGGCCCTGCACCGGGCCGGCCGCCCAGGCGCGGATGGTCGGCAGCTGGGCGTAGAGCGAGCTGCCCGGGCACTGGGTGTTGTAGCCGTCGCGGTGCGCGGAGATCCGGTTGAAGGTGTACTGGCTGCCCGCGGTGAAGGCGGTGCCGAAGTAGTTGGTCTGCGCCGCACCCGCGGTGAGCTTCACGGTCGAGGCGGGATCGGCGCCGTACTGGCCGAGCTTCCAGGCCGCGACCCGGGCGACGGAGGCCAGGGCCGCGTTCGAGGCCCCGGTGGAGGTGTACTCACCGAGCACCGCGATGCCCGCGGACTCGCGGTTCCAGCCGTAGGTGTGCGCGCCGAGCACGGGCAGGTCGACGCCGCCCTTGCGGCCCTCGAAGATCGTGCCGCACTTGTCGACCAGGAAGTTGTAGCCGATGTCGTTCCAGCCGTTGACCTGCACGTGATACGCGTAGATGCCGCGCACGATCGAGGCCGAGTCGGCGCACGAGTAGTCGTTGGAGCCGTCGGTGTGGTGCACGAAGACGGCCTTGACGTCCGCGTTGTACTCCGACGGGTCCGGGCTGATCGACTCGTCCGCGCCCCAGCCGGCCCGCGAGGTGATCGGCGGCTCGGGGACGGTGGACGGCGGCGCGGTCGGCACGGTCGGGCTCGCGGAGGCGCTGCCCGTCGGGCTCGGTGACGTGCTGTCGGTCGGGCCGGCGGAGGTGCTGTCGGTCGGGCTCGGGGACGCCGTGTCCGTCGGGCTCGGCGACGTGGTGTCCGCCGGCGTGGCGCCCGGCGTCGTGTCCGCCACGAACGCGGCGGGCTCCTTCGAGGGGTCGCTCGCCTTCGTCTCGGCGTCGGTGACCACACCCGGGTCGACCAGGTTGACCTGCAGCCCCTTGGGCAGTCCCGCGCTGGTGGAGCCGTTCTTGTGCACGACCTGGACCTCGACGCCGTCGGACGGGCCGACCCACAGCGGCTCGGACGCGCCGCGTGCGTCGGCGCCCGCCTGCGGGTCGCGCAGCGGGTCGGCGTCCGCCTCCAGGTCCCGCCAGGCGCTCCACGCGCCGGTCTCGACGCTGTGCGTACGGACCTGGGCCGTGCCGTGCAGCCGCTGCGTCGCCCCGGTCCAGGAGACGCCGAGCATCGAGAACTGCTTGGTGTCCGTGCGCGGCAGTTCCCGCTTGCCGTTCGCGGTGGTCTTCAGCGCCATGTCGTAGACCTTCACCGGCCGCTTGGCGCGGCCGGGCGCCTGGTGGTCGGCGGACGGGCTGGCGACGGCGTACGTGACGACGCCGCCCCCTCCCAGTACCACCGCGCCGAGCGTCAGCCATGCCCGGCGTTTCAGGCTCAGCGGTCTGTACGCGCGCGTCCCGCGAGGACTCAATTATCCCACCCCTAAGAGAAGTACATGCGTGGCACACCTGTGACGGAAGGTGGCAACTACACACAGCGCACAGCTTTGACCAAACGTCACCTGTGACACTTCCGTGACGCCCGGCGCTGAGGACCGTGGGGGCGTGTCCACGGACCGGTGTGGGGCACGGGGCGGGTTCTGCGGAGCCCGCGCACCACTCGTACGAACGACGAGGAATCTGTTGGGCCAGGGACGGGAACCCCGCCGCGCGCAGGCGTACGACGAGGAGCTGGGGGCGGCCGTCGCGCGGGCCCAGGAGGGTGACGAGGCCGCCTTCGCCCGCGCGTACCGGATCGTGCAGCCAGGGCTCCTCGGCTATCTGCGCGGGATCGTCGGCGACGACGCCGAGGACGTGGCGTCCGACGCCTGGCTGGAGATAGCCCGCGACCTCGGGCGGTTCAAGGGCGACGGGGCGGGCTTCCGCGGCTGGACCGCGACCATCGCCCGGCACCGCGCCCTGGACCACCTGCGCCGGCAGAAGGTACGGCCGCGGTCGGCGGGGCTCGACGCGGACGTGCTGGAGCTGGCCGGGCCGCACAGCACCCACGACCAGGCCCTGGAGGCGCTGTCCACCGAGCGCGCCCTGGAGCTGGTCCGCAGCCTGCCGCGCGACCAGGCCGAGGCCGTGCTGCTGCGCGTGGTCGTCGGGCTCGACGGGCCCTCGGCGGCCCGCGTCCTCGGCAAGCGCCCGGGCGCCGTGCGCACGGCCGCGCACCGGGGACTGAAGCGTCTCGCGACCTTGATCAACGGGCCGGGTGTGACGAATGACGATCCTCGGACGCTGGGGGAGTCGACATGACTGACAGCGGCGGAGCGACCGTCCACGACGGATCGAACGTCCACGACGCGACGAATGACGACGACGGCGGGACCGGCGTGAACGCCCGGCCGCCGCACACGGATGGATACGGACATGGGTGACCGGCACAGCGACCGCGGCGCCCGCGCCCGTCGGCACGCGCACCCGGGCGGAGCCCGGCCGGGCCCCCTCGACGGGCCGGCCGGCCCGGCACTGGAGAGCCTGATCGCCGGCGTGCTGCGGACGGAGGCGCTCGACGCCGACGCCGAGCGGCGGGCGGTGGCGGCGTTCCGCGCCGCCCGGGAGACCGCGGTGCACGGCGGGCGGACCCGCCGCCGGGACGACTGGCGCCCGCGCGAGCACCGCCGCATCCGCCGCTCGCTGCGCGTCACCTTCACGCTCTCCCTGGCCGGCCTCACCCTGGGCGGCGTCGCGTTCGCCGCGATCGACTCCGTCCACGGCTCCTCGCACGACGGGCACGGCTCAGGGCAGCGGACCCACGCGTCGGCGGCTCCGTCCGGTACGCCGTCGCACACGCCCGGCTCGACCGCCGCCGCGGACCGGCCGGAGACGGCGAAGGACACCGAGGCGCACTGCCAGGCGTACGAGAAGGTCAAGGACAGCGGCAAGGCGCTGGACTCGACCGCCTGGCAGCGGCTGATCGCGGCCGCCGGCGGCAAGGACAAGGTCGCGGCCTACTGCGCCGCCAAGCTGGCCGGGCCGTCGGCCGGGAGCACGCCGTCGGCGACCAGGAAGCCGAAGAACCCGCGGAGCACGCAGCGGGGCAGGGCGACGAAGAACCCCGACGCGAGCGGTTCGGGCGGTTCTTCGGGGTCGGCGGGCGCTGCCGGCTCAAGCGGTTCCACCGGCGCCGGATCCGGCAAGAAGGACAAGTAGCTTTCCAGGACAAGCGGCCCTTTTCGTAAGGGTCGCTGCCTTCAGCATGCCCTCGTCCGGTGCCCGTCGTGGCGCGTTCACGGCCCTGCCGTGCGCCACCGAAGCAACGGCCGGGGCCGCCACCCCCCACAGGAGAGGCCCCGGCCGTCGCGCGGCACGGGCCGCGCGGCGACCCGTACTTCCTACAGCGCCATGAGTGCGGTTTCTGTCACACCCCAGGCATTCCGCTCCGCGTCCTGGGTGGTTGCATCTTGTACGGACATGGACGAGCAGCGGTTTCAGGTCGTAACGTGCCTTTCGCGCCGGGCGCGGAAGACAAGATCACGGCAAGGATCGGCGGCCTCGACGCCGCGACCATCGAACGAGGAACCACTGGTGCTGGGGGACGACGCGGAGCTGACGGCCGCGGTGCTTGCGGCACAGGACGGGAACGAGACCGCGTTCCGGACTGTGTACCGCGCAGTGCACCCGCGCCTGCTCGGATACGTCCGGACACTGGTCGGTGACCCGGACGCGGAGGACGTCGCGTCCGAGGCCTGGTTGCAGATAGCCCGTGACCTGGAGCGCTTCGAGGGCGACGCGGACCGTTTCCGCGGCTGGGCCGCCCGGATCGCCCGCAACCGCGCGCTGGACCACATACGCATGCGCGGGCGCCGCCCCGCCATCGGCGGCGACGAGACGGAACTGACCGGCAGACCCGCCGAGTCCGACACCGCGGGCGAGGCCATGGAGTCGCTCTCCACCGACCACACCCTCTCCCTGATCGCCCGGCTGCCGCAGGACCAGGCCGAGGCCGTCGTGCTGCGGGTGGTCGTGGGCCTGGACGCCAAGACCGCCGCCGAGACGCTCGGCAAGCGCCCGGGCGCCGTACGGACGGCGGCGCACCGCGGTCTGAAGCGGCTCGCCGAACTGCTCGGCGACGATCCGGAATCGACCGGCGGTCTGGACGGGCTGCCGCCCCAGCGAGAACCGCGCGACGCCGCGGTGACGTCCGCGAGTGTGACGCATATGCGTGCGCGGACGCAGAAGGACATGTGATGGCCGACGAGCAGTACAGGTGGCTGGACCGCGAAACAGCGGAAAGTTTGCTGCGCGGGGAGTCGCTCGAGGCTGTCGATCCCGCCGTCCGTGATCAGGCCGAACGCCTTGCCAAGACGCTCGAGGGACTGACCGTGGAACCCCCGCCGGGCAGCGTCGAACTGCCTGGTGAGGCCGCCGCGCTGGCCGCCTTCCGGGCCGCGCGCTCCGACGCCCGTGCCGAGCGGTCCGCCACCGGCCGGCAGGCCGCGCCACCCCCGCCCCCGGACGCCGGTCTCGTCCGTATCGGCGGCCCCGCCCGGAGCGAACGCAGCTCCCGCCGGGGCCGGTCCGCGCGCTTCGTGCTGACGGCCGTACTGGCGGCCGGAATGGTCGGCGGAGTCGCCGTCGCGGCGACAAGCGGAGTGCTCCCGACGCCGTTCGGCCACGACCGGCCGAACCCCGGCACCTCCGTCTCGGCGCCCGCGTCGCCGCAGAGCCCGCTCGTGTCGCCCTCGCCGGGCGGCTCCCAGGGCGAGCCCACACCCGACGGCTCCTCCGGCGCCCCCACCGGCCCGGTGATCCCGCCCGGCTCGTCCGGCGCGGCGTCGTCCGCGCCGGGCACCGGCACCGGCAACGGCAGCCGAGACGGCATCGGCTGGTGGCGCGGAGCGCCGTCGGCCTGCACCGACCTACGCGACGGCAACGACCTGGGCACCGGCCGCCGGCGCGCCCTCGAGGGTGCCGTGGGCAGCTCCGACCCCCAGCGCGTGCGGAAGTACTGCAAGCGCGTACTGGCGCTCGCCGAGGGCGGTTCCCGGCACGGCAAGGGCGACGACCGGGACGGCAAGGGCGGCGACGGCCAGGGCGATCAGAACGGCCCCGGCGGCGAGCACGGCCAGGGCGGCGACCAGGGCGACCAGGGCGGTGACGACGACGGCCACGGCATACTGCCCGGCGTCGGCGGAACCGGCGCCACCGCGTCGCCCTCCTACGCCCCCTTGCTGCCCAGGCAGCTGATCAGGACCCCGACCGCGTCCCCGAGCCCGACGCTCAGCGCGCTCTGACCTGCGGTTTCACGGCGGAGGAAGTTTTCTCGGCCGCGCGAGTAACGTTTTCGGCCGCCCCGGCGCAGTAATGAGTGAGCCGACTGGTCATCGGCCGTCGCACAGAGCCGGGGTTCCCCCCGTACCTACGGCTCGTGCATCTCGGCGGGGGGGGGGGGGGGGTTCCCCCGCTCCCCCCCCCCCCCCCCCCCCCCCCCCCCTTCTTTTCCCCCCCCCTCCCCCCCCCCACCCCCTCC